>NZ_JNJM01000005.1:0-217095 GCF_000701645.1 Oribacterium sp. FC2011
GAAAGTAAGCCAGTGGAATGACCTCAGATGGATAAAACCGGTTTTGGAGTCATTGAAAGTAAGCCAGTGGAATGACCTCAGATGGATAAAACCGGCTCTGATTCACACATCTTCTTCTATGTGCAAATCAGAGCCCGTTTAATTATTTATGAGATTTTTCTGATGTCGCGTGTTGCGATTACAGCTACGCCGGTGCCGGCAGCGTTTTCGATGAGGACGTCACCGATGCTGATGGGTGCCTTGCAGACTGCGTGGTTGATGTCCTGCATTACTGCGAAGATTTTGTCTTTTGGAATGTCGTTTGCTGTCTTGCAGGAAACTCTTTCCTTGTCACCTTCCTTAACTGCTATGGTTGAGGTTACGATTCTTGTAGGATTTGTTACTTCTTTCCTTGCATATATATCCCCTCTTTTACAGGTGTTTCCTGTTACCGAGAGGACTTCTCCTTTATCCATTTCGACTGTGAGCTGGCAGCCCATGGGACAGCCGATACAGGTCAAATGTCTCTGCTCCATAATTCTATTCTCCTTACTCTTTTTCAATCTTGATGGTAATAGTCTCCATCTCAGGTCTTGCCAGCAGGTCTTCCTTCTTTACGATAATCTGTTCCATTTCGCCCGGTGCCAGGATCTGGCGCTTTCTGTGCTGAACTCTCTCGTCTCCGTAATATACAGAAACGTAGGAATCCTTATATACATCACCGACACGGAAGCGGACTGTCAGATTCTCATCCATACGGCCGGGGTCGATGGATGAAGGAACTGTATATCTTGCACCGTCGGTTGCAGTAAGCTTAATGAGCTTTCCGGAGGCGTTTTCATCAAGCTGTCCCTTTACATACTTTACTGCGTTCTCTCCGGCACGTCCGGCTTCTTCTGAAACGTAATCTACGAGGTCGTGAACGTGAAGGACATTGCCACAGGCGAAGATGCCGGGAACATTGGTCTCGAGGCTCTCGTTTACAACAGGGCCTGAGGTGATGCGGCTCATTTCAATGCCGGCGGACTGTGAAAGCTCATTCTCAGGGATAAGTCCGCAGGAAAGAAGAAGTGTGTCGCAGGTGTATCGCTCTTCTGTGCCGGGGATCGGCTTACGGTCAGGTCCAACCTCAGCGATGGTTACAGCTGAGATATGCTCCTTGCCTTCGATGTCGATGACCGTGTGTGAAAGCTTGAGAGGGATTCCGTAGTCGTCAAGGCACTGTACGATGTTTCTCTTGAGTCCGCCTGAGTAAGGCATAAGCTCGGCAACAACCTTTACCTTTGCGCCTTCAAGAGTCATACGGCGTGCCATGATGAGTCCAATGTCTCCGGAGCCCAGGATAACAACTTCTCTTCCGGGCATGTAACCCTCGATGTTAACAAGTCTCTGTGCTGTACCTGCTGAGAAGATTCCGGCGGGTCTGTAGCCGGGGATATTGAGGGCTCCTCTAGGACGCTCGCGGCAGCCCATGGCGAGGATTACTGCTCCTGCCTGAATCCGGAACATTCCGTCTGTGCGGTTCATGGCTGTAATGACCTTCTCAGGAGAGATGTCCATTACCATGGTGTTCAGTTTGTATTCAATGTTAAGATCCAGGGCCTGCCGGATGAAGCGGCCTGCGTACTCGGGACCTGTAAGCTCCTCTTTAAATGTATGAAGACCGAATCCGTTGTGGATACACTGATTAAGGATTCCTCCCAGCTCTCCGTCTCTCTCAAGGATGAGAATGCTGTCGCAGCCGGCTTTCTTTGCGGCTACTGCTGCGGCAAGACCTGCAGGTCCTCCGCCGACTATTACGATATCTACTTTATTCATTCTGCTACCTCCTTGGAGTGCTCAAGCACTATGTTTGACTTTCCGCCGTTCTTTGTGATCTCTGTAAGTGGAAGTCCCAGCTCTCTTGCAAGGATATCCATTACACGGGGACTGCAGAAACCTGCCTGGCAGCGTCCCATTCCTGCTCTGGTTCTTCTCTTAATGCCGTCCAGTGAACGTGCGCCGAGAGGTCTGTGAATGGCATCAAGTATCTCGCCTTCTGTTACAGACTCACATCTGCAGATAATCTGTCCGTATGCAGCATTCTTCTTGATAAGTTCATTTCTTTCTTCTAATGAAAGCTTCTTGGGATCAAGCACATCTTTTCTTGTAGCGATCCAGTTTTCTTTCTCTGTGAGCTTCATCATGTCGCGAAGGAGATTTCCGATGTACTCTCCGATTGCCGGTGAGCTTGAAAGTCCCGGTGACTCGATACCAGCACAGTCGATGAAGCCCGGTGCATCCTTAACTTCTCCAAGGATGAATTCCTGATGATCTTCATGAGCACGAAGTCCTGAGAAGGAAGTGATAACACTTCTTAATGGAAGGTTCTTTACATTCTCGGAAGCCTTGGCTGTAATCTGATCCATTCCAAACTGAGTTGTGTTGGTTGCATCCTTATCATCCTGATCGATGGCTGTAGGTCCTACAAGGAGGTTTCCATGAACTGTAGGTGCTACCAGAACGCCCTTACCGAATTTATTGGGCTGAGGAAAAATAGTGTGACTTACGTGATCCCCTACTGTTCTGTCCAGGAGGTAATACTCTCCGCGGCGCTCGATGATGTGAATCTTCTCTTCGCTTACCATGTTGTGGAATACGTCTGCGTAAACGCCGGCAGCATTAACAACATATCTTGTCTTGTACTCGCCGTTGTTGGTGCGGAGATGCCATAAGCCATCCTCACCCTTGGTGATCTTCTCAACGCGGGTGTTGAAGCGGAAGTCTACGCCGTTAACATTGGCATTCTCTGCCATAGCGATATTAAGCTTGAAGGGGCAGATGATTCCGGCAGTCTCTGCATAAAGAGCACCCTGAACGTTATCGGAAAGGTTCGGTTCCATTGCGAGGGCTTCTTCTCTGTTCAGAAGCTTCATGCCGGGAACGCCGTTCTTAATACCCTTGTCATAGAGCTCCTTAAGTCCCGGAAGCATTTCCTCATGGACACATACAACCAGTGAACCGTTTCTCTTGAAAGGAACGTCCAGATCCTTGCAAAGCTGGTCCATCATGTAGTTTCCGCGAACGTTCATCTTTGCCATGTTTGATCCGGGCTCAGCATCGTAGCCTGCGTGGATAATGGCGCTGTTTGCTTTTGAAGTACCGCAGCATACGTCCTCTTCCTTATCAAGAACACATACTTCTACGTTGTAGCGGGAAAGCTCTCTCGCTACGGCTGCACCGGTGACACCTGCACCAATAATGATCACATCGTAAGTCATGATTTATTATCTCCTCGTTTTATAATTGGATGATTTACATTGTTTATAATGATTACCGGTCCGGATCCGGGTTTTCATACTAATATGGTTAATTAAAGGTATCTTTTGGCCTCACATTTTATACCAAGCCAAGGTGGCTTTTATATATTGACTTTATTTATCTCTTGTCCCAGCCGAAGGTAGCCTTTACTGCCTGATTCCATCCGCGGATTTCTTCTTCTCTTTGTTCCGCTCTCATCTCAGGATGGAATTCTTTATCTATCTGCCAGTTCTTCTTGACGTCTTCCTTGTCATTCCAGAAGCCGGTTGCAAGTCCTGCAAGATAAGCGGCTCCCATGGCTGTGGTCTCAACACATTTAGGTCTGTGTACCGGAGCATCGATGATGTCTGACTGGAACTGCATCAGGAAGTTGTTCTTGCAGGCACCGCCGTCTACCTTAAGTGATGTAAGGTGAATGTTGGAATCCTTTTCCATGGCTCTCAGCACGTCGTTTGTCTGGAATGCTAATGACTCCAGCGTCGCTCTGATGATGTGGTATTTGTTTACGCCACGGGTAAGTCCTGTAATGACGCCTCTTGCAAAGGGATCCCAGTAAGGAGCGCCCAGTCCTGTAAAGGCAGGTACCACATAACAGCCGTTTGTATTCTTAACTCTTGTGGCGAAGTACTCGGAATCTGCAGAGCTGTCGATGACTCTCAGCTCATCTCTCAGCCACTGAATGGCTGCACCTGCTACATAAACCGAACCTTCGAGAGCGTAATTTACTTTTCCGTCGATCCCCCAGGCGATGGTGGTGAGAAGTCCGTTCTTTGAGAATACCGGTTTCTCGCCTGTGTTCATCAGCATGAAGCATCCGGTTCCGTAAGTGTTCTTGGCTTCTCCGGAATCGAAGCAGGTCTGTCCGAACAATGCACACTGCTGGTCTCCGCCGGCCCCCGCGATCTTAATGGGACCTCCGAAGAACTCAGGATCTGATTCTCCGTAAACGTAGCTGCTTGGCTTAACCTCAGGAAGCATGCAGCGTGGAATGTTGAGCTTCTCCAGGATTTCATCATCCCAGTCAAGAGTATTGATATTGAAAAGCATGGTTCTGGAAGCATTGGAATAATCTGTTACATGAACTTTTCCCTTAGTGAGCTTCCATATGAGCCAGGTGTCTACTGTTCCGAAAAGCAGCTCTCCTTTTTCCGCTCTTTCCTGTGCGTTCGGCATATGGTGGAGGATCCACTGAAGCTTTGTGGCTGAGAAGTATGGGTCAATGATGAGGCCGGTCTTCTTCTGGAAGCTTTCCTCAAGTCCTTCCTTCTTCAGTTCTTCGGCTGCGTCGGCGGTTCGACGGCATTGCCATACGATTGCGTGACATAAAGGCTGACCTGTGAGCTTGTCCCAGACGATGGTGGTCTCACGCTGGTTTGTGATACCGATGGAAACGATATCCTCAAAGGTTGCTCCGATCTTCTGCATTGCACGTCTTGCTACAGAAAGCTGTGACTGCCAGATCTCACCGGCGTCATGCTCAACCCAGCCGGGATGAGGAAAAAACTGTGTGAATTCCTTCTGCGCTACCGAGCAGATGTTTCCTGCTTTGTCAAAGAGGATGCAGCGGTTACTGGTGGTTCCGGCATCCATGGCCATTACATATTTAGACATTAATATATTCCTCCATATCACTTACTGATTTAATTGTTTTACGAACATCTGCCCGATATATTTCTTAATTTAAAGGCAGATTTGATGTGACAACCTTAGTTTGTAAACCTGTCACATTTTCATTAGTAGTAAAACTACATGTTCCGTATTTCCGAATTAAGTTGAAATTGATTTTATATATCCCAGATCTTCTGGTTTGTGGTTGAAATTGAAATCACTCCGTTGTTCAAGGCGTTTAGCACTTCTTCTTTTGTACTGATGAGGCCGCTCGCCATGATGCGGACTCTTGAGATCCTTCGTAAATTCTCAAAGAACTCCGGAAGAAGTATTCCAGGCAGAACCTCGATGATGTCGGGCTGAATATCCTGGTGGCTCTGCTTCTCAAAGTTCTGAAGAGCGATAGTGTCCAGCATGAAGAATCTGAGTACTGTATTTAACCCAAGCTCTTTTGCATGTTTTATAAGGTTCTGTTTTGTTGTGATGATGCCGTCTGCCTCTGTGTGTTCTTTTATGAAATCCAGTGAGATTTCCTTGGAAGTGAGCCCGTTTATCAGGTCCATGTGAACCACAACTGTTTTCCCCGCATCCTTGATTCGTTTTACGATATTTGGGATGCTGCAGACGTCGCCATAGAGAACGAAGATGACGCCAATGTCGGTTTCGAGACATTTCTCAAGTCCCGCATCATCTTTTATTGCGGCAATGACCGGATTGTCCTCGATTTTTTCGATAAAGTCTTGTCTTAGCATGTTTTTACCTCGTTTTGGGCACAAAAAAAGAGTACAGCTAGTAAGCAGCCTTCATAAACTGCTTACTGCCATACTCTCTACTCTCCGTGGCAAAATATTTATGGATGCATTCTAGCACTTTAAGATTAAATGTACAACAGAAAACAGCAAAAAAGCCAAAAATTTTTTTCAGCTGTGTTTGTGCCTTGTCTATTTTACACTATAAATGCGGTCAGAGCCAGTAGGTCTCACAATTCCTTATGCCGATAGTATTGCCATTGAAGCGTACCATCATTTCTGTAAAACCTTGTCATTATGGGATCGACAGTGTTATAAATCAGGTTTTCAAAATCCCACTCGCAGACGTATATTGTCTGAAACGGAGATTTTTCTATGTCGTAAAGGAAAATATTGGCTTCACCGTTCCATTTCCATTGAGGCATAAGATTCAGCATGTTCCTGTACTCTTCGGATGTGACAAACAGGAATAAGTCTGTATCTCCATATGGGTATTTCTTTCCCTTGTCGTCGATTATCTCCCGAAGGATTGCATCGGTACATTGCTTGATAATGGGACAGTCTGACTGATGACATTCTTCATTTAAAAATACCTTATCATCCCCAACAGCCTTACAGCCGTGATTCCTCAGCCTCTGGATGAATTCGGCATTATATCTTGTATGAGTCACCTCGATAAATCTTCCATCCTTGTATCGGAGATCCGGCATCTTCGGCCTGGAATTGTCGTCAGTATATTCTTCATCCATCTCTATTCCGATGTTCTCAAGAATTTCAAGCGCTTCATTTTCGCCTTGTTTTCGTTTAATCATTGCATGCTATTTATTCTTAGTGATTCTTCTTGAAGCTCCTTAGTTACAATCACCCTGTCTTTATCGGAAACTTCAAGGTTATTAAATGCCTGATCTAAAGTAAAAGAAGCATTTTTCATCAAATTTTTAATGTTCTGTACTAAATTACTAATTCTATTTGTCTCAGCATATTGTTTTGCATATCTTTCAACTTTTTCACTCACGATATCACGACCTTTCTCTGTTTCTTTAAAATGATGAAGACCTTCTGCCAAAAGTTTGAAATTCATGTTTTCTGATGATTTCGAATTAAAGTCCTCAATCAACTAGCCCATTGATATTAATTTGGTTTTGAATATAGACACTTACTTCTGCTTCCTGCATTAAATTCTGTATCTCCTTAAATCTATAATATCATTGATAAACATTCCTAACAATCAGTAAACCAATCATTGTTAATTCTTTATTGTTAGAGAAAAATGTTGAATTCATTTATTACTGATTGCAGTTCATATATCATCAATGCATAAACCTTAACACAACTTTCATTCTTTTCATATTGTCTAAATTCCGACCATATATATGATTTTTGGAATTGAAAAAGCCTCTCTCGTCTTCAAAAACGAGAGAGGCTTTAAATGTATTCAAATTATAATCTATTTACAATATACTCCGGTGTATCTTTAACTACCACAGAAGTTACTCGACCTTCTGCTTCATGAGCATCCCAGACAGCTCCGGTTCCGATATGCTCTGCGCCATAATCATCAAAATCAAATTCGATAGTAGCGTTTTTTCTTGTAACACCCTGATCTCCGTGATCATCTGATGTCAACGTATTATAAAACGGAAGGTTGTCTGCCAGACCGGACCAGTTGTTACTTAGGTTGGTCGGAACCTCAACATTGTAGATGGATATCTGAGCTATTCTTCCATTATGATAATTAATAGACCCTACAATTTTATCGCCGTCCTTGATTACATAGGTGTTAAGAACGTAATCATAATTGTCGTCATTTGCTGTGTAGGTTATATATTCAGACATAGCCCTTGAGTAAGCGCTGCGAATGTTGGCTACCGCCACCGCATCCCTGCTTTCCTCAAGCTTATCTGTATATACATTTAAACAAGCAGCCACAAGTACACCTATTATAGCCGCAACTATAAGAAGTTCTGCTAACTGATAACCTTTTAATGATATTGTTTTCATGTATTGCCCTCACTACAATCACAAATCCTCGTATATATTAACTCTTATTCTGGATTTTTAATATGGGCTATAAGTTAAAATTTTATAAATTTTTTTATTGCAGGTAACAGTTCAGCCGGTGGACCACTAACCCCGTCCCTATGGTCCACCGGCTGAACTGTTACTCTTTTCTTTCATTGTTGCGATGATTATCTTTGTTTTCCCGTTTCAAACGCTCCGAAGCATTTCTCACTTCTTCCGATGTGATGGTGACAATGTTTGGATTTTTATATCGTACTTCTTCTAATGCTTCCTCATAATTGTTGATGAAGAACTCAATGCTTTCACGCATCAGCAGCATGGCGGAGCTTATCTCGTTATCGTATACGATGAGGCGGCATTCGGCCATAGCCCTGGTATCGGCATGGCTGATTTTGTTTCTGACTTCTCCAAGATGATAATAGGCGTAGAGAACTTTCTGTACGGTTATAGTGTCGTCGCAGGCTGTGTGACCTGTTATTTTTTCAGGTGATTCATTATCGATGGACAGGATTCTGAGATAGGAATAGATCTTGTTTCTGTCTTCACCTTTGGAACCGTTTAGTATTACAGCCGAACGGTCATAAGTCTTAATGAAATAGTGTTCTATGTCCTCCATCTTATAGTATTCATAAGGTTTCAATGCCAGACGCTGATGTGCAAGGATCTTAATGACATCTGCAGCCTTGTTCTCGTCATCGCAATAGTAGAAAATACCTGATCTGACAATATTTGCAGGTGCATGGGATTCGATCAGAGTCAATACCTGTTGGTACAGCTGATGCTTATAGGTCCATTTGATAAGTTCTATAAACGGAATTGTGCCGTCACCTTCAAGAAATGGCTTATAATCCGCCTTAATGCATTCGGCGATGATACCGAACAACAATCCATATTCACTTTCTTCTTTCCAGGATGACTCATCCCGGAATATCTCGTGCAGACGGTCTATGCCTTCCTGAACCTCAGGGATATTACACATGGAAATGCCTACATCAACATGGCGTGCAGCATAGATAAGCTTGCTTATCCTTTCATCCTGTACACCAGAATTCTCCCAGAAATTCACAAGCATATCTGTCTTACTGTAGTTAAGAAATGCATGAGCTGCCGAAACAAGTTTTGTGGATTTGGAAAGTGCCGTGCTGTCTTCAATTTTTACTGTCAGGCTTCCTGCAAGATCTATCACCTTGTATATTTTCTTAAGACAAACATTGCTCCCGGGAGTAGATATAAGGATGTCAAGCATGTTGAGGATGAGCTGACCGTCTATAGCGGAATCATTACTCAGGACTACATAAAGATTTATCTCATCTTCTTCCCCGTTTACGAACGGATCTGTGTCAAGCATGCTGTTGACCCAAAACTCCCGTTTTTCAAGCATAACCGCCGGGATGTATCGTGCAGAGACATTTTCATTCACTTCAAGACACTCAAGCTTTGCAGATGGCTTTAATTCGTTATACAGATAGTTCTCTACCCACTTGACAACTTGTGCCGTATTTTTTCTTAGATCCGGAAGTGACGTAAAGAGGTAAGTTATTAATTTCTCATATAGATCCCGGTTGCCGGAAAGCTCATCAAAAAATCGGTTAAGACGTTTTGTTTCCCGCTCTGAATACGACTCCTGAAAATCATTTATGAGTTTGACCAGATTCTCACGAAGTGCCTCATCCACTAAGGTATCACTATCCTCCTCGGTACTGACTTCATTTATGTACTGTGCCATGCGATATCTGTAAAGATCAAATGCAGAATGATGAGTCTCATAGTAAGCATTGGCCAAATACTCTGCATCCTTTAGCTTAAAACTCTTTTCAACGTCCATGTCGGTCCCAAGCTTTAGTGATGGAAATTTTTCTTCTCCGATGATCAGGATCTCCGCAACAGGTACACGCGCCAGAATCAACTTTGTCCCGGCCTCAATGCTCTGCATGGCTTCACAATAATTAAAACCGAATTCACTTTTAGCAGAGTAATATCTCGGTTTTCTATCGTCACGAGATACATCCAGTGTTGTAAGAAGAATATTTTTAGTCATGTGCGCTCCTCATCTTAAAATCCATACACAAACCACCACTCGCTGTATTCGTAAATATAAAATAATATTAGCATAAGTACGAAAGTCTCTCAATTAAGTTGAAAAATCAATTCACTGACTGCTGGAATGATACTCTTAATAAAACCATTCTTTACTTCCTCATGTACTTTCAAAGATGAGAATATAAAAACTTTGCTCAATGCATGTCATATACAGTTTTCATCTCCATATCTATTATAAGTAGATTTAACTACGATTGCATTTAACTCGTGGTTGATATCTTATCTTTCGTTACTTAAATTCCACCGGTAAACCCACTACAATATGACTAATGACTACATCAATCAAAACGTAAAAACGAGGAATCGCATTTTATGCGATTCCTCGTTCTATATTTTATGATCACTAACCCGGATCATTGACCCGGCTACATAGACCTATGGTTTTAAAGATTCATTGTAATACTTCATAACATCATCTTTTGAAACCTTTTCATATATTTCATTTTTTATCACGGCTTTATAAAGTTCATCAAAATCATTGATATAGACCTTTAAACTCTTTACCAGTGCTTCGAGCCCTTTATCTGTGCCTATTACTATACCCTTATTTTCCATTGCTGTTGCATATGTACACAAATCACTCACCTCCACTTCTACTTCTTTTGTCAATTTAAGTGTATATTCAGATTTTAATTTTTGAACTTTTTCTGCTCCATCGATTCGTTCATCGAAAAGATCTGTAAGCATCCGTATAAGTTCATTATTGGATTTCTCCGGATTATGTTTCTCACTGATATAAATGATTATCGCATTAAGGATATCATATCTTGGGTTATCCGTGTTATTACCGTACAGGAAGTTTCTGTTTATATCATAAATCTCAATGGAGTTTGCTCTGGTCTGAGCTGCTTCTGTACAAAGCCAGATGGAATATACCTTTTTGATATTCCCGTACTTCACGGGATCATCACTGTCCGTTGTGAACTCAACTCCCTGCTGTGCTGATATCATACGGCAGCAATAGAATAAAGCCCTCAGCGGTAAATCATACCCGGGTTTATCTTCGTTCTGAGCCTCAAGATTTATGATGAGTTTGATATACTCTGAACCACATTTTCCAGGCAATCTGAGATACGTTCGTATATCAAATCTATCCAGACCTTCTTCATTTAAATATGCTTCGGTATTCAGACCATCAATCCGTTCACCTGCATTGGTGAGCCCACTGTCAACATAAACCTTACTTACGAGAACATCACCTTCTATACAGGCCTCAATGTCATCAAAATTCATATCCCGACACTCTGACACAACTTCTTTAAAAATCCTTGCTAGCAATGGTTTATATGCAAGGATATTTTTAACCGTCATATCCAGCCGGATCTTATCGGGGTCTGCAGCCATTAAGGCTTTCCCCAATCCTGTTAATGTTTCCATATCTTCTCCTAAAGTGAGCGAGAAAGATATGACCTTCTCGCTTTGATTATATATCAGTTCTGCGCAAAATTAATAATGAAATTTGTATTTTCTGGAATGACCGTCCCAGAAGAGTATTTAAGATTGAAATCAGCTGAATTCTATAGATTGTCTTTAGACGTATGCATCATATCACAGCTTAAAAGTATTTCATATTTTCTATTTTCAGACTATATATCCGTTGTACCAAGTTCAGAAAGCATCATAAAACGGATATGGTTCTAATTCAGACTATATGCATTATTCTTTTTCTCTGCTATCATATCTTCACAAATAAAAACAGCCATTAAAGTACCCTAAAACCACTGAAGGAGGCCTTAATTCCATGTGTACAGTCATGCAGCATTATGAAGAGATCGCTGAGCAAAGAGGAAAACGTTTATTATTATTTGAGATGGTTCAAGATGGCGATATTGATGTAAAAAAAGGTGCACTAAAGACCAATCTTTCCGAAGATGAATTTCTTAAAGAAATGAAACTTGCTGGCTTCAAGCCTCCAATCAAGTGATAAATTCACCTAAGTTCAATGGCAACTGCCGAAGATATGGTCTAATCATATCGACACTTGGGCAAGGCTTTTTTAAGCTACAAAATTTGTATCATACAATCGAAACTCAAAAACGAGGAATCGCATTTATTGCAATTCCTCGTTTTAATTGTAATAGGTCTGTTTCTGACTATAAGTCTTATAAACCACATAATAAAGCCTCTCTCGTCTGCAAACGAGGGAGGCAAGAACATGACAGACTACGAAATCATAATGATCATGTTTTTTTATAATTTTGTGGGCATTATCATTAAACAAAGTCAACCGACGTTACATATCCGTCTGCAGCATAGCCGTCCCAGTTTGATCCATCAACACCTCCATCATGGGAGTGTCCGCTTCCGCTTTCATCGAAATTGAAGACAATCATATATTTTCTCGGAACACCGGTATCTCCATCATTCCAGGGTCTCATATGACCATGAAATGGAAGACTGTCACCCATACCGGACCAATCATTTGCCTTGGTGCTTTTAATTTCTACATTCATCACACATATCTGGACTATTCTTCCCTTTCTAAAATTAACAGTCATAACACGTGTTCCGGAGGAATTGTTAACATCATAACTATGAACTGCATCATCCATGCGACTGTCTGAAAAAGAATTGGTTAAGTATTCAGCCATAGCCTGAGCATAAGCACTGCGGATATTGGCAATTGAAGCTGCATCTCTGCTTCTTTCAAGCTGGTTGGTAAATATAGGTATACTGATAGATACAAGTATACCTATGATGGCTACAACAATAAGCAGTTCAGCTAATGTGAAACCTTTTCTTGATAGTCTATTCATATTTTTTCCTCTTAAAAATTATAACTATACTTTATTTTACAATATAATCGATATATTTAATAGTATTTATAAGAGATTATTATTGGAATTTACTAAGGAATGGTAATTGTTCGGTTGAAAAGGCAGAACGTATGTGCTATATTAAAAAAGCGGTTCATCCGCTTTACAAGTACCCATGACGAGGTGGTAATCTCCCGAGCCATATTATAAGGTGCTCCATTATTTGGATGTCACTGTGGAAGGGAGGTGGCGCACATGACGGACTATGAAATCTTAATGATTATGCTGACTCTGTTAGCATTGCTTTTTACAGCTTGTGGTTTCTTATTGGCGTTGCTTAACTTTCTCGATAAGAGAAACAAGCGAAAAAAATAAAGCCTCTCTCGTCTGCAAACAAGAGAGGCGGCTCTCACTGAGAGCTAAATAACATCTATTGGGAGCATCCACTTTGGAGTGGGTACTATCCTTACTGATAATATATCATTTGTGATTATAATTTTCAATAAAAAGCCAGAATTATAGAACACATTATTAATCTAATGATTACCAAGTTGGAGTATAGAATGGTCCCATCATCTTGAATACTAACTGTCCATGCTGTAGCAGTTTTTTCACCTATTTTAGAAATTACATTTAAACCACTACCTGTAGCTCCTGAATATGTCCATGTCTGTATCTAGTCAAATATTCAACATACACCTTCGCATAACATAATTTCAAACTGATTAAACTAAAAATCCTCCCTCGTTATTTAACAAGGGAGGATTCTCTAATTTAGAGTTAAATATTCAAAAATATCACTTAATTCAATAAACAAACATTACGTAAATGTTGCAGCAGATCCATCACTCTTCACAGTAATAGTAATCGTACTTCCAGGTCCAAACTTACTTGCTGATACACTAGCACCACCAATATCTATAGTTCCATCACCTGCTACACCCTCAAGGCCTGTCTTTTGCTGTGTGCAAGTATATGTAGCTGTTCCAGTGACGACTTTAGTTGTAGCATCTTTCGCTATTGTAATAGTTACATCCTTAATTGCTGATGCATGGTCTCCAACATCCTCTGTCAAAACATAAGCTGTTGTTTCTGCATATAAAGAACGAAGATTAGCAAGATCTGTAGCTTCTCTCGCTTTCTCTAACTGTGATGTAAAAATAGGAATTGAAATCGCAACGAGTACACCAATGATAGCAACTACGATGAGCAACTCAGCCAATGTGAAACCTTTTTTGTTAATCTTTTTGAACATGTTTTTTCCTCCTATCGATGTTCTATTTCTTTAATTTTGAACTGCATCCTTGCAGATCAGCTCATGTGATGTGTGGCACCGGATACATTTCTTTCAGGATGTACCGGCAGTATCTATCTTCACCCGTTTCCGGGTAAAAATTTTGTTAAAACAGGTTATACATGGTGAACATTGGCAGGTAGATGGAGATAACCAGAAATCCTGCAAATATTGCCATGATAACAAGTAGTGTGGGCTCCAGCATGGTGATGGCCTGTTGTACACGGCGCTCTGTTTCATTGGCGAAGTATTCGCCGATTACATCCAGAGTCTTATCAAGCTCACCGGTTTCCTCACCTACAGCACACATATCTTTAAGTGTGTTCGGGAAGTATTCGCAACCCTTTATACATTCACCAAGCTGCTTACCTTCTTCTATACGCCCGATCATGCCTTCTATGTCTTTCTGTAAGAGATAGTTGTCCATGACCTTTGCTGTAACTGATACGGCGTTATTTAAAGTAAGTCCGGAACCGATCATGGTTGACATGGTATTGGCAAACTGGGAAGCTCCGTTTAAAACATTGATCTTTCCGATGACCGGCAATGTCAGTGCCAGGTTTGCCTCAAGAATCATTCCCTTTTCGGTTTTTACAAACACCTTCCAGGCAACGATCAATGCTATCAATATGATCAGCATCGCTAACCACGTCTTTGAGAAAAACTCTGCGGTTTTGATCATAATCCTTGTCATCAGAGGAAGCTCGCCTCCCAGACTGCTGAAGACCTGCGCCAGAGTTGGTACAACCTTCACCATGATGACTATAAGAACTATAACTGCGATGATGACTACAAATATAGGATAGGTAAGCGCACCACGTATTTTCTCGGAATTGGTAGCGCTGGTCTCGTAGTACTTGTGCATCCTTTGAAAGGAATTTTCCAGGGTACCGGAAACCTCTCCTGCCTTAATCGTCTCAATAAATGTTATAGGAAACGCATCAGGATACTTCTCAAAGGAACTGGTTAAGGTTGAACCTCCGAGAACATCTTCAGAAGCAGTTTCCAATATCTTCTTTAATTTTTTGTCCTCAGTCTGTCCAGCTATCATCTCAAGGGCATGTCCTATAGGCATTCCGGATTTAAGCGTTATTGCAAACTGTGAACACATAAGTGCCAGGGCTCTGGTCTTGATCCTGGGATTTCCTATCTCCATATTGAGGAGGCTGTCAAATTGCTTTTTCTCCTTTTCTATGGGAGTAAGACTCGTAATAATCGGGCACTTCTGTCTTATCTGGGCAACTGCCGAGTATTCATCCGGTGCCGATATGACACCTTTTGTTTCAACACCCTCTGCAGTTAAAGCTTTGTACGAATAAGTAACCAATGCAATCACCCCTTATCGCTCAGGTCATTGCTTTATATGTTTAGAATATAAAGCAAAATATAAATATTTACAATAGTATTATTTATATTTTTTATTCCTACACAAAGTTTATCGTCGTGAATCCGAAAAACATAAATGTATTTCATAAAAAATATATAAAAATTTGTAATAGGCTCTATAAGCTTACATAAACTTTTCGTTTAACACTTCTAATGTCTACTGCCCAATAACTCTCTTCCGGACATAAAGCTCATCCACAGCAGCATTCACGGCAGTGTCGGCAGTTATCTTTCCTTCATTAAACATCTTAATGAGACAGTTATCCATGGTCATGGAGCCCTGATCTGCGGAGCTTAGCATGAAGCTCTGCATCTGAGGAGTCTTTCCTTCACGGATAAGGTTCTGAAGTGCAGGTGTAACTATCATCACTTCAGCAGCAACAACTCTTCCTTTTCCTCCTGACTTCACCAGCAGCTGTTGGGAAAGAACTGCCTTAAGTGTTGTTGAAAGCTGAAGCCTGATCTGCTGTTGTCTCGCTTCCGGGAATACACCTACGATACGGTCAATGGAATCCACCGCACTGTTGGTATGCAAGGTTGCAAAAACAAGGTGTCCTGTTTCGGCTGCCGTAAGTGCTGTTTCTATGGTATCAAGATCACGCATCTCACCGATAAGGATTACATCCGGGTCTTCACGAAGGATGGCACGGAGTCCGTTTGTATAGCTCTCTGTATCTCTTCCGATCTCGCGCTGATTGATAATGCTTTTGTCGGATTTGTATACATACTCGATAGGATCCTCAAGGGTGATAATGTGATCATTTCTCGTGTGGTTGATACAGTCAAGAATGGCTGCAAGGGTGGTTGACTTACCTGAACCTGTCTCACCCGTAACCAAAACGATTCCCTTATTGAGACTTGGGAACTTCGATACAACCGCGGGAAGTCCCAAAGAATGCAGCTCCGGGATATTACTGGACAGGATTCTGAGTACGGCGGAGATATTACCCTGCTGACGGAAAAGGTTGATACGGACACGTTCGTTTGCTATGGTTCCTCCACAGTCAAGCTCTCCCATTTCTTCAATCAGTTCGTATTTAGTTCCTGCCATTTCCTTCGCCAGGTACTCACAGTCTTCCGGGCTCAGAACATTCTCTGCAAGGTCAACTATACGACCGTCAATACGGCACTTTATGCGGAGTCCGGCAATGAGGTGTATGTCGGAGGCACCTCTTTTTGCTGCGAGGTCAACTATATCCTGAATGTGTATCATGTGAACTCCTTTACTTTATGATTAAAATCCGAAACAGTCGTCAATGATGCCACGGAAAGTGTTTAGTCTCTGAAATGACTAATTGATTAGTCGATCAATAATTTATAAATGCCCGATAATATGACCAGATGCAAAGGATAAAAAATGTAAAAAAAGTACTTTTTAAGAGTCGAAGCAATATACCCCTTCTCCTCTGTACCTGATTTTTTCGTTTTATTTTCATCATAAAACCGGGTGATAAGTATGGCCGCAAGCACGAATCCACAGGTTGTTGACACTCCTTTCAGGAATGAACCTAAGGATATTACGTGGATGATGAGCATCAGTATAAAGCTTTTTATAAATGCAAGTCTGAGACGGTCAGGCTTTACTTTAAAGCCCGGTTTTTCTTGAACCGGCTCAAATGCTTCCGACAGATACAAGGTTATCGGCACTGCCATGATTGTCCAGTCGGTAAAACAGTTTATCGCAAAAAGACCGAGTATCATCAGGTTCTTTTTGCCTGAGTCAGGAACATGGTAATGTACATATATTGCTCCCAGGCAAACAGCAAGTGCAAATAATATATTTAAGGCCGGCACCCCGAAGGCCAAATAAAAGGGTCCCTGTGAAATCACTCCGAATAAAAGGAGCCGAAGCATATACTTTTTTAGATTTTTTGTGTAAAAGTACCCCTCTATAAGGAAATAGATCATTACAGTTCCGGTGAAGGTGCCGAGACTTATAAACACATTACAGAGAATCTCTGCAAAGGGCCGTGAAAGTTGAAGCTTTGTCAGAATCTCACTGCTTCCCTCAAGCCCCGGTTTCAGAAACATTTCCGCAAAATGATCCAGCACCATGGTAAGCATTGCCAGCCATCTGAGCTGAGCTTTGTTTAGTTTAAACATATCTTGTCAAACTCCCTGACCAAAATAAAAATCAACATTTGCCGCGCTTTAGTTTAAGCCACAACCGGTCAGGAACAAAGTCTCTATCCTCCTGTAAAATACAATGACGCTATAAATTTTCATCAGTCTTCCAGCTCGGAAACTGTTCTCAGAACTTCATCCACAGTGGTAATGCCGTCTTCCACCAGCTTGTCGGCATTTTCAAGCATGCTGATATATCCGGTTTCCTTAGCCAGTCGCTGGAACTCCTGCTTGTCTCCGCCGCTGGTGATACAATGTCTCAGTGCATCATTCATGACCAAAACCTCGAAATCACCGATTCGTCCTCTGTAGCCGGAATTGAAGCACATGTCACAGCCTCTGCCATGATAGAATATACGTCCCGGTCTGTTCTTCAGCTTGGAAAGCTGGAGCTTTTCAGGTGAAACCTGCTCCACTTCCCTACAGTTTGTGCAGATACGACGGAGAAGTCTCTGGGAAATGATACCTCTGAGACCTGCTGAAATAAGGTATGGCGCAACGCCCATATCTTTAAGTCTGTCGATGGCGCTGATGGCATCCTCTGTATGGATGGTGGTGATAACCAGGTGTCCGGTCATTGCCGCACGCATGGCAATCTCCGCTGTCTCACTATCACGGATTTCTCCGACGCAGATGATATCAGGATCCTGACGGAGGATGGCACGAAGACCCGAAGCGAAGGTCAGCCCGACCTTTTCATTGATCTGAACCTGGATAGCTCCGTTCATGTTGTACTCTACCGGGTCTTCCAGTGAAATCATGTTGGTGGACTCGGAAAGAAGCTCGCTTACCAGAGTATACATGGTGGATGACTTACCTGATCCGGTAGGACCCACGATCATGATAACGCCGCTGGTGAGACTAAGGAGCTTTGTGATCTTTGCATCTTCCGCTTCCGGAATACCTATGCCGCGACGATTAAGCTTTGAACCGTCACGTCTCAAGATACGGATAACTATATTTTCACCGTAGATAGAGGGTAATGTTGAAATACGGAGATCAATGTCTTTTCCCTTTATGCGCACTCTGGCACGACCGTCCTGCGGAACACGTCGTTCAATGATATCCATTCGGCTCATGATCTTGAGACGGGAAATGACGGGCTCCATCAAGTTGTGAGGTATAGTCAGAATCTTATGGAGGTGTCCGTCGATTCTCATTCGGATCACGAGATCCTTCTCTGAGGGCTCCCAGTGGATATCGGAAGCATTCTCAACATAGGCACGCTCGATTATGGAGTTTACAAGACGGATGGTTGGTGCGGATTCTTCGCTTGTATCGATAGTCTGGTCTGCGGCGGAGGTTACAACCTCATCATCGCTGATGCCGGCTTCGGCTCTCATCTGAGCCATGGCCTGGGCGGCACCTTCATTACCATAAAGTGTGTTAATGGCATGATCTACAGCATTACCCGCTGCGATCATGGGTATAATGTTCTTTTTACTTGCTTTTCTGGCATCCTCCAACGCAAGGAAATTCGTTGGGTCGGCCATCGCAATGAAGAGATTGTCCTTTGAAACAGATACAGGCACCATACGGTTCTGCTTCGCCAGCTTCTTTGGGATATATTGAGACATTTCCGGTGCGATGTCTGTCTTTGAAAGGTCAATATAATCGATACCCAGCTGCAAACGGAGGGCATCAACCATCTGGGATTCAGTTATAAAACCATGTCTTACAAGTGTTGTACCCAGTCTTTCATGCTCCTGCTTCTGAATTGCAAGAGCTTCATTAAGCTGCTGATCTGTAATAAAATTCATCTCGACCAGCATGTCACCAAGTCTTTTCGTTTTCATACATTCCCGCCTTTAGTAAAAAAATTGCTAGCGCATTCTTCTACTAAATTACCGACTTGTTTTTGTAATTTAATAAATGTTTTATGGTATTAAAATGAGAAATTTAGAAAGATTTTTCGGATCTTTCAGCGTGAAAGAAAATCTGCTGTGAATCAACAGTTTTATTTACATGTTAGGAATAAAAAAATACAAAAAAAGCCGAACTTTGCGCCCGGCCACCGAAACCTTATTGGTTTCCCTTCATTGTCTTAACTATAAACGATAAATTAAATATAAACAAGCATTTTGCTGTAATAAATTGTACTTTTTTAAATACTTTCGTAAAAATTAACAGAATTTTGTAAGAATTAACAATCAAAAACTTTGAGGGAACTTTCCACCGGACCAAATCACGATAGAACGCTCCCTCAATTTAAAATCTTTTTTTCGATTCTTTTCTGAATTTTATCCAAGTGCCTCATCCATCAGGAATAACAGATCGAGAACACTGTCAAATCTGCTCCTCTTGTCACCTTCAACATGAAGAACCATTCCCTGCCAGCTGGAGTGCTGACGCATCTCTGTAAGTAAAAGGAAGGTTGCTACCTGCCCTCTTTCCTCTGAAATGTCTCTGGGTTTAGTCTCAGCAGCTATATGAGTAAGTTTCTTCTTCTCCACTGCCTCACCCTCATTTGTGAGATCACTTCTATGCATAGTGAAGCTTCGGGTTTTTGAAGACGCTTCAGGAAATCCCCAATCATCATATATGGTATCAAGTTCATTCAGCATACTCATGCATGAGTCAAACTCGATTCTTCTGTCGTCATACTGATTAATGATTACACCACTGAAATCATGATCCCTGGTTTTATCAACAAGGATTCCGATAAGATTAATTCCTTTAAGTTTTTCCATATATTCTCCGTTCTGCAAAGCAAGTCTTTTTTCAAAGTCTCAAGACGCGTCATTTTGAGATGCGCCCCTGATTTAAATATACAGGAAAATGTCGAAAAATTATAGCTTAATAATCTTTATTCGTTGAAATCTTCAGTAGAATTGTCATCATCCATAGCGCCGTTCAGCATCTTGATAAGCTCAAGAGTGGATCTGAAATACTTTGTCTTTGACTTCTGAGCCCAGGTAACTTTACCCTGCCATGTTGCATTCTCACGACACTTAATGTTAACAATAAATGTTTCGTTATTCATCTATTTCCCCTTTCAACTTCTGTATTACAATCAAATCCCGACCCCTATTTCAGGATATAATCAACGCATATCAAATAATCAATATGCATACAGAAGTTCCCATCACCTAGGTAAGACTATAACGCTTAAGTTGTTAAAAAAATGATTAAATCGTTTTCAATATTTGCAAAGGTGACTATTTTAGTGAATTTATACATCATTTAAAATCCAGTCTCCTGCCTTTTGACGGATTCCTGGTAGAAATCAGGGCTCCATGTAACATATGTACATCATTTAATATTCAGTCTCTGCCCTTTTGATGGATTCCTGGTGGAAATCAGGGCTCCATGTACCACAAATCGTTCATTTCCGCCGGATCTTCCGGAACAGGTGGATAATGTTACGATACCGGGTCTTTCACCAAAATCAATGTCTCCGATGTAATCAGTGAAATTAGAATTCTTTAATGCGCGGTCAATGTATGCATCATAATCTTCTTCCGACAATATATCATCATAGGTTTTTGATGAACTTACTGTCTGATAGAAAGAAAAGATTTCATATTTTCTAACCTGTCCGTCTGTGTAAATATAGAAATATGGGTTCTCGGCAGCGAGACCGGGTTCTGAGTTAAGCTTCTTGAGGGTTCCGAACATTGAACCGTTTTTCATATTGTGGCCGAATATAAAAGTATTGTGGCCTTTGAAGCCGCGTTCACTCAGGTAATCATAGAATATGCATCCGGCAAAGTTATACTTACCTTCAAATGTTTTGTGCAGGTAGTCATCATTATCCTTGGAGTAAACTACCGGATAAGTCATATCCAGCGCAGGCACATAGAGAACACAGGCCAAACTTTCATTGATGTTTTTTAATTCCTTAAAATCAATGGAAAGAGTCGGAAAATAATCGTTTCTTTCATCGTATACATCAGCAGGTTCCTTTGTGTCTTCTGTATCTTCAAGAATCTTTATGTAATTGTCATTGATATCGGCATATTCATCAGCGGCTTCTTTATATTTCAGATAATCTTTCATATAGAGATACCCGAAAAAAATGGCTGCCGCTGCCGCTATGACGGGGATAAGGTAAAACAGTATCGTCCCCGGGGTGAGTTTCTTTTTTTCTTTCATTTGGCGTTTCCTCGGATTTATATTAACAAATCAATTATAGCACAAAAAAAGGAGCCGGTACTTAGTACCAACTCCTTTAAATCTTATTATATTTGAAATTACTTAGCAGCGATAGCGCCTGTAGGACAAGCTTCCTCACAAGCTCCACAATCGATGCAAGTGCCCTCATCTACAACATACTTTGAATCGCCAGCTGAGATAGCCTCTACTGGACATACAGATGCACATGATCCGCAGCTTACGCACTCATCATTGATAAAATGTGACATATAGGTTCCTCCTTGAAATAATATTAAATCAAAACTTAGTGTTCGATGAAGTGTTCAATCTCATCTGTATTGTATCTTAATATAGTTTCCAAAAAAGTACAACAAAATAATTTTCTTTTTTTGTATTTTTTGGGATAATTTATTTAGTTGGAACTAACCATATCATACCGCAAATATAGGGATTTGATATGCATTGGCACTTAAGAACTTAATATATTCTGTAGTGATGCTGAATACTGCAGAAATCGGCAACTCCGGGTACAACTTATAATTCAGGTCTGAAACATTAGCGCTCTGCCTCTATTCCGAATTCTCCCGGAAGGAATCTGGGGCAGACGTTGTCGGTGGTGAGGATTACTGAGTTTGCAAGTCTTGATCCGATCTGGCAGGCTTCGTTAAGCGATTTTCCGTAGGTCAGTCCGATGGCAACGCCCGAGAAGAATGCATCTCCTGCTCCGGTGGTATCGATCACCTCAACTGATATGGTTGGGCTGAATCCCGGCTCATCATTCATTGATGCATATACTGCACCCTTTGAACCCATGGTCACAACCATACGGGGATACTGTGCAAGCTTAACCTGCTTATCAAGTATCTGCATCATTTCTTCAGGAGTTTTATTGCAATAATCATCGGAGAAAAGCATTCCCGCTTCCTGCTCATTGCAGACCAAAACTCCGGTTCTCTTGATCAGGTCTCTTCTCTGCATTGCGATAGACATATTGGAAACTACCGCATAAACTTCTTTTCCGTATTTTTCTGCCAGATCAAAAACAAGCTTCAGTATGGATGAATCCATGTCGATCTCTACAACTACGCTGTCTGCTTCTGAAATTATCTCGTCTCCCTGCTCCTTAAGTATATCTTCAATATCACTAAGGTCAGGTCTTTTGGATATGGAAGCTATGACGTCACCATCATTGTTGAAAATTGCAAGCCACATGCCGAGCCCGTCCTCGACTTTTCTGATATATTTAGTATTTATCTTGTGGCGGTTCAGCTTATTGATGACATCGACTCCGGTTCCGGTATCATCCACAAGGCTTACGAATGTTGGCTTCAGCTCAACATTGGCAATATCCTCAGCCACATTTCGGCAAACACCTCCATGCACCTGCATTACTGATCCCGCATTTCTTCCGTTTTGAAGAAATGTCTCTGTGGGGTATCCTTTGATGTCAACAAATGTGGCACCTATAACTACAATTCCGTTTTTTGACATATGTATCACCTCTTGTATAGATTTATTCAAGTTGCAAATTTTAGTATCTGCTGAAGTCTATTTCCGGTTCAATCTCATCAAATCTTTTTACTTCCGGCTGGTTTTCAACGTGCTCTCCGATGATTTTCTCCATCCAGATCAGGTTGTACCAGCGGTTAAACTTGTAGCCGCATTTATGAAATTCTCCCACCATGTGGTATCCAAGATGTTCATGAAATTCGGCACTGTTTTTAGTGAGATGTTCATCTTCAGAATCCGGGTAAGCGATGCTTACGTTAATATTCAGATAGCCCTGCTTCTTCAATATATCTTCAAGTGCGATATAAAGTCGTTTGCCGAGGCCGCTGTGTTGAGAATTTTTATCGATATATATGGAGGCTTCAACATTGAACCTGGCAGCCACACGGACGTGAAATGGTGCTGCGTAGGCATATCCCACTATCTTCCCATCCTGCTCTGCAACGAGGTAGGGCAATTTTTCAAGAATGTTCTTTATCCGCTGCCTGAAGTCCTCTACTGTTGGAACTTCAACCTCGTAGGTAATGGCTGTTTCCAGAACGTAGGGCGCGTATATCGAAACTAAAGCTTCGGCATCTGCCTCGGAAGCTTTTCTGATTTTGAAGTCGTTATTCATTTGTCTCTCCCATGGATGTCTTTATTTAATGTCTAAGCCATCTGGAACACATCTCTCTAGTGAGAACAGCTCCCTATGGACTTCTTAAATAATGCATATACTATACGCTTTGAAAAGATATAAGTCCACTGCTAAGATGACTTCTTAAAAGTCCGCCAAGTATACAGCACGAAGTCAGAAGGTATCAAACTTTAATTTAGAATTTTTATATAATTCAGGAAACATATACTTCGGGCTCGTTCAGCATTATGTCGGTAATGCCTTTGACCTCCAGGGCTGTTAGATTCAGCTTGTTGCCGCTTGGCTCCTCCGGGAAGAGGCGGCCGCTGCCCCAGGCTCTGACGGTGTAGCCCTGTAATTCATCAAGTGTGCTGTCGATGGATCTGAATTCAGGGTGAAGGGCGTCAGCATTAACACCGCCACGGATTTTAAAAAGGCAGTCAGAGGTGTAGCGGTCAAGGATGCCGATCTCAGCCTCATAATCAAGTTCACGAATTAGGTTCAGGGATTTTCCGTAGAAGGATGAGTACACGATGGCATGCTCCAGACCTCTCCGGTGAATAAGCTCCACTATCTTCTGCTCCATGCCCTCGTAACGGATATTGCTGTTTTTGAGTTCGAGGTTCAGCTTAAGTGTGCCTGCCTTCAGACGTGGCTCGAGAAGGTCCAGGAGTTCCTCCACTGTAGGGATTCTTTCAACTCTGGCTTCACCTGCATCTATTTTCATGTTTTTCAATTCTTCAAGGGTGTAGTTTCTGATCTCACCCTTTCCGTCCGTTGTCCGGTCCAGGGTTTCGTCGTGCATGATCATTATGTGACCGTCTTTTGACAACTGGATATCTGTCTCTATACCTGTGAGATCTTTTAGTTCCATTGCTTTCCTGAAAGCTGTCAGTGTATTCTCAGGATATCTTAAACTGCAGCCTCTGTGCGCCCATATTCTCATGACAATCTCCATTCAACCTAATTGAATTTGTTACGAAATCTTGTGTACTAACTTAAAGTTATTTTATCATATATCTATAGGATCATTAGTTATTTGAAATCAAAAAAAAACGGTTGTCTACCGGATTGCAGACAACCATTTTTATTTGATGCCATCAGGTCGAAGTAAACAGTTTATTAAATCTCCCGGGATCTAAGAAAACAGTCTATTTAATCCCACCATGCGCTGCTGTAATAAGTTGTGATCCTGTCACCCTTTATAGCAACTTTGAAAACTCCGTGAAGTGGAACGCCCTCGGAGTAAGCTTCAGGATTGGTTTCTAAAAGCTCAAGATTCTTCTTGATCCACTCGTATGGGGTTTCACCTTTTTCGTAATTGGTGAAGGTGCTGAGGTCTCCGTCCTTGGTAAACTCTGCGTCTTTGTATACGTAGAGGTTCATTGTTGTATTCTCACATTCCATAGGATATGGGAGGGAAACATTTACACCTTGTAACAGAATATAATCATCCTCAACAGAAATACCTTCTGTGCTGTATATGGTGTAGAGATATTTATCTCCGATATACTTGCCGGCATTCTTAATGTAAGCATCCTTGAAGCCTGCGGCCTTTACTTCTTTGAGACTCTCCTGTGCTTCTTCCCTGGTTTTGAAAAGTCCTGCCACAACAGCATAGTATGATTCAGGATTAAGTCCTGAGAAATCCGGAGTATAAACCATGAACTCATCGTAAATATCTGCGTCATTCAGAGCCATCTCTGTGTCCAGACATTTGTCAGATTTCTTTGTTGTCATTACAACAACACCGTAGAGATCTTCCGGGCTTTCGGGCAGCACAGAGCTTTCGTTTTGCGCAGAGTTTTCAGTTTGTGCAGAGTTTTCGGACATCACGGAGCTTTCGTTTTGCGCGGAGCTTCCGTTCTGCGCGGAGCTTTCATAGCCGGAACCCAGAAGCTGAACTTTGTAAATGCCGCCGAAGTCAGAACCGTAAAGGTCTGCTTCATCATCGTCCCAGGCTTTTATGTAGTCGTTGATTCGGGTATCGAAGGTCGCGTTCATATAGTTTATGGATCTGGAGCCATCATTCAGTTTTGATTCTTTGGAGTAATTAATATTGATGATTCCATTGTTCCTTTGGATAATGTTATCAACGGTATATCCATCACCCTCCAACTCTTTTACGACATCGGTACCAACAATATCTTTAAGCTCTGAAGCATTGATCTCCTTTGCACCATACTCCATGAAATCGCCGGTATTCCTGCTGTAGTAGAAATAATAAGGTTTCCAGCTGTGTCCCAGCCACATAGGTTCTTTGGAATCCTTTTCAAAATCGCAGGTACAGTCATAAGCACTTAGCTGGATGACCAGGTCCCCGGTGTCCTCGTCAACCTTAGCATCTCCAACTCCCGAAACAACGGATTCCTTGCATGTTTCACCATCTGTATAATAAAAGTTAGTTACCAATGACGTTGCATACATGTCATTGAAAACAACAAAGTTTTTGTCATGTCCTTCCACAATGCTGAAAACATCACCTTCATCGTTTAAATAATATTGAAACTTATCGTGAAGTTTCTTTGAGCCCTCTTCATTTACAAACCAAATCTCGCCTTCACAGGAATTATATTCCTTGTCAGCCTCTGTTCCGATGAACATAAAGCCTTCATACTCACCGTCAAAGTCGATATCATCTACAAGGAAAGATCTCACTTCCTGAGTATCTACATTGGCATCCTTTGCTACTTTTGAAATGAAGAAATCTGTCATCTCTGCTTTAGAAGACTCTGTTTCCGAGGTCTCCGAAGACTTATCAGGCAATACCTCATCGGCAGCTTCAGATTCACCGGATTTTCCGCCTTCATTTTTCTCAGCCTCATTTTTTCCGGCTTCGTTTTGCTTAGCTTCACCTTCCTCATCAGCTTTGTCGGTGGTCCCAGCTGCAGCATCAGAATTTGCGGAAGGTACATTTGAACCTCCGCAGGAAGCCATAGACATAATCACTGCCGCAGAAGCACCAACAGAAACCAAAAACCTTGATAATTTCTTTTTCATTTGTAATCCCCCATAATTACTTAAAACACTATCGCACATGTACTTCCCAGCAAGATAAAGAAAAGCCCGATCAAAAGTCCGAAACCTGAACAGCCCATTTCACGCATAGTTCCAAACAACGTGATTCTCTTTCCGTTTCTGTCAACCTTTCCGATACCGAACATTGAGAAAATGCTGAGCTTCCTGTCTATGCGTTTGCCTATAAGTCGTGTTTTGCCATCAGGTTTTATTTCATAGATATAAGGATGGT
Organism: Oribacterium sp. FC2011; assembly: GCF_000701645.1. Classification (NCBI taxonomy): domain Bacteria; kingdom Bacillati; phylum Bacillota; class Clostridia; order Lachnospirales; family Lachnospiraceae; genus Oribacterium; species Oribacterium sp. FC2011. Next base: position 26,789 of record NZ_JNJM01000005.1, read on the forward strand.
CATAAGCATCTTTCCTTACACCCTTAACGAAATAAACCAGAACTATCATTGCAGCCAATACATACCACGCGGCACCATACAAAGGGTAAAAGTGGTCAAAAAATCCTTCACCTTCTTCCATATCTGCAAGCCTTAACAGCGCCGCAAGGATAAGAGGAAGGAACACCGTAACAAGTGCATTATACAGGATGCCTATCCATCTTCCAATTGTGTAGAACCTTAGTCTCACCGGAACTTTCTCGCCCTTTGCATTAGACTCATAAAACACAGGAGTGTTGTCATAAGGATTCTTTAAAACACCTTTTCCTTCATTGATGACAAGCTCGCCGTCCTCGCGATACGCCCTGGAAGTTTCGCTTTTGAGAGTGATTCTTCTGACAAGTGACGTTCTGCCGTCTCCCATTACCGAGAAGATAATGCAGCCGAAAACCATGGCTCCGTAGAACATTGGCTCAGCAGCCCATCCATAGAAGTATCCCATTATCATGGTAAGTATCACTGTATAGATAAGGGGTTCGATGACCCATGGATATGATTTTTTCGTACGGTTTTTTGAGACTGCAATACGACCTGTCTGTCCGTTCATAACCGCCGTCAGAGGTCCGTTTTTAATGAAGTAAACGGGAAGTATGGCGGAGAGAACATTGATCTTTTCCGTGTGGGTGTTGATCACTAGTCCGGAGGACTGAAGTACAGACTCTACCTTGGGTCTGAAATCCTCGGTAACCTCTTCCTCGATTCTTTGATTTATAACCTTGTCCGGGGAGTCATTGAGCTTTACAGGCATACCTGCAATGAGTCCAAACTCAAAGGGTCTGGCGCCGGACCAGTCAAAGGGCTCCATGTCATTCATCACCAGATTGTCAAACTGCTTTGAAGTATTGACAGCTGTGCCGTCAAGATATCCGCCGCACTCATATCTTCTTTCGGTACCATCGCGGGAAACACTGGCATAAACAGGTCCCTTGGCAACTCTGTAGGGAAGATATGAACCGTGGAACTGTCCCATTGATGAAACGACAGCCTTTCCTTCAGGAGTGTTCGAATGTTTATGCCCCCAGTCCAGCATTCTCTTTTTTGCTTCCTCAGGCGTTATGGCAAAAGGAATGATGAGATCCGGCATCTGGGATGAATCAGTAAGTTCCGATCTCACCAGTTTACTGCCGCAGAATATACATTTTTCCGAAGCTTCACCTACTCCAAAGATAACTCTGGCTCCACAGGCTGAGCATGAGCCCTCTTCTATTTTGTCACCGGAAGCTCTTATTTTTACGCTGTTTTTATTCAGCTCTCTCCACTTATATACCGAATCATAGGCTTCTTCTATTCCGGTAGACTCACCGCAATTTGCACATCTGTAGGTCTGATTTACAATGTCAAAATCAGCCGGTGCACCACAGTTTTTACAATATATCCTAAGTGGTGATTTATTCTCTTCCATACTCCCCTTTAATCCCCCAACAATATCTAAGCTAAGAGTTCACGATTATATAGTTTGATTATTTTATGGATTGAAATAGGATATTAATTGTTTGATTAATCACACCGGAGAATCATAATACGCATATTTCTTGATATTCTTATAAGCTGTTACATTAAGCGCCACCATGACAAACAAAAGAAGAAGTCCGATAATAATCTGTGCAAATTCAGAATCCGAAATGCTTCCAAGCATACAAAGAAAATCGTAGCCGCCGTGGATAAGGATCGTTATGAACAGTCCCTTCCTTCTCATCTTTTTGGCGCCTTCCGGGTCCCCGTGCAATTCATGAGACTTTGCCTGTCCATAGTAGTATCCCATATATATTCCGAAAACGCAGTGTCCCGGAAATGCTGCTCTCATAAAGGCTGTACTCAGGGCATTGTCAGCGAGATAAAGAAGATTCTCTGCTATATCAAAACCTATGGCCAGCATGGTACTGTAAACAACACCGTCAAAGCGGTAATTGAAGGCAGGATGCTTCCATGTGATGGATTTGAGAAGCTGATATTTTACCAGCTCTTCTGTTGCAGCAGCAAGAACAAAAGCTTCCATAAAGCTGTAAACTATAGGATCCCATGAGAACAGAAAATCTATGAACATGCCAAGTAAGGATTCAATCGTACCTGCTAAAAATGTGGCAATAAATGCCCCAACAAGGAAAAGCTTAAGAATCAACCCCACAGGCTCCGGCTCTATGCGATCCATCCGGTATATAAGAAACATGAGAATTATGCCCGGAACACAGGAAAGCATCACAGCAAGATTGGCATCCCCATCCTCGAAAATGAATGCACTTATAAGAAATCCCATGGTAAGGACGATGATAAGAAGTACAGGCATACGTCTGACCACAAAAGTCTGCTTCTGTACTATAACCGGAGTTCCGCACTGCGGACAGAACTTCTCACCTTCTCTCAGCGGTGTACCGCATCTTTGACAATTCATAATTACTCACACCCTATCTTTATTCATGCAGTTTGAAATCAACGTCTTCTTTGATTATCTCAAGCATAATTGCCGCAAACTTTGGATCAAACTGCGTTCCCGAACCTTTCTCAACTTCACTCCTGACAACATCCTGCGGAAGGACACCTCTGTAACTTCTGTTGCTGGTCATGGCATCGTAAGCATCTGCAACTGCAATGATTCTGGCCTCTTCGGGAATATCCTCTCCCGATATTCCGTCAGGATAACCCCTGCCGTCGTAGCGTTCATGATGACAGCGGGCTCCGATGGCCAGTTTAGGCATTTCCTCAATGTTCTGAAGTATCTTTGCACCTCTTCCGGGATGTGTTTTTATGATTTCGAATTCTTCATCCGTAAGTCTCCCCGGTTTATTGATAACAGCATTGGGGACGCCTATCTTCCCGACATCATGAAGAAGTCCCATCATGTATATTTCTTCCTGTTTTTCTGTTGTACAGCCTGCTCTTCTGGCTATTTCCCTGGAATACTCGGCAACCCTGCTGGAATGTCCTTTTGTATATGTATCTTTGGCGTCGATTGCTTCCGCAAGAGTCTGAACTATATGTATGGATAAACCTTCTATCTCTCTGGTTTTCTTTTCAACTTCCGCATGCAGATCCCGCTGAAGCCTGATGAGATCCAGAAGATGTCTTACACGTAGTGTCAGGACCTCAGCCACAAAGGGTTTTCTGATAAAATCCATGGCACCCATTGAAAGACCTATAGTCTCGGACTGACAGTCATCATCGGCAGTAAAGAAAATTACCGGGATTTCTTTCCTTGAGTTTTCTTTTTCCCAAAGCCTGAGAAGCTTCAATGTCTCGAAACCATCAAGATCCGGCATCTTAATATCCAGAAGAAGCATATCAATGGTATTCTTCTCAACGTAATCCAGTAAAAGCCGGCCGCTTTTAAGGCAGGTTACCTTAAACCCGGCTTCCGAAAGAACAGTTTTTGCACTCTTCAATATGATGGCAGCATCATCAACAATAACTACCCGCTCTTCCATTTAATTTCCTTTCTTTGGAAGATTAATCCTCCCACAAACTACCGTATTGAGCTACCGCCTCATCGACAGTCAGTGTACCGTTTGCAACCTTGTAGGCTGCTGCACGAAACTCCTTGTTTACGGCATCATTAAGACCTGTTTCCTGATAACTGAAGGACTTATCTTCAGGGAATCCTTCGAGAGACGAATATACCTCATCCAGAGAAAAATCATTTGTCGGAGTAATAAGTCTCTTAATCTGAGCCATATTTCCAAGCTCTTTTTCTCTCATGATGAACCTGATAAATTCATTGGTCATATCGAGATTACTGCTGTTTTTATTTACACTGAAGAAAAGGTTGACTGCATCCAGGAAATACCCGCCATCGTCTCCGATTGGTACAACATAGAATTTATACTTAAACGGATTCGACTGGAACTTTTCTGATTTACTCTCACGCTTCAAGGTACCGGAAACCATATCTCCGCTTCCCAGCATCATGGGAACGTCTCCCTCGAAAAAGCGCATTATTACAGCATTATAATCATCCTCTATTTCCGTTGAGCATCGTCCGGGATTCAGATATCCCTTGTCCACAAAATCCTTCAGCTTCAAAAGGGCGGGACGCATCATTTCTCCTGCGGACTTGTCCATAGCATTGAGAGGTGCTGCCGATTCCGGATTCTTTATGACATCATAGCAGAAAAGCGGGAAGTCAAAGGCATAGTACATACCTGCCACTGTCGTCCCATTGGCCCCCATGATCGGGGTTTCGTAGCCTGCCGCCTTAAGCTTATCACATACATCCACGAGCTCACTGTAATTGTTCGGAACCTTCAGGTTGTTTTTCTCAAATATATCCATATTCACAAGCATTCCGTAGGATCTTGTGAATATGGGAAGCATGTTGATATCTCCGTTTTCCAAAGTGAGTTTGGCCCCCTTACGGACGCAGTCCAGATCTATCTTAAGGGACGGATCGGAAAGGATCTCTGCATTTTCAAAAACAGGACCCATCTTGTCATCCTCCAGCATCCATGATGCCGTAACATAGATATCCGGTGCTTCATCACTCATGAGTGCACTTGAGATAGTGTTATTGTAATCATCCAAATTAACATAATTCAGACTTACGTTTGGATAGTATTCATAAAACCTCTCAAATTCACTTTCTAGTGATTCGAAATTTGAATAGTTACCTGCCACCTTGATGGAGCATGCCGTATCGGTTTTTAATCCGGGCTTGAACTCTCCGCTGTTATCCGGCTTTTGCGCGCATGCAGTAAACAACATTAATGAAGCTGTTGCCGTAATCAATATACTTCGTTTAAATCTCGAAAATCTCAACATAATACTGCCTCCCCTCATATAAATCTAACTCCGGGTCTTTTTCAGCACCCTATACTCTATTGCTCTTCACCTGAAATAATCCCCGGTATCTGTTCATAATCAAAATCATCAACAGCTTTTTTTAATGCTTCAAACCTGCCTTTTTCATTCTCCGGCAATCTGTATTTTCCGAGAGATTCCACAATGTCACTTACATTGTCATAATCAAAGGAATCACAGCTCTCTCTGATATCATTATATGCCTTCTTCAAATCATCTTCGGATATAACAGGTCTGTCATCAGCAGTATCCGATTCAGCCTCCGCTGCTTTTTTATAGAACTGAAGTGGCTCAAGTTCCCTTACGAGCTTTCCGTACTGATCAAGAAGTTCTCCCAATTCTTTTTCCACAGTAGCTGTATCACCGGCATCGCCTGCTTTTTCAAGCCGCTCCGCAAAATCTCCAAGCTTCAAAGCTCCTATCAGACGTGAAGAACTCTTCAACGCATGTATCTTGACCGTTGTGTTTTTGAGATCTCCGGCAGCTAAGTATCCTTCTATATCTTCTCTGTTCTTCTTTGCATTTTCCAGATACTTCTCCAACGTGCTCATATAGACTTTATCGCTACCGCAATATTTACAGCCCGTATTAACATCGATTGCTTCGATACCATAGATGAATTCCGGAATAAGCTGACTTTTTTCCTCTTTTTCCTCGGATGCGGGAGCGATCTTATCCTTCGGAAGATACTTAAGAAGTAATGCCTCAAGCCGTCCGGGATCCACAGGTTTAGTAAGATAATCATCAAAGCCTGAGCTAATGTAGATTTCACGCATGCCTGAAATAGCATTAGCCGTAAAACAGATTACAGGTGTCCGGGCATTGAGCGTACCCGGTGTTTCCCTCATTTCCATAAGTGTTTCGATACCGTCCTTATCAGGCATCATATGATCCAGGAATATGACATCGTATTTTCTCTGCTTATAAAGTACTATTCCCTCATCTCCGCTGATGGCTGTATCTATCTGCACCTTAGTGCGTTTAAGCAGGTTTTCGAAAACGGAAAGGTTGACCTCGGAATCGTCCACTGCCAGAATCCGTGCCTCCGGCGCCGTAAAGGACTCCTTATATTTCTTTCTTTCCAAAACAGAATTTCTGAAGGTTTCCTCGTAATCTCCTATAGGTGTCCGGTCCTTTACAACCTGAACAAGCTCGAAGGAGAATGTGGATCCCTTTCCGTATTCGCTTCCCACCTCTATGTGACTGCCCATCATATTGAGAAAGCTTTGTGCAATGCTCATACCTAGACCTGTACCCTCGATATTTCTGTTCTTACGCTCTTCTATACGTTCAAAGGCCATAAACAGTTTCTGCATATCTTCAGGCTTGATGCCTATGCCGGTATCCGTAACACTTATCAGTAGCCTTACGGTTTCCGGACCTTCTTCTTTAAAACCGGCTTTAAAGGTGATGGATCCTTCCTTTGTATATTTTACAGCATTTGAGAGGATATTGGTGATAACCTGTTTGATACGTATCTCGTCTCCGTTCATGACCATCGGGATATTCCTGTCCACATCAAGTTTAAGTAAAAGTCCCTTTTCCTCAGCCCTGGTCTGAACCATATTTACCAGATCATTAAGCATTGAAACAAAATTATAGTCTGCATTGTGTATATCCATCTTACCTGCTTCTATCTTTGAAAAATCGAGTATGTCATTTATAATTCCCAACAGAGTTTTTCCGGCTGTTCTGATGCTTTCCGAATATGCAAGGATTTCCTCTTCATGACTGTCCCTAAGCACCATTTCATTAAGTCCCAGTATCGCATTCATAGGTGTGCGGATGTCATGGGACATGGTGGAGAGGAAGTGGGACTTTGCCTCATTAGCCTGATTGGCAGCCACCGCAGCTTCAGATAGTTTAAGGTTGTAGGTCATGAGTATAATGTAATTAAATACAAGTAATCCCAGTAATCCCAGGGTTACCATGCCAAGAAGCAGCCAGTCAACTACGGTATTGGCAACCAGCTCCCGTGCCGGTATATATGCAAGAAGATACCAGGCATTAAGTGATTTCAGAGGAATATGGGAAATGATACATTCCTCTCCTTTTGAATTCAGCATCTTCATGGCACCTAGATCCGAGGTTATTTCCTGAGTCATGTTATTGTAGCCGGTGCTGTCTGCCTGGTTATAAGACTTGAAATATTCGAAGAAATTGGAATTCTTCAGGGACTTGCCATGAACCAGATAATCTCCGTCCTTGTTAATGAGTGAAATCTCAACTCTGTCATACTCACCGTTAAAGAATACAAGTTTATCTTCAAGAGAACTTACCGGCTCGACTCGCATCAGGATCGCCTCTTTAAGATCTCCCGTTGTTTCATCCAGTACCTTAACGTAATTCATAAAGGCAATAGACTGTACCCCGTTCTGAGGGTTCGTATATGCTCTTGTAAGGTTTACTACACCGTCTTCTTTACCAATGTCAAAAGAATTGCCAAAGAGATCGATATTGCGGTATGAAACCGAATAATCCTCCGGATCCTTCAATGCATTGTGTGTAGATATACCGTTTTTTAAAGGATCCTCAGGAAATATCAGATGTCCGTATATACTTGGAGATATCTTCGCTTTTCTGATAAATGATATAGCTTCCTCCGCAGTCATGGGTGTTCCCGCATCTGCGGAACGATTGATGTAATTTGCCCAGATATCACAAAGATGCTGCTCGTCAAAAAGGTAGTTGGTGACGATCTGCTCTGCGGAAATCGTCATTTTTTTAAAAGCTTCAACCGCATTCGCATTGCTCTCGCTCATCTTTGTATTGGCATATTTAATTATAAAGAAAAGTATCAGTGCCATGATCATAAGATTGATAGCAATGACCTTCGATTTTTTCAAGCTTTCACCTCCATGTTCATCAAGAAAACTCAAAGTATTTTTATCCCGATTCCTATTATATCAGCGAAAATCAGGCATATATTAAACGGGTAAGCGGGCACTTCCATATGGTTATACGGAGTTGTTGTCGGAACGAACCTTCAGTATCCACTGCACATTTCTTTCAATATATTTTGGATCCTTTGAGGTAAGTGACAGAAACTCCCTGATCCGTTCGGGACTGCAGTCACTGTTTACAAGTTCTGCCCTGTAAAGATAGTAATAGGCGACGGTGGAGGAAAGCTCTTCAAGGTCTGTACCGCCAAGCTTATCTTCAGCAAGGCGGAGTGCGGTATCATGCTCTCTTTCGATCATCTGAACGAGGTCCCCAAGTGTACGTTTTCCAAGGAAATCAAGCTGGATAAGCTGTGACTCTGGATTCGCTTCGTTTACAGTGGCTCCGGTAATGGCTGCTATCTCCTTGAGAAGCTTCTGATAGAATCTGCTTCTTTTTGTAAACTCAGCGATGGTTATAGCGTCCAGATACAGATTGTCGGCACAGTCGTTTTCTATACTGCTGATAACTTCCTGTTTATAATGAACCAGACTTTTGTGAATTCCTGAGAAAAGATCATCAGCTGTTTCCAGGAGACTTGCTGCTTTTGAAAAATTCCTTCTAACCTCACGTGGCGTTGTGAAGGTTGATTTGTATCCGATATCGTGTTCTATTTCTGCCCAAACGTGCTGAAGTAAGGTGCGGATCTGTACTTCAACCCACATATCACGAAATTCTTCGGGATATTCGTCACTATCCGGAAGTGCGATGATATAGTGAAGTGAAAGATATCCAAAGGAAGTCGGGTCTATGAGATTTCTTTTGTCTTTTGATCTCGTCATGTCAACGCGAAATGCTTCCGCAATTTTCCCGGCGACCATATCTATCCCTTCTTCAAAATAGCAAATAACACGAAAACCAAGGATGTCACGAAGCTCCTCAGCACTATGATACCTGTCCGGTTTCCTATCCAGCTTTCCCTTTACGGATTTCACTGTTTTGATTCTATGGGTGATGCCGTAGATGACTGAGCTGCCAAGCTCTCTTAAAGTATCATTAAGACGCTCTTCCATAACCGGTTCCAATGCCCGGTATTTTTCTATCAAATCTTCTATTTCCCGATCTCTGGTATAAATCATATCCGTCTCCATATGTATATACGAGTGTCTATCCTCCGGTTATCCACCGGTCTAAATCATTGAGGTCTGACTCCACCACATTATCGCCATATTTACTGTATTCCCTGAAAGTCACCGGTTTCGGTGTTCCAAATTTCACTTCAAACATAACCCATTTCTCCTATAGTCTTTAGTATACTACAAATATTGTCAGCTTAATTAAGAATTTGAAAATTATTTTTACATATAGCATATGTTCGGAAGAAAATTCAACACTAAAAAATCCACCGGGTACGTTTCTCGCCGGCGAGAAACGTACCCGGTGGATACTGACTCCGTACTCACGATCCTCGTCATCTACAAGAACCATATAAGCACGTCTAATTTGATTTTGATATCACAGTAAATCCGATAATATCTGCTTCATACATTTCTTTATTTAAATCATTGAGCGCAGAATCGTCTTTAACTTCTCCATTTGCATCTGCATCAACATCCCGAAGTTCTGAACGGAGGTAATAGGTGACATTACCCTTCTCATCAAATTTTTCTGAAGCCTCAAGATCGATCACGAGGTTATCATCGTTTAATGTATACCTCTTTACATAATGATGTCCGCTGGCATAAATGTAATCTCCTGCGGCGGTGAGGGGATTCGCAGTGCCTCCGGATCTGACATGACCACCATCTTTTAAATTATTATCTTTATCTATCCAGTATACCTCTGCAACAGTAGCAGCTCTGGTACCTTTATCATCACCTTTGAATGTTCCGGGCGTCACAAGCAGCACATCTGTACCACCTATCTTTAGTTCAGCATATCCCATATCAGCTTCGAGTTTATCGATAACCTGTTCAAAATCTTTACAATCACTTATATCGATATCGATCTTTTCCTCAGGTATTGTTTCGTCCTCATGCATATTTGCATCGGGCTGAGTCGAAGGATCATTGATTGATTCGGAAACAGTTGACTCGGTAACACTTGATTCGGCATTGGTAGTTGCTTCAGGTACTGCGATACTGTTATTGCCTACACATGCAGAAAGCGACGCAGCAACAACGGCTGCAATTATAATTATACTTTTCTTTTTCATAACAACCTCTCATTAATTTAGAAAATAAATCTGTAATCTCCTCTCCCATGAATCTCACATCAAATGTAGTCGAATATACCCTGAATAGCATCAGTTATATTGATGATATCCGGATAATGTATTCTATCTATTTTCGTATAGCCTCTGGCATTCAAATCAAGCAATGCCAGCTTCTCACATTGTACATAACCTTCAACATTCTCAGCCCTAATATGTATATGCAATGGTCCTGCTTCACCTGTTTCAAAAATAGGACAACCAATTATTTCAAAGGTCTGATTAAAGAAATCTTTACTTACAACGAGAACAGGTTTTCTGATATGCTCGATTTTAAGAATATCTCCCTGATTTAATTCTTCGTTCATTTACCAAATCTCTCTTCCTGCCGCTTCACCCCAGTCAAATTCACCGTCCAAATTAAGCTTTCCATCGTATTCAGCAGCGCGTTCTTCTAATGTTTTATGTCTGAAAGGTTTAACAAGCATTATCATTCCATTAGATACCTTTACATCGAGAACATCATCTACAGAAATAGCTGCTTCCTGAAGCACTTCCTTAGGGATTCTGATTCCCTGACTATTGCCCCATATTTTTACCTGAGTCTGCATATGTATCTCCTCCTTGTATATACATCGTATATCCGCAGGGTTAAAAAATCAACTAATATTCCGTCCCCGGTGGTTATTAGGATTCCCTGGTTTTCGCGCCCATAGCTTTAAGTTCCTGCTTGCGCGCATACATCATTTTATCGGCTCTTTCAAATATATCCCGGACATGGTGGTCTCCCTCTTCCAGCACGGCATAGCCAATCGACACAACGACACCGTTTTGTGGTATGTTTTCTTCTACTTTCCTGTTCATAGTGCTTGTGGTATCATTCATGGAATCATAGCCTTTATCCTGAAGTATTACCACAAACTCATCTCCGCCTATTCTGAAGACTGCACCATGTATAAATATGTCGCATATCATTACACAGGCATCCTTTATAAGCTTATCACCGGCTGCATGCCCCAATGTATCATTGATATATTTAAGACCGTTTATATCGCAAACAACCACTGCCAGGTGCTTGAGTTCACCATCATGGATTTTCCGGTTCAGCGAATGTTCATACTCTGTATACGCATGCTTATTTCTTACGCCGGTCATGGAGTCTGTGTTTGCCAGATTTTGAAAAGCCATTCTTGATTCTTTTTCTGCGTCAAGTTTATCTTTTGATAACGCCCTTAACTCCAGCAAAAGAACAGTCGCGAAAAGCAGCACCGTTATAAGCGTGAAAGCAATCTGATCCCTGTTGGCTGTAAGGTTTTTCTCACTGATGTCACGGATCTCACTCAGGATAACGCTCTCATGGATCAAAACAGCAAACTCCCATCCTGTGTTAAGAAGAGGAACGTAGCACATCGTTTCAGTTACACCGTTGAAGGAATACGACATGCTTCCACCTGCATCATTTAGAAAGTTTTCGCGATTCTCTTTCCATATATCCTCGGAAACAAGTCCCTTTGTTGCTTCAAATATATTCTTATCTGAAATTACCGGACCAAGTTCCGTTCCTGACAGATTGCTGCCGTTTACTGAATATAATGCAAAATATGTTATGCCCTGATCATCAACCGCAAGGAGGTCAATGATGTCTTTTATGTCTATCTGGATAAAGCATGCTTTAAATCGTTTACCTAAGATAGTAAGATCCGGCGTCGGTATAGCCAGGCACAGCTGTTTGGAGGAGCCGTAAAGGGAAACTGTACTGATGGTACGATCTTCCATTTTCTCTTCTGATAAAAATTCATGTCTGCTTTTGCCGGTATATGTTGTATATTGCGTGTACACAACATCATCCTGATCTACCAGTGCAAAACGGTTAAGGGACAACAGATTTCTGATTTTACCAAGTGTAGTTCTTAATTCTTCCTGTGATTCAATGTTTTCGTCCCGAATAAAGTCAAGCGCCTTTTCCATCTGACTGAATTCGCTGTCGATTCGACTTTCAACTGTCTGAGCTCGACGGTCAGCTATGTTTTCAAGATAAAAATTGCTTACAGCTAAAACTGCTTCCTCTGTCTGTAATAGCGTCTGATTTGATGACCAGATTGCATTGGAAGTTATCATCACAATTATAAGCAAACTGCCTATTATGGCTGTAAGCAAAAATGTTCTGTTCGTTATCTGTTTCTTTTTCATCTTCAAATATCACCATACAGCAGTTCAAGCATCAATGCCGCGTCTTTCTGATAAATAACAGTGGTTATCTCATCTGTTTTGTCCGGAAATAACTCTCCCGGCAGATTTCCGTCAGCAATTTTTACTGCTACCTGAAGTGTATCAAAGCCTATTGAATAGCAATCCTGAACTCCCAGACAGTAAATCACTCCTTCATCAAGATATCTCAATGCTTCCTGATCATGATCCATGCCCACAATAACTGCTTTGCTGCCCGTTTCCTTGATGGCTCTGGCAGCGCCTACGGGGTTACTCATATTACAACAGATAATGCCGTCAAGATCAGGGATCTTTTTCAGGATATTCAGTGTAAGCCCGTATGCCAGATCTACAGAGTCCATATCATATTCCGTGGCCACGATCTTCATGTCAGCGTACTTTTCGATAGTATCCCGGGCACCCCTCGCCCTGTCTTCATGACACGGAGCACCTTTGTTCCCCACAAGTATGGCTACTTTACCTTTATACTGAAGCTTTTCGCAAAGGGCTTCCGTCAAGTCCACACCGTCCTCATAATTATGTGTGTTTCCGACATATGCTATCCTTTTACAACCATCGGCTGCATCCGAACTTGAAAAGGTCATTACTTTTGTTCCTGCGTCGATCATCCTGTCAATAACCGGAGATATGACCGACTCGTCTGCAACATCCACGCCTATCACATCATAGTCTTTCTGTTCTGCCTGAAGCAGACGTTTTGTCTGATCCTCGGCAGAAGCCCCTTCCGGTGCCATATACTCATAAGTAACAGTAATCCCTTTATCCAGAAACTGTCTCTGGGCCTCTTCCATACCAAGGGCTACGGCATCCCACCAGGGATGTACGGTTTTATATGTGAAATAAAAATTATAATGATACTTCTTCGGAATATACGAATCCAGCTCATGATCAAAATCTACTGCGCTTCTAACAGGTTCTGCATCTTTTGATGTATCCTCACCGGAAACTGTACCGGCTGAACCGGATGAATCAGCTTTGCCGGATGTAGCTGATGCTTCGGTTAAATCTGCTGTACCGGTTGGATTTACAGTTCCGGTTGGATTTGCTGCTCCGGTTAAATCTGCTGTTCCGGTTGAATTTGCTTTTCCGGTTGAATCAGCAGGAGGTGAAGTCACACTTAAAACCTTCCCGGGATGCCCAGGAGAGCAAGCCCCTGAAGAAAGCACAATTGCCGATACCGGAATCAATATATATAACTTCCAAAATTTATTTTTCTGCATTAAGTTGCCTCTTTTTTCAATACTTCCCGGCAGAAAGCTTCTCTTCTTCGTAATACCTCAGATTGATATCCGCTTTCTGCCCATTATTATTTTTTATATCGACAAAAATTCAACTTAAATCAGTATTTTTTTTGTTTGTCCCGGGGGACGGGTTTCATGGTCCATCCGGTTTGCATTGTACCTAAAAAATCAGATCCCACAACGGTAGTTGAATCCGGTGTGGGATCTGTGAATTTAGTTTGAACTTTCGTACAGCACGGGCTTTCCGTCTGCTTTAGTGTAAAGCACGCCGTTCTCTGAATAATATATCTCGTTTTCCGGGTCCACGTCAAAATACAGTGTCGGCCGGTATACAAGGATGCTGCCGTCGGACTGTATGATACCATCTTTGTAAATCTCTTCCAAAATGCTGTAATCGGATATATGCGGTCCCGTGCCTGAAACATTCTTGCCGATGTTTATGGTGTTTGTGAGACGGGGGTGCGATTCTCAACTGAAAAACTTGCAATGGGTGTAGGTTTTTCCGCTGAATTCTGTTACAGGCCAATCTTTGGTTTTCTCTTTTCCCTGATCTTGTGTGGTGACTTTGACGGTGTAGCGGGGCATGCCTTCGGATACAGTCATTTTGTATCTGCCGCATCGCTCCTTATTGAGATACCAGGTATCGGTAATCTTCTTATCGCCCTCATACACATCCGATGTGGTATCATCCTGTAATGCAACAACCAGGACATCGTTCAAAGCATCTTCTTCGATTACTTCCTGCATGTTAAATACATTCCGGGTCCAGATTTGAGGGTCAATGACAACAAAGAATACAGCGTCTTTAGGAGCATACTCCATGAACTTTCTGTAGTCGCTTGCTCTTCCAGAGTCTGCAAACGTGCAGTAAGCATTCATGGCACCATCAAGTCTTTCGGGCATTTCGAAGACTTCTTCATAGGTTTTACTATCCCCTGATTTGATCGCCGAACATCTGACTTTTTTGCCATCTTCTATGAAGGCAAGGTCCAGGATCTCATCATAATTCGAATGATACATGAGATCTCCGCAAAGGTCTCTTACGTCATTCCCCTGTGAATATATGGCAGTCGTGAAATCATCATCAAGCCAGATAAGATTCGTGCCCTGTATGGTCTCCGGGCAAAGCTCCCCCAGGAATCTGTCATATATATAGTATTCACTCATGTGCGGGCTTACATGGCAATCTATGATTTCTTTACCGTATGCGTGGAACACGTCCAGGATGGCATTGCCTGCTCCCAGTTTGGAAAGGTCATAAAACTTGTTTTTAAAGTGGAATGTCATTCCCTCGAAGCTTACTTCCGGCTCCAGGTCTCCTAAGTCATACATTCCGTAGAAAGCATTATCCACCTCTTCGATATCCTTGAGACTGCCGTCTGAGTTAACTGTCAGCCTGCACATATATCTCGGGAAATCCAGCTCGAGATTGTATTCGTTGAGGAGCAGCTTCTTGTTGACACTGTTGGAATACTTATAATATTTGGAACCCATTTCCTTTGGCATAAAGGCCGCTGCGGTGTATGGGTTTCCGGTGTATTCATTTTCATCATCCCAGGTAAGGGGCTTCATCTCCTGAGTCCAGATGCCGCTATCGTCGGCTTTCCATATCCATGCGTAAAAGGTATCAGTTTCGGCAGAAGCATTAGCAGCCTTGCTGCTCTCTCTGTGCATGATAAATGAGTTTGAGCCAAGTGAAAATGTCTCGTCCGGATATTTGGGATCCTGGAACAGCACGGAACTCATGAAGGAATCTCCGTTTCCTGTCTCCTCCATGTATATGTAGTCTTCTCCGTCGCAGTTTCCGTAATACAGCTTCGCATAAGTGGAATTGTATCCGTCGTCCGGAGCAAGATATCCCGTGTCGGGAAATGTCATCTTATCCAGGCCCGACACACTGAGAGCGAATGACAGAGGTACGTTCTCTTCTCCCTTGTACTGGTGATCCGGCGTGAACACTCCGGTACATCTTTCATCAGAGTCTGTATAGCCGTACTTGAAATATCCGTTGTCCGAGATTTCGATATGAGCATAATCCTCATGAGTTACAGGATTTATGAGATTCCATTCGCCGGACATAAAGGTGAAAAGGTCTTTTTCTGAAGCGGGGACTTTGAGGGTTTCTGAGTCAGTTTTTGTGGTTGAGTCTGCATCTGTTGCTTGTGAGCCTGAGTCTGCTTTGGATTCTGAATCCGAGTCTGTTTTTGGTCCTGAGGGGTCTGCATTTTCCGCAGAATCACTTTTCCCGGAGCCCTCAATCCCGGCGCTCTCACTCTGCTGTGTACTTTCTTTCTGCAGTGTGCTGTCTTTCGGGCTTTGCGGTACATTGCCTGCGCATCCACCGAGGAGCAGGTCCGCTGATATCAGCATTAACGCTGTTAATATGGTCTTTTTTCTCATTTTTCTTTTCTCCACTTCCTTTGATCCATGTTCTATGGATTACAGATAATAGTATATCGTATTTTCAGGGTTATGGAGACGGAGTTTATAGTCTATTGCTATATAAAATGATGTTATCAACCTACAAAAAAATGGCAGGTAGCTATGCTGCCATAACTATCTGCCCTCTTCTTATTTTTACTCTTTATCCAAAAATTGTATCAGTCTGTCCCAGAATTCATGATAATACGGTTTTTCAATCATGATCACATGAGAACCACCGTCAATCACCTGAACCTCCGAACCCTCCGGTAACATTTCATTTGCGCCATGAATTTTATCATAGTTTAGATACGGGTCATTTCCTCCGCAAATAATCAGCGTTGGATTTTTCAGCTTTTTCAGGTCGATCAAATCTGTGTCTTTGGATACGCAAATGTCTCTTCTTCCGCCATTGGGGCTATACTCCCCGTCATAGTGCCAGCAGTTTGAACAGAATATCTCAATGACGTTCTTGTCTGCTATAGAGTAGTCAAATGTTCCGTCCTCGCATCTTTGGAAATCATCCGCTGCATGTTCCCATGTATTGTGGTGAAATGCTTCTGTCACTTCATATTCACCCACACCTGTAAGGATAGGTGCATATAAAACAAGCTTTCTTATATGATCCGGATTTTTCGAAGCGAATCTGCTGACGGTCACCGTTCCCCAGCTCCATCCCAGAACATCTATTTTGTCATGTCCTGTCACCTCGATTATTTTGTTTACAGCTGCATCTATGTCTTCTGCGGCATAATCAGAGTCAGGAACAAAGCCGTCTTCAACAGTTTCAGACTGACCAAATCCCGCGATATCCAGTCGCCATACGCTATAATCGTCCTGAGCCAGTTTTCTCACCAGACTGTAGTCTTCATAATCGGTATCAAACTCATTTGACGAGTACGTAACTCCATGGATAAGAAGGATGTCCTTCCCGGTTTCCTTTCCGCTTACGGACATGCAATCAAGATGAAGATTCAATCCGTTTCTTTCCAAAGGATATTCAGAATATTCGTAAGTAGTCTCTGCTTTGTTGTTTTGTTCAGAGATATTAACCTCTTTTTTACATCCGGTTAAAACACATATGTAAAGCAGAATCAAAATCAAAACACTAGATAATTTCTTTTTCATATACAACTCACCATAATGGTTCCGGGGAAACGGCGTTTTCGGTGCGGTGCCCGGGTTACACCCACCGGGGACGGTTATCTCCGGTGAGAACCGTCCCCGGTGGATAACTATGCTACTTATCTTTCATCAGTAATGCGATGCATTCACAGTTGTTTGTTCGCGGAAACATATCAACGGGACAAAGCTTCTCAACCTTGTAGCCAGCGGCCTGAAGCGGGGTCAGATCTCTTGCAAGACTGGTTGGCTTGCAGGCAACGTAGATCAGCTTATCAACGCCGTAGTCTATGATTTTTGTCAGTGCCTTCGGATGAATACCGTCTCTCGGTGGATCAAGTATGATGAAATCAGGTCTCGGTGCGTCCTCATAGGTGCCGTCTTCTTTTATGAGTCTTCCGCCCTGCTCGATAACCTTAAGGACATCCCCGGCGATGAAATCGCAATTGGTTACTCCGTTAAGCTCAGCATTTTCTCTTGCCGCAGCAACGGCTTCCTTAACTATCTCCACACCGATAGCCTTTGAGGCAACACTGCTCATAAGCTGGGTAATGGTTCCGGTTCCTGAATAAAGGTCATAGATAACAGGTTTTTTAATGTCTCCACTTTCCTGTTCCTTTTGTAGCTCACTAAAGCCTGCATACTCTCTTACTTTGCTGTAAAGCTTTTCTGCTCCCAGAGAGTTGGTCTGGAAGAAGCTGAAAGGTGTGATCCTAAACCTGAGTCCCAGTATCTCTTCATAGAAATAGTTCTTTCCGTAAAGCACTGTGGTTCCCATATCGGTGACTGCATCGGCAAGGGAATCATTGATGGTATGAAGAATACCTGCGAAGGTTCCCTCTATTTTGCCATCCTCCTTGAGTCCTAAAAGCATATCCTTCCAGCCCTCAAGAACCTCCTCTTCTGACACAGATGGTTTGACTCTTATGTATTTGTCCGGCTCCGGCTTTTTATGCTTCTTCTGAGCCTTGGGACTGTATCTTCTGTTGAACCACTCATCAAGTTCCTTTGCACGCTGCTCGATCACTTCCTGAGGAGCCGGAACTCTCATGGCACTGTCCCACTGGGAAGTAGTCACGAGGTCCACAAGTATCTCCCCTGTTTTAACAGCTCTTCTGAAGAGAAGATGTCTCAGATACCCTTCATGCGCTTTCTTATGCTCATAGGTGATCTCAAGCTTTGAGAAGTACTCTCTTGTGGCTCTGACGATATAGTCTGCATCCTTATGTGTAAGTGAGCAGCCGTCAGTATTGATAATGTTGAAAAAGCTGTGCTTCTGGTGAAGTCCCAATGTAAGCGGACCGTCTTTTTCACAATCCCCGAAGGAAAACTCCATTTTATTCCTATAACCTTCGTTTACAGGTGATGGCACAATCGGTTCAAATATATAATCATCGGTTCTTATTACAGGCTCTAAAAGCTCATGTAGCTGCTTTTCTTTTATTTTGATCTCGTCGTCATAGGATGTACCCTGATAGTAACATCCACCGCATCTCTCTGCATTGGAACATAAATCCATCTATAAATCTCCTTGAAATATAAATATAAGAAAAGAAAGAGTCTTCCAACTCCAAACAGAGTCAGAAGACTTTAAAACACTAATCTCCAAGTTTCGATTAATCTTCAACAACTACGTCATCATCCTCTTCAGGATCCTCATAGTCATCATAGTCCTCAAGATAATCAGGAGCTACGAAACGATATACAGCATATGCGATACAAGCTATGGATGCAACAATTCCTATGATAGCAAGAAGTGTCATGAGAACTTTTTTAAGCTTCTCATCATCCCTTTTCTGCTCCATGTAGTTCTGTAATTTCAGCTTCTGAAGGAGAAGCTCTGCCTGATCTCTTGCATCGTTTCTGTAAGCTTTAATATTATGTGTAAGTTCCTTTGCATTATCTCTTAACGCTTCGATATCAAATCTGTCCATGAGATACCTCCGATCTTTTTATTGATATGAGGAAATTATAACATTTATGACGTATTTTTACCATCAAACCTGGAAAATAATAAAAATATTGTTAAATCTTCTTCAGCTTGGCAAAGCTTGCAAACATCTTTTTCTGTCCGGCCTTTTCAAAATCAACAGTAACCTCATAATCCTTTTTGCCATCGACTATTGAAAGTACTGTTCCCTTACCAAACTTAATGTGACTTACGGTATCGCCAACTTTATAGTCAAGGCTGCTTAATTTCTGGACACCTGTTGTCTGAAGACTCTTGGGAATTCCGGAACCTGACTTTCTGCCTGAGCCATAGGAGGAACCGCTTCTGCCTGTATACCCCGTTGAACCCATGCCGCTTAAACCGTAGCTGTTCACGCCAAAGCCGCCGGAGCTTCCACCTGAGAAACCTCCGGAGCTGTTTCTTCCGGAATGGCTGTTGCCTCTGCCGCCGATAACATTACCGAAATCATCGTCATGGCGGTACTCGTCGCGTTCATCATATCTCTGATTTTCACGCCTGCTCTTTCTATAGTCACCGTAGCTTCCGGAACCATAGGAGCTGCCTCCGAAGGAACCTCCTCCGAAAGATCCTCCGCCAAAAGCATCCGCAAACGGCATCTCGTCTTCGCCGTATCTGTTTAAGGTTGTCTTTTGGCATAACTCATCCGGTATCTCATCTATGAACATGGAGGGTTTCATACGCTCGTAGTTGCCGTTGACCATTCTGGTTCTTGCGGAAGTCATGACCAGTTCATCCTGTGCTCTCGTGATGCCCACGTAGCAAAGTCGTCTCTCCTCTTCCAGGTCATCATGCTCGTTCATGGATTTATAGCCCGGGAAGAGTCCGTCACTCATACCCACCAGATAAACCTTCGGGAATTCCAGTCCCTTTGCGCCGTGAAGGGTCATAAGTGTAACGAGATCCGTATTGTCGTCCTTCCGGTCAATGTCAGCAACCAGTGAAACTTCCTCCAGGAACTCACTGAGCTTAGGTTCCTCTGCATTCTTCTGATAGTCAGATGCCTTGCTAATGATTTCTTCGATATTCTGGAACCTTGTCTCTGCTTCTACGACACCTTCAAGCTTGATTTCTTCTCCGTAACCTGAGTCATCCCTGATGGATTCAATAAGCCTCTGAATTGAGTAACTATCCTCATCCACTGCCTTTTCATTGAGGTAACCTGCATAGCGGAGCTTATCCTTCCAGTTCTCCACCATGTTAACAAACTCCTGAAGCATCTTTCCGGCTTTTCCGCCTATGCCAATGATCCCTGCCTTTGTAGCCGCTTCATACATAGTAACCGTATGTTCCGAAGTGGAATTTGCTGCAGCAAAAACCCTGAGTTTTTCAAGAGTGGCCTCACCTATACCTCTTTTGGGAACGTTTATGATACGTTCAAATGCCACATTGTCAGAGTCATTGGCAATTATCTTCATGTATGCCAGTACATCTTTTATCTCACGTCTCTGATAGAAGTTAACTCCACCGATGATCTGATAGGGGACATTCATCTTGATGCACTGCTCTTCAAGAAGTCGTGACTGGGCGTTGGTTCTGTAAAGGATGGCCTGATCGTGATAGGATCTTCCGCAGTCCTTTACCTCACGGATAACAGCATTGGCCTCATCATTGGCTCCGTCAAATTCCTTAAAGGTGACATCCTTTCCACCTTTATGATCGGTCCAGAGGCGCTTCTGCTTGCGTCCGGTATTGTGGGCGATGACAGCATTGGCACAATCAAGGATCTTCTCCGTTGAACGGTAATTCTGCTCAAGTTTTATGACCTTTGCCCCGGGAAAACTTTTCTCGAAGGAAAGGATATTCTCGAGATTTGCTCCACGGAACTTGTAAATGCTCTGATCATCATCACCAACAACACAGATGTTTTTGTACTTCCCCGCAAGCTTATCCACAAGGTTAAACTGGATGTCATTGGTATCCTGATACTCATCTACCAGGATATACTTAAAGCGCTCCTGGTAATACTCAAGAACTTCCGGCTCTGTATCGAACAGCTCAACCGTCTTCAGGAGCAGGTCATCGAAGTCCACAGCATTATTCTGATGAAGTATTTTCTCATACAAGGTAAAGCATTCAGCTATCTTTTTTTCATTGTAATCTCCACCTGAAATCTGATCGCGATACTCAACCGGTGTCAACCCCTCATTCTTTGCCTTTGAAATCGCAGCCAGAACCGCACGCTCCTTCAGGTTTTTAGAATCAATGTTTAGATCTTTAAAAACCTTACGCATAACTGTGCGCTGGTCATCCGTATCATAAATTGAGAAATCCGAATTATACCCTAGTCTGTCAATATGACGTCGAAGTATACGTACACACATCGAGTGGAAGGTAGATACCCAGACCTCTCTGCCCCGGAGCCCAACTATCTTGTCAACTCTGTCCCTCATCTCACCGGCTGCCTTGTTGGTGAATGTTATGGCCAGGATGTTCCATGGCTGCACACCACAATTCTCTATAAGATAAGCTATACGATGGGTCAGAACTCTGGTCTTTCCGGATCCCGCTCCAGCCAGTACAAGTAAAGGTCCTTCTGTTTCCCGTACGGCTTCACACTGTTCTTTATTTAAAATGCTTTCAAGATTCTCCATGATTCTCCTATATATAAATATATTTTTATCAAAACATATGTTGGTTGATTATAGCATAAGTCATTCTCTTTCGCTACGTTGTTTATAGTTTTAGATATACGTAGTTTTTATAACTACGTATTGTGACAAAAAATAGATTATGTTATACTTGTTCGCATGGATAAAACAATGATTGATGAAATAATTAAATATTTCCACTCCCTTAACTATATAAAGTCCGAGGATATTCCGAATCTCGATCTCTATATGGATCAGGTGACAGGGTTTATGGAGAGAAATCTCGACCCTATAAAGCGGCATCACGATGATAAGGCATTGACCAAAACCATGATAAACAACTATGCCAAAAACAAGCTCCTGCCTCCACCTGATAAAAAGAGATACAACAGGGATCATATGCTCGTTCTTCTCTTTATTTACTACTACAAGGGCATGCTTCAGCTTAATGATATCGAGGCACTGCTGAAACCTCTTAATGATAAGTATTTCGGCGGAAAGTCTTCCATAAGTCTCACAGATATCTACAACGAAGTCTTTACCATGGAGGCTGCCGAAAAGAGCCGTATCTTTAACGAAGTTGAAGAAATGAACAGAATTTCCCTTCATTCCTTCAGTGCCGATGACCCTAAGTTCAAGGATCTTTCAGACGAAGATCGTGAGGAACTTCAGCTTTTCTCATTTATGTGTGAGCTTGGGTTGGATGTATTTATAAAGAAACTCCTTATGGAGAAGATCGCGGACAGACTTCATGAAAAAGAGCTTGAAAGGCAGAATGCCGAAAGAGCTATGAAGAAAAAATAGTCTTTCATGAAAAAGTAAAGATGCAGCCGATTCGGCTGCATCTTTTTATTTCTTCTTCAGGTTATCCTCAAATCCAAGTCTCTCAAATACCATATCATAACCGTCTGCACCATAGTTCAGTGACCTGTTAACTCTTGAAATAGTTGCTGTTGAAGCACCTGTAGCCTTAGCAATGTTCAGATAAGTTTCACCCTCTCTTAACATCTTTGCAACTTCATAACGCTGTGCCATACTGAGAAGCTCATTGATGGTACAAACATCTTCAAAAAATTTATAGCACTCTTCCTTTGATTTCAAAGTGAGTATTGCGTCGAATATATGGTCTACTTCCTTAGTCTTTAATTTGTCATTCATGTCAAAACCTCTGCTATTATATTTTAAAATGTTTAAAACGCACAAGCACTTTAGCATTTTCACGCGTTAATTTGTGCGCTTTTACACTTTAGTATATGAAAGTAGTATAGCACTCAGATTTTTCCATTGCAAGTAGTAAATTGCATACATATTTCCGACTTCAATTATACAGTAACAGTTCAGCCGGGGCATCTGCCCCGGCTGAACTATTACGCCCTTAATTCCATGTAATCGGTGTAGGACGCCTTGTATCAAAAACAGTTTTTGCATCCAGAATATCTGAAAGCTTGTTGTCTTCACCTGAATAGTCCATCCACAATCTGTAACCATCCAGGTTACGACGACCCTGTCTTACGGCGTCCTCAGTATACTGAACCCATACAGGATTTGAGTCAACATTACAGAAATAATCAAATCCCGCGGCCTTAAGCATATTGAACTTGTCATTTTCCGTTGTATAGGGATGCCAGTCTCCGATATCTGCTCCGAAAGGATAAAGGATGATATCGCAGTTACCGGGCATAAGTGACTCAACATTACGCTCCCATCTGTCAGTATCTCTCTGAAGGTCTGCAAGCTCTCTATTAGTAAAGTTGATGTGACCCCAGCTGTGGGAAGCAAGCTCATAACCATCATCCACAAGAGCCTGGAAAAGCTTCTTTACAGTCTCTCTGTCTTCCGCAATGTTTGGATTGGCCTTCATTTTCGGATCACGATTCTCAGAAGACTCGTCATAGGTTTCATCCGTACGATAACCGAGGACTCCATTGTAGCCTGTAAATGCCATGATAGCCTTTGCTCCTCTGTAGGAGAAATCAGGATGAGCCTCAACAAAGTTATCAAGTATAGGAACTATATCATAATCACCGATGGAAACATTACCCTCTGCGTCTGTGTACTGGAGCTTCAGCTTGCCGTTCTCATCGAGAACCATCTTGTCCGCAAAGCCCTTACCTTCCATATACTCATAGTAACAAACATCATCCTCAGACATTACAAAGGCTTTCTTACCTTCAGGAAGCATTATCTGCTTCTTCACCATCTTTCTGGTGCCGTCTTCCTGTGTCTGCATCTCAGCCATATCATGAAGACCAACAAGAACATATCCTCTGTCATACATCTGCTGAAGGATAGCCTCAAACTCAGGAATGGTGGTCATTACCTGATTGAAATCCTTACCGGCTGCATCGTTTGTAAAAGCTCTGTCAGTATCCTGGCAAAGAATATGGAAGAAAACGTGTGTTATCTGGGAGTTGTCAAAAGGAACACATGCTGCCTTCTGAGCTTCATACTCCTGTATCTTTGCCTGTACTTCAGGACTCTCTGCATATTCCGATGTACTTAATGTCTCTACCGCAGCATCATAGTCATACATCATAGCCTGTCTGTCGCTCTGAGCTATGAGTTCCGTAAGAACTATAGCAGGATCTTCCTCTGCGGGAGCGGTTGTCTCTGCTTCCGATTCAGCAGTCGCTGTAGTTTCAGTTTTTTCACTGTTTCCGGATTTTCCGAAAACAGATGATAAATTAAGTTTTCCTGTTCCGATAAATATGCCAAGCACCAGTAACAATATGATGTCTACCGCAATGATTGTATATGTGATGCGTTTCATCTTACGTTTTCTCGAACGTTCTCTGTGACGGCTTCTGATTTCTTCACGTCTTCTTTGAAGCTGTTCTTCAAATGCTCTTTCATCCATAGGATCATCATTCAAATCCGAAGCATTGTTTAATCCATAATTATTATCCTTATGATAAGAGGGTTCCTGTCTCTGTGTCTGACCGGATCCTTCGGGGTTTATGCGTGTTACATTATCTATGATATCGCCATCACGATTCTGGCTGTTTTTTCTTGAATAATTTTTCAGGCTCATTTATCCATAACCTCATCTGTTAAATTTAGTACATACGATTTTTAATTTTAACGCTAATTCACCTTAAGGGCAAGGTCATTGACATGGTTTTCTCATTTGCTATAATATGTAGTAATGAAAACTACGTCATGAAACGTGGAGGTAATATGGATTATAGAATTATTGCTGACAGCTGTTGTGATCTGACACCGGAGCTTAAGGCAGACGGTCATTTTTTGATCGTTCCCCTTACTCTTGAGATAGGTTCATCCTATTCTGTTATTGATGATGAGAGTTTTGATCAGGCGGATTTTCTTAAACGGTCAAGAGAATCACGTGAAGGTGCCAAGACTGCATGTCCTTCTCCGGAAGCCTACAAGCAGGCAATCGTTGACAGTGATGCAGACGAAGTTTATATATTAACCATTTCAGAACATCTTTCAGGTTCTTATCAGGCTGCTGTTGTGGGCGCACAAATGTATGAAGAAGAGTTCCCTGACAGTAACAAAAAGATAAAAGTATTCAGCTCCGACGCAGCAACCGCAGGCGAGCTGAATCTCTGTATAAGTGTACAGGAACTTAAAGAAGCCGGTAAAAGCTTTGACGAGGTTGTAACCCTTATTGAGGAAAAGATACAAACCATGCAGATTTTATTTGTGCTTGGGTCTCTGGAAAATCTTCGTAAAAATGGACGACTTTCCGCAGTGAAGGTATTTATGGCTACTGCCCTTAATATAAAACCTGTAATGGTTGCAATTCATGGAGTTATACATAAGCTCGAACAGCAAAGAGGTGTCAACAAGGCCATCAAACGTATGGTTCAGCTGGCAATCGAGCGTGTTGGAGGTCCCGAAAACACCAAGGATAAGCTTTTAACCATCACACACGTTAATTGTCCTGAACGTGCAGAATATGTTAAAGAAGAGCTTCTGAAACTTGCCAGCTTCAGAAGGATCGTCATCGCGGACACCATGGGTGTTTCCACAATATATGCCGAAGATGGCGGAGTTGTAATCGCTATATAAGTAGAGAATCTTATGTTTCGTTAACAGACTGTCGGCTTCCACAATTTAAAATCTTGGTTTAGAAATAAACAAGGACAGGATAGACATTATAATCCATAAACGGATTTAACATCTATCCTGTCCTTTTTAAATGAAATATAATTTAGATGATCATTCTAAGATTACATTTTCATCAAACAATGAAAAGAAATTCTCAGCTTTACTATCGCTGCCTGTAGACAAGTCTATATTTTTCCAGAATTCAGATCTGAACCTGATGATATGTTCATCGGTATAGCCATTAAATGTCTTAAAGAAAGCCTCTGTCTTTCTGGCATTCTGTATAAGGACTTTATTTTCGGCGGTAGCTTCCTCATCGTAGGAATTGATACATTTTATGATGTGAAACTTTCCATCCTGCTCGATAACACCGGATATCTCGCCCTGTTCAAGGGCAAAGGCCGCATTGAATCGTGCGTTTTGTTCTTCAGCTCTTGAAATTGTCTTTTCAATTTCTGTATCTTCGCTGTTCTGTCTCGCATAGTATGCAAAGTTGGCGCCTTTGACATTAACCTTTTCGAGAAGATCATCTGCGGTTGCTTTATCTGAAACTATGATTTCCTGAATCCTTATGACCTTAACATCGGCATCTGCTATTTCTTCATCTTCTTCGGACACAAGGTACTGAGCTGTTTTACAGGCCAGGAAATACTCGTTATACATGGTGATGACATCTTCCAGCGTACAGTTTCCCATGATGTTTTTGTCCGCTTCCGTAAGTCCGTCATAAAACTCTCCTGAGATTCTTCTTATGGTATCCATATCGGCTGTGGATGCTACGATACCGGTCTCTTTAGCTATAAGGTTTAATGTTTTTATATCCTCAAGAAACTCCTTCATCCTGGAAACAAAATAAGGTCCGTAAGAGGTCTCAAGTTCACCTTCAAGCGGTAGCTCCCAAATAGATGTGCCTAAAGCATTTTGATACCTGTTCCTTTCGGAAAACAGAACCAGTCTGCACTGAGCTTCCGTATACTCATCAATGGCTTCTGTCCTGCCGGTTATCTCAACACCTTTACACGAAACTAAGCTGCATGCCAAAAGCATGCAGCTCAGTAAATACAATATCGTTCTTTTTAATCTTGTAATAATCATATGTTGTTTAGTATCGTAATCCTCAATATCTTGTCTTTACCGAAAAGGCTACCAGGATACCCAGAAGAGCTCCCATAAGCACCTGCAATGGCGTATGTCCGACATACTCCTTGAGTTTCATCTCAAACTCTTCCGGTTTCCAGTTAAAGGGGTTATCTTCCAACATTTTATTGAGAAGAACAGCCTGTTTTCCCGTCTCTCTCCTGACTCCCGTAGCATCATACATAACAACACTTGCAAGCACAAAACATATGGCAAAAATCGATGAGGATACACCATGTTCTATGGCTGCCGCTGTAGTCATTGAAACCACAAAAGCAGAGTGACTGGAAGGCATGCCTCCTGATCCTGTCATCCTTTCCCAGTTGATGCTTTTATTAAAATAAGCATCAATCATGGTTTTTAAAACCTGCGCCAGAAACCATGAACTGATCGCAGTTACAAGCATATAATTATCTAACAACTCAACTATAAAATCCATCTAAAATTAATATCCTATCAACCAATCATATAATTCCTGATACTTCATTGCAGAAGTTCTCCATGAGTAATCGGTTGCCATGGCACGATCTACCATCTTGTTCCAATCACGCTTACGATCATAGTAGATCTTCTCTGCATAACGTATCGTATTGAGCATTTCATGAGCATTGTAATTGGTGAAGGAGAATCCTGTTCCCTTATCCTCGTACTCATTGAATGGCTCTACTGTATCTCTCAGACCACCTGTTTCTCTGACGATAGGAACAGTTCCGTATCTAAGTGCGATAAGCTGTGAAAGACCGCATGGCTCAAAAAGTGAAGGCATGAGGTAAGCATCACATGCACCATAAATCTTATGGCTTATTTCATTGGAATAATAAATCTGAGCAGATACCTTATTACTGTACTTCCAGCCGTAATGACGGAACATATTCTCATACTTCTCATCACCGGTTCCGAGAACCACAAACTGGATATCGTCCTGGCAAAGCTCGTCCATGATACACTCAACGAGATCAAGTCCCTTCTGGTCGGTAAGTCTGGATACGATACCGATCATCATCTTGCCGGGATCTACATCCATATTCCAGTCCTGCTGAAGAGCCTTCTTGTTTCTCGCTTTTTCTTTGCGGAAATTCTTTGCACCGTAATTGAAATTCAGATATTTATCAGTCTCCGGATTCCACTCATCATAATCAATTCCGTTAACGATACCGCGGAGATCATGCTCTCTTGCTCTGAGAAGTCCATCGAGACCTTCTCCGTAGAATGGCATCTTTATTTCTTCTGCGTAGGTATCGGAAACTGTTGTGATGGCATCAGCATAAACTATACCACCCTTAAGGAGGTTGCCATCCTTCTTGCATTCCATCTTATCGGAGGTGAAATAGTAATCACTTAACTGAGTAAATCTCTGAATAGTCTTTACATCCCATACACCCTGGAACTTAAGGTTATGGATGGTAATAACCGACTTGATGGAGCGATAGAACTCTCCGCCTGCGAACTTATCATGTAAAAGTACAGGTACGAGACCGGTCTGCCAGTCATGGCAATGAATCAGATCAGGATGCCAGTCAAGTAATGGTAATGCTGAAAGAGCTGCATAACAGAAAAAGCAGAACTTCTCAAGATCCCAATACCAGTCTCCATAAGGTCTGTCTCCGGAGAAATATGACTCATTATCAATAAAGTAATAGGTCACTCCGTCTTTTTCATATTTGAGAACACCTACATAGCGGGACTGCCCGAGATAATCCATGTAAAAGTGTGTAACATACTCCATCTTCTGACGCCATTCCCATGGAATGCACATGTACTTAGGAATCATTACACGACAATCATAGTAACGCTTATCGATGGTCTTAGGAAGAGAACCAACAACATCGGCAAGTCCGCCGGTTTTGATAAAAGGAACAGACTCCGATGCAAGCATCAATACATTCTTCATATTTTTGCAGCCTCCCAACTTGTATTATGTGGTTGTTGTATCATCTTATTTAACTTAAGAATTAACACAATATAACTTCTTTTATTATACTTCTTTCAATGTGTCATTAGCAAGGTTTTTAAGCTCCCTGGCATTGGCAAGAACAGCATCTGTAACTCTTCCTCCGGCAAGAAGTCTTGCAAGCTCCATGACAGATTCATCATCTGTAAGTCTTCTGATATCTGTATGGGTATGTCCGTCCTCGGAAAGCTTTTCGATACAGAAATGAACACCTGCTTTTGCCGCGATCTGAGGCAGATGGGTTATCAATATAACCTGATGATTCTGTGCTATCTTTTTAAGCTTTTCAGATACCTTCTCTGCCGTTCTTCCGGAGATACCGGTATCAATCTCATCGAAAATAAGAGTAGGTATCTCATCTGTATCAGCCAGCACTGTTTTTATGGAAAGCATGATGCGGCTCAGCTCACCGCCGGATGCAACTTCACTTAAAGGTCTCACCGGTTCTCCCGGGTTCAGGCTGACAACAAAATGTACCTCATCCTTTCCGTTGGAGCCGGGTTCCTTCAGCTCTGAAAATGCCATATCAAAACGAACATCCAGGAATCCCATTTCAGTCATCTCGGTACGTATCCTGTCACACAGTATCTCTGCACCTTTTTTTCTTTTCGCTGTCAGCTCTTCGCAAAGCTTTAAAAGTTCTGTTTCGGATTTTTTCAGTGCCTTTTGGCACTTCTCTCTTTCCTCATCATAATCTTCCAGTAATCTGAGTCTTTCCTGTTTCTTTACGAGAGCAGCTTCGGCTTTTTCGACTGTGCCGCCATACTTCGCCATAACTCCCCGGATATAATCAAGTCGCTCTGTGATCTCCTGAAAGTCTTCCTCGTCAAAATCATTATTATCGAGATAATGATCTAGGTCCCTTATGGTATCTTCGGAAATTGACTGAAGGTCATAAAGACTGTCACTTATGTTCTGCAGACTATCATCATAATTTAATGCATCCTGTATGGACTTTATGGCTGTACTGAAATCAACCTCATCCATTACAGCTCTTGCCTTCTGAACAGAACCGTAGATTTTTTGTATATTCTGGTATTTCTTGTATTTCTGGGACAGCTCCTCTTCTTCGCCTTCCTTAAGTTCTGCCTTCTCGATGTCATCGATTTCAAACTTAAGGAAATCCAGTTCCCGGAGTCTTTCGGCTTCGTTCATATCAAAACCCGAAAGCTTATCCTTTAGCGCGGTGTATTCATGATATTTATCGTTTATGTCTTTTCTTAAGTCCGAAGTATCCTTTATCTGGAAATCATCAAGGACCTTAAGATGATAACCATCCCTTAGCAAAGACTGGTGTTCATGCTGTCCGTGAATGTCTATCAGAAGTTCGGCAACCTTCCTAAGCTTCGAAAGAGTTGCGGTTTCATCATTAATCTTAATCTCCGACCTTGTGTTGGAGATCTTTCTTTTGATGATTATCTGGCCGTCCTCCGGCTCAACATCAAGAGCACGCATCTCTGCTTCCTGATGTTTACTGAGCCCTCCGAAAACCATTTCGACGAAGCCGGATTCCTTTCCGCTTCTGATCATATCCTTGCTTCCTTTGGAACCAAGACACAGATTTATGGATCCAATCAATATGGACTTACCTGCACCGGTTTCACCTGTAAGGATATTGAGCCCCGGTCCGAACTCAACCTCCGCAGAATCAATCAGTGCAAGATCTTTTACATGTAGATGATATAGCATTTTGTCTCCTCTTTTCAGTTGATTTATCATCCGTAAATATCATAAGAAATCAGCCCATTATTTCCTGGATACGTTTCTTTATGTCTTCCGCATCCTGGGCATTTTTCATGGCACACATAATGGTATCATCTCCCGCAAGTGTACCGACGATCTTCTCAAGTCTGAACTGGTCCAATGCCGCAGCAACTGCATTGGCCATGCCTGACATGGTACGGATAACCAGAAGGTTTCCTGCTGTATCCATGCTCATGAGAGCTTCCCTCAGAACCCGTATATATTTCTCAGAGTATACCTGTTCCTCTTTTTCGATGATCTGGTAGTACTGGACTCCGTCATTGCCCGCAACCTTACTGAGCTTAAGCTCCTTAATATCTCTTGATACAGTTGCCTGAGTAACCTTATATCCTTCTTTTATCAGAATATCCGCAAGCTCTTCCTGTGTACCTATGCGCATGCGACCAACAAGCTCAATTATTTTCTGGTGCCGTGATTTCTTCATCTCAGCTCTCCTTCGTCTGCTTTATCCCGATAGTTTCTGTTATTGTTTAATGGTCAGCGTTCACTGTCCAGCTTTTCCCTTAGAGTCTCAAGGAAGCTTCCTTCTCTTAGTTTTATAAGGGTTGTAAGCTCATTTGCTTTACGTACGGTAACGAGATCACCTTCCTGAAGCTCTATCACATGCTCACCGTCAAAGGCCACCATCTCTCCGTGGGATTCGATGGTAATCTCTATACGGCTTGAAGACGGTAACACAACTGGTCTGCTGCTCGTACTGTGGGCACATATGGGAGTCATGATGATCACCGGTGATCCCGGTGCCACTATAGGTCCTCCTGCAGAAAGATTGTAGGCTGTTGAGCCTGTGGGGGTGGCAAAAAGAATTCCGTCCGCTATATAGCTGCTTAAAAACTTCCCGTCACAGACAACCGAAAACTTAGAGACCATGATGCCTTTACTGCGGGTGATTAGTATTTCGTTAAGTGCGGTTCCCCTGCCTATGACTTCACCGTTACGTCTGAGACTTCCGTGGAGCATTCCTCTTACATCTCTCAGATAATCATGTCTTATAAGTCTGTCCAGAGCTTCCGGTATCTGTTCCTTTGTGGATACTTCAGTGAGATATCCCAGGTGCCCTGCATTGATACCAAGCATAGGGGTATCCTGGCCTCTCAGTACTCCGGCAATCCTCAGCATGGTGCCGTCCCCGCCGATGCTGACAATGGCATCAGCATCATTGAAATCGTCTCTTGTGTAATTTTCCTGAAGAAGGGCCCTGTGATGAACTCCCCTTGAATCAAGGTACTCTTCTACAGTCTTCAGAAAATCCAGAGCTTCTGTTTTACTTTTATTCACAACCAGTATTACATTCATGTTAGTCTCGTTTATTATCAGATCTGATTTAGCTTGGCAGTCCCCTGAGATTTTTGTTCTCAGGAAGTATTCTTCAAGCCAGAGTTACAGTGTATTATTTTTTTATGTCCGGCAAATCATATGAAGTATCAACAATCACTTTATGTCCGGAATATCGTGTGACGCATCAATAATCACTTTATGTCCAGCATATCATGTGACGCATCAACGATCTTTACTGCCTCATCATGAAGCCATGTAAGATCTGTTTCTTCGCTTTCCCCGGGCACAAGTTCCGCAAGATACTCGATATTGCCTTCAGGTCCTTTTATGGGGCTGAAGGTAAGTCCTTTAAGAACGAAACCTATGGAGTAGGCAAAGGACAATGTCTTTTCAATAACTTCTGTGTGTACCTTTTTATCCCGCACAACTCCCTTTTTCCCAACCTGGTCTCTTCCGGCTTCGAACTGGGGCTTGATAAGGCAGACCACCTGGCAGTCATCATTGATAAGTGTCTTAACAACGGGAAGCACCAGCTTCAGACTTATAAAACTCACATCGATGGAAACAAGGCTTGCCTTCTCGCCGAGATCTTCAGGTGTCACATACCTGATGTTGGTTTTTTCCATACATACGACGCGTTCATCATTCCGGAGCTTCCAGTCAAGCTGTCCGTGTCCCACGTCTATGGCAAATACCTTTACTGCTCCGTTCTGAAGCATGCAGTCTGTAAATCCTCCGGTGCTGGCGCCTATGTCGAGGCATACCTTTCCTTCGCAGGAAACACCGAATTCTTTAATAGCTTTTTCAAGTTTAAGTCCTCCTCGCGAAACATATGGAAGGACATTTCCTCTTACTTCAATTGAAACCTCAGGATCAAATGTTGTTCCGGCCTTATCTTCCTTTTGTCCGTCAACATATACGATTCCTGCCATTATCGTACGTTTTGCTTTTTCTCTTGATTCCGCAAGACCCTTATTTACAAGCAAAACATCCAGTCTTTCTTTTTTCAATATTATCCCTCTTCCTCACATCCGAAATCAATGATGCCCTTTTCACTCAGAAGCTTCATGACTGATTCACTGTCAATCTGAAGTCCTTCCCTGAGCTTTGTAACATTACCATGCTCTACATATTTGTCGGGAAGGGTAATTGTGACAACTTTTGTTCCGGGATGATTCTCATGAACATAAGCCTCAACCTGTATGCCAAAGCCGCCTTGCTTGACATTTTCCTCAAGTGTAACTATGACCTTATGATCCTTGACAAGTTCATCGATCACATGGGTATCTATGGGTTTTACAAAACGGGCATTAATGAGAGTCAGATCATAGCCTCTTTTTATCGCCTTATCTCTGATATGTTCGGCGGTGGAAACCATGGAACCTGCCGCAAAAAGGGCAATGTCTTTTCCTTTAAATATTATCTCTGACCTGCCATACTCTATAGGCTCCTTAAACTCACTGAGACCCTGATAAGCCACGCCTCTCGGATACCTGATGCTTATAGGAAGAGGATACTTCATGGCAAATTCCATCATCATCTCAAGTTCACCTGCATTCTTAGGTGCCATCACAGTCATGTTAGGGATGGATGTAAGGAAACTGTAGTCAAAAATACCCTGATGAGTCTCTCCGTCAGAACCCACAAGACCTGCTCTGTCAATGCAGAAAACCACAGGGAGCTTCTGAAGACAGACATCATGAACTATCTGATCGTAGGCCCTCTGCAAAAAGCTTGAGTAAACCGCAAATACAGGCTTAAGTCCGTTGGAAGCCATGCCCGCAGCGCTGGTTACAGCATGCTGCTCAGCTATACCCACATCAAAAAATCTGTTGGGGAACTCCTCGGAAAATCTGGTGAGTCCGGTACCATCCGGCATAGCTGCAGTGATTCCGACAATCTTCTTATTGTCCTTTGCAAGCTCACATATTTTGTCTGAGAATACTTCTGTGTAGGTCTTTCCTCCGTTTGAGAGAGGCTTCCCGGTATTAACATTGAAAGGAGAAACCCCGTGATATCTTGCAGGGAATCTTTCCGCAGGTTTATAGCCCTTGCCCTTCTTTGTGATCACATGAACAAGGACCGCATGATTGATGCGTTTTGCCTCATTAATGGTGCGTTCAACCTCTTTTATATTGTGGCCGTCTATAGGACCGAGGTAAGTGATACCCATATCCTCAAAAAGCATTCCCGGAATAACCAGCTGCTTAAGAGAGTTTTTTGCCTGCTGTATCTGATGAACGAGGGCTTCACCAACCACAGGAACTTTCAAAAGAGTTCCTCCCACATCAACCTTCAGACGGTTATACCCGCTGGCAGAACGAAGACCGTTGAGATACTTAGACATTCCGCCTACATTTTTGGATATAGACATCTTGTTGTCATTGAGAACAATTATAAAATTTTTCTTCATGCGGGAAGCATTGTTGAGACCTTCGTAGGCGAGACCACCGGTGAGTGAACCGTCTCCTATAACGGAAACCACTGTATAGTTTTCACCTTTTATATCTCTGGCTTCAGCGATACCCATACCGGCAGAAATGGAGGTGGAACTATGTCCGGTTCCGAAGCAGTCGTAAGGACTTTCTGCACGTTTCGGAAATCCGCTTATTCCATGGTACTGTCTGAGCCCGTCAAAATCGTCCTTTCTGCCGGAAAGGATTTTATGAGTGTATGCCTGATGTCCGACATCCCATACTATCTTATCCTTAGGAAGGTCAAGTGCTCTGAATAAACCTATGGTCAGCTCCACTACGCCGAGATTTGACGCAAGATGTCCGCCGTACTCAGATGTTTTTTCTATTATGAATTTTCTGATTTCGGATGCAAGCTGCTGAAGCTCCTTATCATTTAGCTTCTTAAGATCAGCAGGTCCGTGTATATCATCAAGTAACATTTCGATAACTTTCTTTTATTTTTTACGATGGATCAAAAGATCTGTAAGTGAAATGAGGAAGGCCCGGGCGTCTTCATTGACACCCTCTAACTCTGTGAAACTGTCAATAGCTTCATGGGAAAGTTTTTTCACCTCAGCTCCGGCTTTTTCAAGTCCGTAAATGGAAACATAGGTGGTTTTCTGATTTTCTTCATCAGAATGTATAGGTTTTCCAAGTTCTTCCACTGTACTTGTTTCGTCTAAAACATCATCCTGTATCTGGAAGGCTACGCCTATCTTTTCGCCGATACCGGAAAGCTTTTTCAGATCATCCTCCGAAGCTCCCCCGAGTTCTGCTCCGATCATAAGAGCGCACTGGAGAAGTGCACCGGTCTTTAATCTGTAAATGAACATAAGCTGCTCATCACTTAAGGCTTTTCCTGTCATCTCTACATCAACTGACTGGCCGCCCAGCATTCCGTAGATACCGGATTTACCGGAAAGGATATTTACGGCTTTCACAAATGCCTGAGAGGATTCCGCCAATGTTTCGGCCGGGACATCAGTCTCTCCTGATCTCACTTTTTTAAGCTGCCGGTCAAATACCCCGGAAACCAGTTCAAAGGCGTAGAGTGTCAGTCCGTCTCCTGCAAGAGTACCCATATCCTCCCCATACTTATACCAGGTAGACTCCCTTCCTCTTCTGTATTTATCATTATCCATGCATGGAAGGTCATCATGACAGAGGCTGAAAGTGTGGATCATCTCCAGCGCAGTCATAAAGGAATGAACCACCGGGAGAAGGAACTCGTATTTTTCATTGCTCATCATATCTTTATAAAGCTCAAAGCTTTTCAGCATTAGCATGGGTCTTATGCGTTTTCCGCCTGCCTCAACTGAATAATCCATGGCATCGATAACAAGCTTCTGGAGGCCCTCCCGCTCAGGAAGATATGACTCTATAATTTCATTTATATTCTTAACTGTAAGCTCAAATTCATGAGAGAATTCCATCTTCATCCAACACCTTTACCTGTTTTTCAATCTTATCGATACTTAGAGAAGCCTCCTTCAGAAGAGACACACCTTTTTTATACATTTCAAAGGTCTTCTCAAGGCTGTCTTCTGTTTCCATACTTTCAAGGATCTCATCAAGTTCCGAAAATACTTCATTTAAAGGTTTTTTATTTTCATCAGCCTCAACGCCATTTACATAAGGATTTTTCTTTTTCACCGGCATACATCGTTCCTCCCGGAAAATCTTATTGATTTAAAAACGTAAATTCTTTCTGTCACATTCAACATTTTTAATTAACAAACGTTAATCACCTTTACAGATCAGGATTCATTAACAGATTCAATTCTGCTCTTGATGCTGCCGTCCTTCAAGGTTGTTGTGATAACTGAGCCAATGCTTACATCTTTCACACTTGAAACCTTGCCTCCGTCTTCATTTTGAAGATATCCGTAACCTGAGGATAGCTTACGTAAAGGACTTACCGCTTCAAGCTTTTCAGTATGGATCAAAAGTCTGTGTTTTGATTTCTCAATACTCTGCCTCATGACAGAAGGCAGATGTTCATAATCTCTGAGTCTGTTTCTTGACTTTAGCAGGCGGTCTCTCATGATGTTTTTAAACTCATCATAATCCTTTAACCGTTCTTTTTCGTCGGTCAGTTTATCCTGCATAAGCTGCTTCAGCTCATTTTTATACAGTATCTCCCTCTTTTGATACTCGCTGAGAATAGACTTGGGACTATGCTGATTGATCTTCAGCTTATACATGGAAAGCTTTTGGCGTTCATCCAGAATATGCTCTGACATGGAAGCATCCAGAGTTGCCCGGTAACCTGAAAGATCATTAAAAAGTTTATCAAGATCAAATACAGCCAGTTCGGCTCCAGCACTGGGGGTTGGAGCTCTCAGATCAGCAACAAAATCGGCAATTGTGGTATCTGTTTCATGACCTACAGCACTAATCACAGGTGTGTCGGCATCAAATATTGCCTGTGCCACTATTCTTTCATTAAATGCCCAAAGGTCCTCGATGGAGCCTCCGCCTCTTCCGACGATAATGACATCAAGTCCCATAAGATCCAGAGTTTTAATGCCTCTGACTATAGACTCGGCGGAACCTTCGCCCTGAACCTGTGCCGGATACAGAGTGATATCTACATATGGATTACGTCTTTTCGCAATCTGAATGATATCTCTTACAGCTGCACCGGTCTTGGCAGTAACCACACCTATCTTTCCGGCATATTGGGGAATCGGTTTCTTATACATTTCATCAAACATCCCCATTTCGGAAAGTTCTTTTTTCAGCTGTTCAAACTTTACATAGAGATCTCCAAGTCCGTCTGCGGTGAAGCTTTTGGCATAAATCTGATAACTTCCGCCCTTTTCATATACACCTACATTTCCGGTGCAAAGGACACTCATGCCATCCTCTAACTTAAACTGAAGCCCCGCACGATCTCCGGCAAACATGATGCCGGAAATCTGCGAAGCTGTATCTTTTAAAGTAAAGTAAATATGACCTGAAGAATGATATTTCAGATTTGATATCTCGCCTTTTATGGTAATGCCTGAAAGGGCAAAATCCTGAGCGAACATATTGGCAATATAGCGATTCAGCTGTGATACTGAATATGCTCGATTCGGCTTATTCATAACTTACTTATTATTCTTATTGATAAGGATATGAACACTCTTACCTTCCGAAGACTTCTTTTCTGTTATCTCGCCCTGAAGCTTACGGGGAGCTTTTTCTACTCTGGTAGACTCACGGCTGCCATCAACAAGTCTTGCAAGAACTCCGTTAACGAAAGATCCTGATTCGTTACCACCATACTTTTTAGCAAGCTCTATGGCTTCGTTTATAGCTACCTTCTCGGGGATGTCGTCATCATAGCTTATCTCATAAAGCGCGAGACGTATGGCTGTAAGATCAGTTTTTGTCATACGGTCTGTCTTCCAGCCTTCAGCTGATGAATTGATCCTTTCATCAAGTTCAGGAAGCTTATCTACGATCTTTTGTACTGCAGCTTCAAGTTCCTGCTGTTCTTCCTCGGAAACATTCTCAACCCTGAAGAGTACATCGCCGTCTTCATAATCAGGTGAAGCAAAATAGCTCTCCATCTGTGCAGGGATCTCATCTCCGGGATAAAACTGTGTGGAGAAAAGAAGTTTAAATTTGTGATCTCTTTCTTCTCGCTTATTCATATCTGTCCTATCTATATATTATTTCTATATTGCAAATGATTTAGTCATTTGTTTACGATCAATAGTTATACCTTTCGATAGTATAATTTTTGAACTTTACTCTGTGGTGACAACGCCGGAAATCTTAACATTAACATCAAGCACGTTAAGTCCTGTCATGGATTCTATGGCCTGAACAACCTTTTCCTGTACGTTCTTTGATACCTCAGGTATGGAGTAACCATATTTAACATTGAGACTTAAATTTACGGATACATGTCCTTCTTCTATGCTGGTGGTAACTCCCTTACTGAGGTCCTTGATACCCATTCTGGAAATGATCTCACCTGACCATCCTCCGTCCATGGAATCAACACCCTCTGTTTCTGTGGCAGCAATGCCTGCGATGATGGCAACAACCTCATCTGCGATTATCACCTGACCATCATCATCTTTTGAATATACAACGTGAGTCATTCTCTCCTGATTCTGTTCCATTAAGAGCCTCCCTTAAAAGTTGTGCAAAT
Organism: Oribacterium sp. FC2011; assembly: GCF_000701645.1. Lineage (NCBI taxonomy): Bacteria > Bacillati > Bacillota > Clostridia > Lachnospirales > Lachnospiraceae > Oribacterium > Oribacterium sp. FC2011. Next base: position 65,091 of record NZ_JNJM01000005.1, read on the forward strand.
GCACATTTTACAGACATCTGCCTGATTTGTACAGAATATTTTCAGATTTAGGCATAGTCCGACAAATTTTTTTGTAATCTTGCGTCTATGATAGCACAATTCTGTATATTATGCATTAGGGAATCTTTTATACAAAAACCTGACTCCGAATTTATCTTTGATAAGCCGGTGAAAGTATGTGCCGTAGCTTAGACCGTTATATATTCTTTCAGTTTCTCATAGGTCTTGTCTCCTATTCGCTTTACATTTTTTATTTCTTCGATATCCGCAAACCCACCATACTTTTCCCTGTAATCGATAATGTTTTTGGCGGTTGCCGGTCCGACTCCCGGAAGAGATTCAAGTTCCTTCTGAGTGGCACTGTTAAGATTGATGCGATCTCCGGAATCATTATCCGCAGATGCCAGGGTTTCGATATCATCTGATCCATCAGATTCTTTATTATTTTGTACTTTCTCATCCGAGTCTGCATCAATCAATCCTTCCAGACTTTCAACATTTGAGAATTCTTCATCTGCTGATGAAAATTCAGTTGATTCTTTACCACGATTCTTTCCCGAATCTTCATTCTCGGAATCCACTCCGTATCCTTCTTTTTCTATAATAATCTTTGAAGACTTCTGTTCCGAGAAGGCATAGGCTGAATTATCCTTTTCCCTGCCTTTGGTCACATACCATAGTCCGCATAATACCATCAAGCCTATAATTATCAGTTGTTTTACTTTCTCGAGTTTTTTTTGCAGTTTATATTTATTCTTTTCAGTCATATATTTTATTCACTTTCTTTATATTAAATATTACTTTTATGCAACCAGATTTAACTTGACAGTTTTTCCTCATAGCTTATAATTTCTATGTAAACGCTAGGGGCGCTTTTGCTGAGATGATCTAAGGATCAACCCTTTTTACCTGATCAGGTTAGTACCTGCGTAGGGAAGCAAATATCTGACTATCCATGTCCGGATAGTAGTCTGCCCCTCCATTTTAAGGAGGTTTTTTTTATGTCAAAAAATGTCAGAACACTCGCTTACTGTGCGCTTTGCATCGCACTGGCTACCGTAACTTCAATGATCAAGGTCTTTGAATTTCCTACGGGCGGAGCTATCACTCTATGTTCCATGCTTTTCGCAACTCTTCCGGGTTTTCTTTTCGGACCTGTAGTCGGTCTCGTTTCCGGTGTAACTTATGGAATTCTCCAGTTTATTCTGGAGCCTTTTGTTCTTTCACCTGTGCAGGTTATCCTTGATTACATTCTTGCTTTTGGTGCTTTTGGTGTGTCAGGTTTCTTCTGCAGCAGGAAGAATGGGCTGTTCATCGGATATCTGGCAGCCTGTTGTCTTAGATGGTTCTTTTCTTTCTTATCAGGTTGGGTTTTCTGGGGCGAATATGCCTGGAGTGGTTGGAATCCGGCCGCTTACTCTGCGGTTTACAATTTGATCTACATCGGGGCTGAGGCGCTCGTGACTGTTGTGCTGTTGAAGGCCACTTCGGTATTCCATGCGTTTGACAGAGTGAAGGCTACGGTGGCTACGCAGGGTTAGTGATAAACCGGACCTTAAGGGATGTATTGGTGTATTGTAGTACTAAAAAATGATTTTAACAATGTCTGTTTTTAGACTATATATGAATGTGAAAATGCCCGAGCAGTCTGAAAGACCGGCTCGGGCATATGTTTTATTTCTGGATATTTATGGATGCAAATAACAGCACCTAAGAGTAGGCAAGACCACCTTGGTGCTGTTTACATAAATAATCATTAAAGGTTTTTCTGGAGTTTTGTGGCTTCGACGAGGTGCTGGGCAAGGACGGCAGTGGTTACGGTACCTACGCCGCCGGGGACGGGGGTTGCGGCTGAGGCTTTGAGGACGATCTGATCCCAGTCGCAGTCTCCGCAGAGGTTGCCCTGTTCGTCAACGTTAATTCCGACATCAATGACGGTGGCATCTTCTCTGACGTAACCGCTGCTTATTTTTTTGGCTTTACCGATGGCGGCAACTACGATGTCTGCTTCACTGGCAACGGCTTTGATGTTTTCTGTTTTTGAGTGACAGACTGTAACTGTGGCGTTCTCTTTGAGAAGGAGCATGGAGAGGGGTTTTCCTACTACCATGGATCTTCCGATTACGCAGACACGCTTTCCGGCCATTTCGATATTGTAGTCCTTGAGGATTTCCACAACTGCCTGTGCGGTGCAGGGGGCAAATGCATGCTTGTCACCACGCATCACACCGGCAACATTGGCATCTGTAATTCCATCAAGATCCTTTAGAGGATTCATTTTTTTCAGCATTGCCTCTTCGTCTATCTGTGCGGGAAGAGGTCTCATAACAAGGATTCCCTGGATTTCAGGGTCATCATTTATGAAGTCAAAGACTTCCTGGAATTCTTCGTTGGTGCAGTTTGCCGGAAGCTCATAATCCTTTACTTCCAGTCCGTAATCCACAAATCGTTTTTTGATGCTTCTTTCATAGGCGATGTCGTCTTCCTTCTCACCTACTCTCAGTACTGCGAGAGCCGGAAGGATTCCGTTGTACTTTCCCACAAAGTCCAGGCATTCGCCCTTTATTCTGTCTGCAATAAGCTTTCCTCTTAATTCTTTCATTTTTCTCCTTTATATGATAATTATATTGTGCCTGGTTCAGTTTCAGGTCCCGGCATCCTTCTGCAAAACAGAGCTATCTGACCAAAACCCAACCTGTTCAGATTTAACTATCAGCTGAAATCAATTTGTTCCGATTTAATTGTCAGCTGAAATCTACTTTATTTCTTTCTATTTTATCCCCATCATCATACTTTGGTTTAATGGTGCTTTCAACCTGTTCATAGATGAGTCTCGCTCTGGAAGTTCCGTCCAGAAGCAGCTTTCTTGCATATTCATTGAGCTCAATCATGCGGTTAGTGTTTTTCATCATTTTGGTATTGATGTAAACATTCATCACAGCTCCTTCGATGGCTGTATTCAAAAATGAAACTCCCACTCCAACGTCGCTAAGCATAAGCTTTGAGCCGTTATCCGCTAGCTGCTGCATATAGATAAGAGCTTCACAGGCTTTTTCCATAACTTTTATGGGTGTCATGGAAGCATTGGACAGGCAGGTTTCGAGAGTTGTTTCTTTATAATCTTTTTCCTCCACTGTGTCCTCGGGAAGTCCGTAGGCTTTGCTGAGGGGATAGAACACTTCTTCATCTTCATCTGAAAGCTTCAGAAAATCCTCTCTCAGTTTAGTGAGTTTTTCCTGTATTCTGATAAGCTCCGGCTCAAAGTCAGCGTACTTCTTTTTACCGCTTGTGAATGCACAGACCATAAGTCCGAGGCTTACGCCATAGGCTCCTGAAAGTGCACTGGCGCCTCCCCCTCCCGGGACCGATTCCTTCGCCCCGAGCTTAGACAGATATTCTTTTAATACTGTATCTCCTGCTGTCATGTCCTGATCCTCCATAATTAAATTATCAGCGATATAATCTACATTTACATGTCAGATATAGATTTAAAGATAATGCTTATACAGAGCCCTTAAGCTATGAACAAGTTTGTCAGATAGTATGGCTCAAAAAGCGGCATTAACAGATGAGGAAAGTATAACGGATATTTTATTAAAGTAGCAAGCATCATTGCTATATTTAATGCTCATATACATGTTAACCAAATATCATGTATATTTCCTTTTAAATATCTATATCTTGTATGCCAAAAAGTCCATTCCAAAACATTGCAAGAAAAGTCAACTAATGACATAATGAAATTGCACGATACTTTGCATTGGACTCCGTACGATAGTCGTTCGGCAGATGCCTTATAAGTCAAAGACCGTAGCAGGAGGATAAAAATGAATAATAATGTATCAACTTCAACCACTCAGTCACAGGTTGGTATCAATGTTTCCGGCAAGGTGCGTGACCTTTCCATCATGTCAATGTTTACAGCCATTGTGCTGATCATGGCATTCACCCCGTTTGGCATCATTGACCTGCCTCTCATCAAAGCTACTATCTTACATGTGCCGGTCATCATCGGCGGAATCCTTATGGGACCTAAGAAGGGTGCTTTCCTTGGATTCCTTTTCGGAGCAACAAGTCTTTTTAAGAACATCATGGCTCCAAGTATCCTTTCATTTGCATTTACACCGACAGTTCCTGTTCCGGGTCTTTCACACGGATCACCATGGGCTCTGTTCATATGTTTTGTACCTCGTATGCTTGTTGGTGTTACACCATGGCTTGTTTACAAAGCATTCAGCAAGGTTCTTCCCAAGATGAATGATGCAATCCGCTTTGCTGTTCTGGTTTTATGCGGCGCTGTGGGAGCTTTCACAAACACAGGTCTTGTTATGGGCACCATCTATGTGGTATTTAAGAGTGCTTATGCCGCAGCCAATAACATCCCGGTTGACCAGGTTCTCGGAGTGATACTTGGCATAGTATTTGGAAACGGTGTTCCTGAAATGATCGTTGCTGCTGTTATCGTTCCTATCGTTGTGACAGCACTTATCAAATCACGAATTGCAGCAAAATAAATTTTATTAAATGATTAATTTATACCAGTCAAATTTTATATTTGACTGGTATTTTTTCCGCCGGCAGTAATAGGCGGAATGAGGATTATTATGAAAATTCTTTTGATAGATGTTGGTAATTCAAATATCGTTATAGGTGTTTTTGAAAATGGCACAAAGCTTTTTCAGGACAGAGCAGTTACCAAACAGAGATGGGATCAGCTTAGCTTCATGAATGAGCTTCAGACTATCCTTGATAAGAATTCTGTTTCTCCTTCGGAGATTGAGGGTTCCATAATATCTTCGGTTGTGCCGGACATTAACCCTATACTTGTTTCCGCGATAAAGAGACTTATAGGAAAGGTACCGAAGATTGCAAGCAAACAGAACATTGACATCCCTGTCAGAAATTACGATATGTCTCTTCTCGGCATGGACAGACTTGTGGATATGCTGGCTGCGGTTACAAAATATGGTGCTCCCGTAATGGTTTATGATCTCGGTACCTGTACCACCATGTCCACCATCGATAGTGAGGGTTATTTCATTGGCGGCATGATTTCGGCAGGGATACAGCTGAGCCTGGATGCTGAAGCAGAAAAGACTGCCCAGCTTCCGAAGCTCACTGCTGATGCACCTGAAAAGCTCTTGGGGGATGACACGGTTTCGTGTATGATTAACGGAGAAGTCATTGGCACAGCTGCCATGATCGACGGAATTCATGACCGGGTGGCTGAGGAGATTGGTCTCCCAAAGAATAAACTACCTCTGGTTCTCACAGGGGGACTGGGGAAACTTATCCTGCCTTGGCTGAAGAACGAGGTCTGTTTTGAACCGGATCTATTGCTGAACGGTCTCGAAATACTGTATCACAAGACCATCAAATAAAAACTTCAGGAAGGAGTATTTATGCTTAAAGGTAAAAATATTTTGTTGGGAGTAACCGGCGGGATTGCTGCTTACAAGGCCGCTGACATTTGCTCAAGATTGGTTAAGAACCATGCCAATGTTGACGTCATCATGACCGAGCATGCCCTGAACTTCATCACTCCCAATACTTTCGAAGCATTGTGCCACAATAAGGTGGTAACAGATACCTTTGACAGAAACCACCCCTGGGAGGTTGAGCATATTGCCCTGGCGGATAAGGCGGATTGTGTCATCATTGCCCCTGCCACCGCCAATATAATCGGAAAGCTGGCAAACGGCATAGCTGATGACATGCTGACAACTACTCTCATGGCCTGCGAATGTCCCAAGCTTATCGCTCCTGCCATGAATACCAAGATGTGGAATAATCCCATACTTCAGGACAATCTGAAGAAGCTCAAGCATTACGGATGGACTGTTATCGAACCCGCGTCAGGACATCTTGCATGCGGTACAGAAGGTGCCGGAAAGCTTGAAGATCCATCTGTGATAGTTGACTGGGTCATCAATCAGGCGGCCTGCGAAAAGGATATGAAGGGGCTCAGCGTCATGGTCAGTGCCGGACCTACATGTGAAGATCTGGATCCTGTACGTTTTCTTACCAATCGTTCCTCCGGCAAGATGGGCTACAGCATAGCTTCAGCCGCTGCCGCAAGAGGTGCAGAAGTTACTCTGGTAAGCGGGCCTGTGAACCTTCCTCATCCTGCAAATGTCAAGGTTGTTAACATCAGAAGTGCCGCTGACATGTACGAGGCAATCACCTCTCGTCAGAAGGATACGGATATCATCATCAAAGCGGCTGCCGTAGCAGATTACAGACCGGCTACCGTTGCAGATAACAAGATAAAGAAGAAGGATGACGGATCTGATCTCTCACTTCCTTTGGAAAGAACAGATGATATACTGAAATATCTCGGAAAACACAAAAAGAAAGGCCAGTTCCTTTGCGGTTTTTCAATGGAAACCGAGAACATGATTGAAAACTCCAGAAAGAAGCTTGAAAAGAAAAACCTGGACCTCATCGCCGCAAACAACGTTAAAGTCGAAGGCGCCGGCTTCCAGGGTGACACCAATGTCCTCACATTGATCTCACATGATTCGGAAGTTGAACTCCCACTGCTTTCAAAATGGGATGCAGCAAACAGGTTGCTGGATGAGATCATGAAGCTTCGCTAATTATATTCTATAAAAGCTAATCCACAGGAGACGGTTTTCTTATAAAGGAACCGTCTCCTGTGGATTATATGACCTAATAATTTGATATGAGTCATGTACAGATACTGTTATTGATCACTTCAACTGAGACCGGCAAGCACTGCGTCCAGCTTTTCCTGCATCTCGTTTACATGCTCTCTTTCGATAACAAGAGGCGGTACGAAACGGATGGTGTTGTGTTCTGCCGAAATGAGGATCAGCTTCTGCTCGAGCAGGGCTTTCTTCACGATTTCACCAACCTTTACTCCTTCCGCAAATTCAAGTCCCTGGATAAGACCCTTTCCTCTGTGGTCAACCACCAGATCAGGGTATTTTTCCTTAATCTCCTCGAGAGCCTTCCAGAGATGCTCTCCCATCTTCTTTGCGTGTCCCGGAATGTCTGCTTCTTTAAATACATCCAGAACTGCTGAAGCAACCGCACAAACAAACGGATTTCCGCCGTAGGTGGATCCGTGATCACCTGGCTTCATGGCCTCTGCAGCTTCCCCGCAGGCAAGGAAAGCGCCGATGGGAACTCCGTTACCAAGGGCCTTTGCCACTGTCATGACATCCGGCTTCACATCGTACTCCTGCCATGCGAAAAGATATCCGGTACGTCCCATTCCGCACTGGATCTCATCCAGAATAAGAAGGAGATCATTTTCATCACAGAGCTTTCTCACGCCTTTAAGGAACTCCTCTGTGGCAGGATATATTCCGCCCTCACCCTGGAATGTTTCCATGATGATAGCTCCGGTGTTTTCATTGATAAGAGCCTTGACCGAATCAAGGTCGTTGTAGATTGCGAACTTAACTCCTCCGATTAGCGGCTCAAAAGGCTCGCGATAATGATCCTTACCTGTCACGCTGAGAGCACCCATACTTCTTCCGTGGAAGGAGCCCTGCATGGCGATGATCTCGCAACCCTTCTTACCTTTATTAAAATGATAACGACGGGCAATCTTAAGTGCACCCTCTACGGCCTCGGTTCCTGAATTGGTAAAGAAAACCTTATCCATACCGGTCATCTCAGTAAGCTTCTCTGCAGCTTCAACAGCCGGCTCGTTGTAAAACAGATTTGATGTATGAAGAAGTCCCTTGTCGATCTGTGACTTCATTGCACGGTTAAGAAGAGCGTTACCGTAACCCAGACCGCAAACCGAAATACCGGCTCCGAAATCCAGATACTTATTGTCTCCTACATCGTAGAGATAGACTCCTTCTGCGTGATCAAATGCAACAGGAAAACGATTATAGGTTTTATAGAATACTTTATCTCCATCGTTCAAAACACGGTCGTTTACAACATTGCCCTTTACAATGGAGTCATCCATATATTTCATTGTCATACCTCCGATACCGGGGAATCATCCCCTCTGTAAATATGCTTTAAGCGTCTCTCCCGATCATTTTATCAGAAAAGACGCTATTCTTTAAATATTAGTCAAATGCTTTATCAATTGATTTCTCAATCATGGTTCCGATACCCTTATTAGTGAATATCTCAAGCAAGAGACAGTGAGGTACTCTTCCGTCAAGTATATGCACACTGTTAACGCCCTTCTTCATGGCATCTATACAGTTCTGAAGCTTGGGAAGCATTCCGCCTCCGAGAATTCCGGAATCAATCATTTCCTGAGCCTCATCAAGGCTTAATGTATGTATAAGGGAATTTTTATCTTCAAAATCTTTGTATACGCCCTCTACATCAGTAAGGTAAGCAAGCTTCTCGGCATGCATAGCTGCTGCAATGGCACATGCCGCATCGTCAGCATTAACATTGTAAGTCTGACCGTGATCATCAAAGCCTACAGGACAAATAACAGGTATAAAGTTATCATCCATGAGATCTTTAATGACGGTGGTATCAACGTCTACAACCTCTCCTACAAAACCGATATCCTCTCCATTACTGTATTTCTTTACACACTTAAGAAGGTTTCCATCCTTGCCGGAGATACCCACAGATTTACCGCCCAGGTTGTTGATGAGCTGTACAAGTGATTTATTGACCTTATTAAGCACCATCTCAGCGATTTCCATGGTTTCATCATCGGTAACTCTGAGTCCGTTTACAAATTTTGGCTCCTTGCCGACTTTGCTTATCCACTTTGAAATATCTTTTCCTCCACCGTGAACGATAATAGGCTTAAGTCCAACCAGTTTAAGAAGAGCCACATCCTGCATAACCTGCATCTTGAGGTTCTCATCTGTCATGGCTGATCCGCCATACTTTACGATAACTACCTTGTCCTGAAATTTCTGAATATATGGAAGTGCCTCAACCAGGGTTGCAGCCTTATTCATTATCTCCTGTGAAATGTCCATCTCTTTCTCCTTACGTACGATATTCTGCGTTAATGTCTACATACTCATGTGTGAGGTCGCAGCCCCATGCGGTGGCTGTCTCAACGCCCTCGTTCATTTCAATAAGGGCTGTGACTTCCTGATATCCCAGGATCTCAGCAGCAAAATCCTCATCAAAATCAAGGGGTACTCCTTGTTTATAAACAGCTATCTTTCCTATATCATTAACGAAATACAGGTCCACCTTTTCAGGATCGAACTGAGCTCCGCTGTAACCCATGGCACAGAGGATTCGTCCCCAGTTTGCGTCTCTTCCGTAAATTGCTGCCTTTGTGAGGGTTGATGATACAACGGATCTGGCTAATGTTCTCGCCTGATCCTTGTTTCTCGCCCCGACAACCTTTGCTGTGAAAAGGTGTGAAGCTCCCTCTCCGTCTGCAGCCATTCTTGTGGCGAGGGTTGCATTAACCTGATGAAGAGCAGATCTGAATGTTTCGAAATCCTCATCATCGTCAATAATTTCTTTATTCCCCGCGGTGCCGTTTGCAAGGATCACACAGGTATCGTTTGTTGATGTATCACCATCAACGGAAATCATGTTAAAGGTATCAACGATATCTTCGCTGAGGGCTTTCTGCAGGAGCTCCTTGGAAATAGCAACATCTGTTGTCAGGAAGCAAAGCATGGTGCACATTCTCGGATGAATCATGCCGGAGCCCTTTGTCATTCCGCCGATATGAACCTTCTTGCCGTCAAGCTCAAACTCCACGGCAAATTCTTTGTTCACAGTATCTGTGGTCATAATGGCTTTGCTTGCCGAGGTTGCGTGAGCCTCATCGCTTTCGAGAAGCGGAATCATTTCAGAGATGGCATTAAGCATCTTATCTACTGGGAGCTGCATACCGATGACACCTGTTGAAGCTACCAGTACGGACTCTGCGGAAAATGTATCTCCGAAGTGCTCTGCAACACACTTAGCTTCGGCTTTGCAGGCATCCATACCCTCTTTTCCGGTGCAGGCATTGGCGATACCGGAATTTACAACTACTGCATGCACCGGTTTTCCGGAGCTCACAATGTTTTTATCCCACATTACAGGAGCAGCCTTTACAACATTGGATGTAAAGGTTCCTGCCACCGTGCAGGGTTCTTTTGAAAAGATCATGGCCATATCATCACGGCCTTTTTTCCTTATTTCAGCAGCATAGGAAGCTGCCATAAAACCTTTGGCGGCACATACACCGCCGTTTATTGAAATCATACTCATTAATAGAACCTCCGGAGTCAATTGAAAACTCTCATTATCTTCTGACTCTAAACAGTTATCATCATTATCTTCATAGCTTATGTACAATCATGATTTATACGTGCTTGTATCATACCTACTTATAAAGATTAAATTTTCACTTTTAACCCAGGTTTACATTGACCGATTTAGGTCTGAATGTGAACTCAGCTCTTCGGTTTACCGAGCCGAAGAGCTTCATTCTATGAGCAAACTCTCTATAATGCCTTATTGGGGGTTTCCGATTAAGGCATCATACAAAGTTCTTACCGGATTTATTTGTTATTTTGAAGGTTCTTAACCTCAAGCATCTTCATTGCACGTACCTTCTCGGGAAGACCGAATAAGGTGATGAATCCTGAAGCGTCGTGGTGATCGTAAAGATCTCCTGTTGTGAAGGACGCAAGAGACTCATTGTAAAGTGAATATGGTGAAGTTGTTCCTGCCTTTGTGATGTTACCCTTGTAAAGCTTAAGCTTGGTAACACCAGTAACATACTTCTGTGTTGACTCTACGAATGCCTGAAGAGCCTCACGAAGAGGATCGAACCACTTACCCTCATAAACTACCTGAGAGTACTTAACATCAACCATCTGCTTGAATTCCATAGTCTGACGGTCAAGGATCAGCTCCTCGATCTGCTTATGTGCCTCCATAAGGATGGTAAGTCCCGGAGTCTCATAAACGCCACGGCTCTTCATACCTACTACACGGTTCTCAACGATATCGATGATTCCGATGCCGTTCTCTCCGCCAAGCTTGTTAAGCTCGATTATTATATCCCTAACAGACATCTTCTTTCCGTTAAGCTCAACAGGGATTCCTGCCTCCCATTTGATCTCCACATCTGTCACCTTATCCGGTGCCTTTTCGGGAGAGTTTGAAAGAACCAGCATGTGGTCGTAATTCGGCTCCTGTGAAGGATCCTCAAGCTCAAGTCCCTCATGTGAGATATGAACAATGTTTCTGTCGCGGCTGTATGAATTGTCCGCAGAGAATGTAAGAGGAATTCCCTTTGACTTAATGTAGTCGTACTCATCTTCACGTGACTGGAAGGTCCAGATGTCTGTCATTCTCCATGGAGCGATGATGTCAAGATCAGGAGCAAGAGCCTTGATGGAAAGCTCGAAACGGATCTGATCGTTGCCCTTTCCTGTAGCACCGTGGCAGATTGCCTTAGCGCCTTCCTTACGTGCAATGTCTACCAGCTTCTTTGCGATGGCCGGTCTCGCCATGGACGTTCCAAGTAAATATTTATTCTCATATGTTGCATCTGCCTGAAGGCATGGTACAACGTAGTTGTCACAGAAATCGTCGGTAATGTCTTCGATGTAAAGCTTTGCAGCTCCGGAAAGCTTTGCTCTCTCGGCAAGTCCGTCGAGCTCATTGCCCTGTCCTACGTCTACACAGCAGCAGATTACTTCATATCCAAAGGTTTCTTTAAGCCATGGTACGATTGCTGTTGTGTCAAGTCCGCCGGAATACGCGAGTACTACTTTCTCGCCCTGTGTGTTGTTCTTTGGTGTAAGATTGCCCATATCTTTTCTCCTTTTCAAAACTTTTTGACTTTACAGGTTATCCTGTGAAGTGTGGTAAGTACTTCTTCAAAAAGCATTTACTTAACTGCTGTTTGGATAATACGCTTTCTTGCATGAAAATGCAAGTGTTATTTGTATAAAAATGCATATTTAGTCATTTTATCTTGTATAAATCCTCATCCAATGCGTATTTGTAGCATATTTATACATCGCTAATGCATTATAGGGGAAGGTTCCCGACTGCGGGAACCTTCCCCTATTATTCACAATAATTCTCCCGGAGCGCCGGTGGTTTTACGGTTTTTAACGCAGGTCTCGAGGGAGATGGCGTCATAGATGTCTTCATCTATTTTGTCGCAAATGTTCTTATAATCTGTGAGTGTGAGGTCGTCGAGGGCACACTTCTTTTCTTCGCATAAGAGAACAAGCTCGCCTACGATGCCGTGGGCTGTTCTGAAGGGAACGCCTTTACGAACGAGGTAATCTGCAACGTCGGTGGCATTGGTGAATCCTCGCTTTGCGGAATCCTCCATGCGGGTTTTGTTAAAGGTTATGGTGCTGAGCATTCCGTTCATGAGTTTTACGGAATCAAGAACGGTATCCATGGCGTCAAAGGCAAATTCTTTATCCTCCTGCATATCCTTGTTATAGGCAAGAGGAAGTCCTTTCATTACTACCAGAAGACTCTGAAGCGCACCATATACACGTCCTGTCTTTCCGCGAATAAGCTCGGCTATATCCGGGTTCTTCTTCTGCGGCATAATGCTGGAGCCGGTGGAATAGGCGTCGGATATGCGGACAAACTGATACTCATTGGAGTTCCAGATGATGATTTCTTCGCTTAAACGGCTGAGGTGCATCTGTATGGTTGAAAGGTCGAATATATATTCAAGAAGGTAATCTCTGTCAGATACGGAATCCATGGAGTTGTTTGTGGGTTTTCTGAATTCCAGAAGTTTCGCTGTATAGTCTCTGTCCAGAGGATAGGTAGTGCCTGCGAATGCTCCCGCTCCGAGAGGGCACTCGTTCAGACGGTCTCTTGTGTCGCTGAGACGGCTAAGATCCCTCAATAGCATTTCCTTATAAGCACCCATATGGTGTGCAAGAGTTGTGGGCTGTGCCTTCTGAAGGTGTGTAAATCCCGGCATATAGGTATCGCGGTTTTCATCTATCAGCTTTTCAAAGGTGTTGATGAGTTCCTTGATCTCTTCCACCATGCTGTCCATATGGTCACGGGTATACATCTTCATATCAAGGGCTACCTGATCATTACGGCTGCGGCCTGTATGAAGTCTTTTGCCTGCCTCTCCGATGCGTTCTGTAAGTTCTGCTTCTATAAAGCTGTGAATGTCTTCGGCCGAACCGCCTATTGTGAGTTTTCCTGCTTCTATGTCTGAAAGGATTCCTTCGAGGCCTTTTACGATGGCTTCGCTGTCTTCTTCTGAGATGATGCTTTGTTTTCCAAGCATTTTTGCATGTGCTATGGATCCTCTGATGTCCTGTCTGTACATGCGTTTATCAAAACTGAGTGATTCGTTAAATGCTTCTGTTAATGCATCTTCTGCTTCTGTAAATCTGCCGCCCCAAAGCTTCATTGGCGTTCCTCCGTGATTAAAATTTTTGAATAAAAATATCCCCTGTGTATTTTACTACACAAGGGATATAAAGTTAAATGGTTTAAATGAATATCTGGTATATACCGGACGGAAAATGGGAGGGATGTGCGGCGGCCCACGGAATTGAAAGTACAGCTGGCACATTCATGTACGCCCCATATGCACTGACGTGCATCTGGTTCGTACATGAATGCACCAGCTGTTCTTTCAATCCGAGTCAAGGAGAAAATGCCATATGAATGCGCTACGCGCGGGCATTTTCGTTTGATTTCGGCTTACGCCGAAACAGCCTCGCCGCCTGGGGGCATCAGCATTTCTTACGAAACGCTGATAAAGCAAGCCTAGCCACACATCCCTTCCATTTTCCTGCATGTTCTATATATCTACTGATTAATTCTCTGTTGTTTCGTCTATGATATCTTGGTTTTCGATATTCTGAGGAGGGACGCAACTGTCGGATTCGCGGTCGGATTTTTCGACTTCCTCGAGTTCTTCGAGGGTTTCTTCAAGGATCTCTTCTACTTCGTCTTTGGCTTTGATTTCGTTATCGTTATCGTCGGCGACAGGATTCTCTTCATACTCGTCTTCTTCGTCATCCTCATCGTCTTCGTCCAGGGTTTCGGGGAGGAGGTGTTCCAGGTAGCCGTATTTTTTGGTGAAGATGGCTATCAGAAGGAGGACAAGGATACTTGAAGCGGAGATGATGGCGCCTTCCTTAAGACCGCGGGGGAAGTATTTCATTTCCACTTTGTGGGTTCCGGCTTCCAGCCTTACGCCTATGAATGTGTCTTTAACTTTTTGGAGTTCCTGTTTTTTTCCGTCAACATAGACTGTCCAGCCTTCGTCATAGGGGATTGAGGTCATCATGGTGCCGTTAGTGTTTGCAGTGATTTCTCCGCACAGATAGGTGTCCTCTATGGTTGTAAGGTTCCAGCCTTCGTCGTTCAGTTTGTCATAGACTTCCTTAAGGGCTTCATAGTCAAAGCGGTAGATGTCCAGTGACAATGCTTTTTCATTGGTCTCATTTTTAAGGGTTACTGAATCTCCCATATTGAGGTGGCCTATTTCTATAAAATAGCCTCTGTTTAAATTATTTACTTTTTTGGTTCTGTATCCGTAATCAACATTAACTTCTTTTATTGAAGAATCGTTGACGTAGGCATAATAATCGCCGGGAACGCCTGCTGTAAAACTGTACTGTTTTCCATTTAATTCTCCGATAACACTATTCAAAACCAGGTTTGTTTCCAAGGCATCACATAAGCTGTTCTGGTTTAATGCAGGTGAGCCCATGTCAGTGAACCAATGGGCAAGTTCTTTATCGGAAAGCTTAAATCCCAGCGGCAATGCATAGGTATTCTCATACATGTAAGTATCTCCGGAGGTGTCCAGAAGCTTAACGGACAGTTCTTCCGGTTTATCTACTTTCTGTGAATAAATGCTGTATTTTACCGCAAACAGCATATTCATAAGGGGAGTTGAGCCTGTTATGGAATATGCATTGGTGGAAGCTTCCATACCCACAGATTTAAAGAAATCCGAGCAGGCTGAATAGGCTGTGGACGAAAACATCGAAACGCTCGGGAAGTTCATCCAGGCACCATCGTCCTTACTCTTCCTGGTCATCTTCTCAAAGCGGTAAAAGCTTTTATCCTGTTCCTTTACTTCAGACACAAGTTTGATAACATCCTGATTGTCTGCTGTATAAGAATCCCTTGAAGTTGTAGGCACTGATGTGACAGCCATATTGAGGGTGAGCTCCATAAAGAGCACAAAGGCGAGAAGGATAACCCCTATATCATGATCAAATTTCTTAAGCTTGTCCGCATAAAGGAATCCAAAGTATATAAGGACAAAAAGCAATGTCACATAGAAGGTGTACCATTTTAAAGCATCATCAGTAACAAGCTTCTGAGCAAGCAGGATAAATGCAACTGCAGTAAACAGTGAAACTCCGATATGCCTGAATTCCACATTATGTCTCTTAATGTAAGCCTCATAGCACATATAAAGGATTATGAAAATGTATATGAAGCTCTGTCTGCAGGGAAGAGAGTTTGGGAAATGGAATCCGTGCCAGATAAAGTTAAGCATATTTATGCTGAAACTAAGGAAAAAGAATATAAGGAGAACGCCGTTTACAACTTTGTCCTTCACTCTTATGGCACCGTTTATGAAATACAAGGGAAGCATTATGAACACCATAGATCCGGCATAGATATTGGGCCAATGATCAAGTCCCTGCTCTGTATCAACCAGCGGCATCTGTCTTGCAAACATGTCTATGATGGTGAAATACTGCTGTGCTGTCTTCGGGAAACTGAAGTCACCTGAAGCGGTAAGCTGAAGGGCAAATATCTCCGGCAGAAGTGTAACCGCAGCAAGTCCTCCCGCAATCATGGAATATATGCCGAATCTTATGCCCCTTACGATGAAGGTCTGAAAGCTGTCCAGTCCCTCGGTAAAGTTAAGACATATGAAGTATATGACCATGAAAATACAGATCATTATAGAAATGTAGTAGTTTGAAAGAATGCTGAGTCCCAATGTCAGAACATACAGCATACCGCTCTCTCCTTTTACAAGCCTTTCAAGACCAAGCATAATGAGTGGGAAAAGCACTATACAGTCAAGCCACATCCAGTTCCAGCTATATGCAGAAACATAGCCTGATAAGGCATAGCATATAGCGAAAAATGCACATCCCAGATCATTATTCATAAAATGATGTCTGAGATAGTAACACATGGTAACACCGCAAAGACCGATCTTCAGTACTATCATGTATGTCATGAATTCAAGAATCAGTCCTTTGGGGCAAAGTGCCATAAGCCAGTTCAGAGGACTGGCCAGATAGTACGCATACAGAGCCGTAAAATTGATCCCGAGTCCCACATCCCATGTGTATAAAAGAGATCCTCCATGCTGAAGCTTATAATTAAACTCCGAGGAAAACGGAGCATACTGATGATACATATCTGTACGAAGAAATGTCTCCGAACCGAATGGATAGATTCCTCTGAAGAAAAATATAAGGATCATTGCTATGACAGGAAAAAGAAATGCCATAACATAGGCTTTTTTATTCTTGATATTTTTAAAGCTCATAGATCAACTCCTAAATACGCAGGTTTATGTGTTCCTTATGTGTTATTGATAATCCGATACAATTTTATACTACTGTAAAAAAGTCTATTTACTACATTAAGAATTACTGCTTTTATTGAACACCAAAAATTTACTAAATAAATAATTAGTGATTGTGACCACTACCTGAACAATAAGCTTAGCCACCTTATCGTTCATACCAAAGACAGTCACTGTTATAAACATTATCAGCATATCTATCCCCAGGGTACTCAGTCTGGAAACATAGAATTTACCGGCTTCCGCCCAGATATTTTCACTGCTGCTCTCAAAGACATACTTTCTGTTTGTGAAGAAGGCAAATGTTACTGCCACAACCCATGAAATGACATTTGCTGCCTGAAGCTGAAGCGGTGATGACGGATCACAGAAGGTGGAAACACAGATGAAATATACAAGAAGACTTACAACTGTTGTTAATCCTCCGACTATCAGATAGTTGACTATTTCTTTATATTTAAAGTATAACTCTTTCAATTTTTCCATAAATATTTCTCCGATCAGCTGGTTTTTAATCAAAATACACTCAATTATGGACTCTTTTTTGAGGTAGAAACTCAGATGATGTTTTTGCAAGTTACGTAATTTTGATATATACAGCCTCGCTAAAGTATAGCCCAGAGCTTAATTCATATCAAGAAAAGGGTGAAATTTTAAATCTTAATTGTGCAATATTGACTTTGAAAGTTTTACTAAAAAATGTAAAATATATAATATATGAATTCTTACTTTGATTGTCAATATTTAATTCAGATTATTTTCTTACAAATCAATCGTAATTTTATTGTGATTTAAGTAAATGTTTAAGTTCACATCAGAACTTGTTTCTAGTAAGACCATATTTTTTAAAGGAGGTATTATGTTTCAAAATGGTGATTATGTAGTTTACGGATGTAAAGGCATACACAAAATCATCGACAAAACAACGCTTAACATGGATGGCGTATCCAAAAACAAAGAGTATTACGTGATGCAGCCATATGATAAGCCATCAGGTTCCGTTTATGCTCCTGTTGATGCTCAGAAGATCAACATGAGAAAGATCATGTCAAAGGAAGAAGCTAATGCTTTCATCAAAACTGTTCCGGGCATAGGCATCCTTGACATCAAAAACAACAAACAGCGCGAAGATGCTTATAAAGAGTGCATCCGCAGCTGCGACCCGGACGAGCTTATGAGGGTCATCAAAACTTTATACGTTCGCAAAGAGGAACGTATCAGCCAGGGAAAAAAACTTACACTTACAGATTCACATTATATGCAGCAGGCAGAAGGCATTCTTTATGATGAGCTTGCACTCGTACTGGATATGCCAAAGGACAATGTTCCAGAGTATATTTCCGGAATCGTACATAAATCTGTAGTATGAGTAAAAAAGGGTGATGGACCCTGATTTAAAGCTATTGCATTTTATTTGGACAATAACTAAATATTTAGTATAGATATAGATAATACAAAAGGCTTCGGATTCAAAAATCCGAAGCCCTTTTTTTATTCAAATTAGATATCCTACAGGTATTTTTATAATCTAAGTCAATATGCTTTCAATGAATTTTTTACAACAGAACCAAGATATAAACACCCATTCTTCTGATGATCACTTATGATACGGCTCATTACTGTTGATCTTGAAAGCCCTGTAAACCTGTTCCAGAAGAATCACCCTCATAAGCTGGTGCGGGAAAGTCATCCTGCTGAAACTGAGCTTATAATTCGCTCTCTTAAGAACCTCCGGTGAAAGCCCCAGGGATCCCCCGATAACAAACACGATATCCGAGTTTCCCCTGACCATAAGATCCGACATCTTCTCCGCCAGCTCCTCAGAACTAAGCATATCCCCATTGATGGCCAGCGCAATCACATAAGCCCTGTCCCCAATCTTCTGAAGAATCCGTCCTCCTTCAGTCTCCTTAATCTTCTCCTCAACCGCCGCCGGCGCCCTGTCCGGCGTCTTCTCATCCTGCAGCTCGACAATATTGATATCACAATAAGCCGAAAGCCTTTTTGAATACTCCGCTATAGCGTCTTTCAGATACTTTTCTTTAATTTTTCCAACTGTAATAAGTGTAATCTTCATAAAATTTAAATCATAATCAAAATCAGCCTGAGTCAGTGGGCATCCTTTTTATTTCGTAAAATCAAACTAGAAAAATCAAACTCTGACTTCTTAGAGGCTGTGGGCATCCTTTTAAAATCGTAAAGCCGAGGCTTGAAAAATCAAAACAGACCCCCTTAGAACCACTTGGTCCCATTTTCCTTAGCCCCCTCGCCAAGTCAGATTTTTCATAAAGAAAATATCTGACATTGGCGAGGGCCTAGTGGTTCTTAGGGGGTCTGTTTTAGATTTTTCTGCCAAGGCGCCTCGATTTTAAAAGGATGCCCACAGCCTCGTAGGAGTCAGATTTTGATTTTTCCGCCAAAGCTATCCGTTATAAAAAGGATGCCCACTGACTCAGGCGTACGTTTTAATTAGTGAAGTGCCTCAAGTCGGTCTGTAACCTGCTTAAGCATCTGCTTATTCTTCTCGAGCTTGTCTCTCTCTTCCTGAACCTTAGCCTCAGGCGCCTTGGAGATGAAACGCTCGTTATTGAGCATGCCCTCGGAACGCTTGATCTCAGCCTCCCACTTAGCCTTCTCCTTTAGAAGTCTCTCCTTCTCCTTCTCGATATCCACAAGATCCGCAAACGGAATATATATAACCGCATCAGGAATAGCTACAGAAACCGCATCATCAGCGATACCGTTCTTGTTCTCCTGGATAAATACCTCAGAAGCATAAGCAAGAGTAGCAAAGAATACCTTACTGTGCTCAAAAGTCTTTCTTACTCTGTCGTTAGTTGTAACAACATAGTTCTGAGCCTTTCTGGAAGGAGCAACATTCATCTCTGTACGGATATTTCTGATAGCACGTACAGCTTCCTTTATAGCCTCGATCTCAGCCTCATCCTCTGCAAAGTCAAGAGCCTTATCGTAAGATGGCCAATCCTGTCTCATAAGAGGTGATGAACTGTCAGTAAGTGTATCGTAAATCTCCTCTGTAATGAACGGACAGAAAGGATGAAGAAGCTTAAGGGATGTAATGAGAACATGCTTAAGAGTCCAGAGAGCTGCGCCCTTTGTCTCATCCTCCTCATTCCAGAGTCTAGGCTTAACCATCTCGATGTACCAGTCACAGAACTCTTCCCAGATGAAGTTCTGAACCTTATCAAGAGCGATACCAAGGTCAAATGCCTCCATATTACGTGTAACATCGGTAACCAGGTTATTGACCTTGCTGAGTATCCAGCGGTCAGCCATGGAGAGGTTTTCCGGCATTGTCTCAGGGATATCTGCCTTATCAAGATTCATCATGATAAATCTTGAAGCATTCCATACCTTGTTCATGAAGTTACGAGATGCCTCTACTCTTGACCAGTAGAAACGCATGTCATTTCCGGGAGCGTTTCCTGTAAGAAGTGTCATACGAAGAGCATCTGCACCGTAAGTCTTGATAACCTCCAGAGGATCGATACCGTTTCCGAGGGACTTACTCATCTTACGTCCCTGATCGTCTCTTACAAGACCGTGAATAAGTACCTTTCCGAATGGAACCTTTCCTGTCTGCTCGATTCCGGAGAATACCATACGTACTACCCAGAAGAAGATGATATCGTAACCTGTTACAAGTACATTTGTAGGATAGAAATATTTATACTCAGGTGTCTCTTCAGGCCATCCTAAAGTTTCGAAAGGCCAAAGGGCACTTGAGAACCATGTATCAAGAGTATCAGGATCCTGTGTGAAGTGATTCTTTCCGCACTTAGGACAAACTGAAGGAGCTTCGGAAGAAACCACCATCTCACCGCATTCATCGCAGTAATATGCAGGAATTCTGTGCCCCCACCAAAGCTGTCTGGAGATACACCAGTCCTTGATATTCTCAAGCCAGTGAAGATATGTCTTTGAGTAGTTCTCGGGAACAAACTGAAGGTCACCGGTCTCTATAGCCTTGATAGCAGGCTTAGCCATCTCAGCCATCTTTACAAACCACTGAGGCTTGATCATAGGCTCAACGGTAGTACCGCAGCGGTCGTGGGTACCGACATTATGCTTTGTAGGCATGATCTTAACAAGAAGACCAAGCTCCTTAAGATCCTCTACTATAAGCTTACGTGCTTCATAACGATCCATGCCGTGGTACTTTGAACCCGGGCAGTTGATGGTAGCATCATCATTCATGATGTTAAGCTCAGGAAGGTTATGTCTCTTTCCTACCTCGAAGTCGTTAGGGTCGTGTGCAGGAGTGATCTTAACGGCACCTGTACCAACCTCCATATCGGCATGCTCATCTCCTACGATAGGGATTTCTCTGTCTGTAAGAGGAAGCTTGACATTCTTTCCGATGAGATCCTTATATCTAGGATCCTCAGGGTTAACGGCAACCGCTGTATCACCAAGCATAGTCTCAGGTCTGGTTGTGGCGATCTCTATAAATCTGCCTTCCTGTCCTGCGATAGGGTAATTGATATGCCAGAAATGTCCTTCCTGTTCCTCATGGATAACCTCGGCATCGGAAAGTGATGTATGGCAAACCGGGCACCAGTTAATGATACGTGAGCCCTTGTAAATATAGCCTTTCTTGTAAAGCTTTATAAAGGTTGTCTCAACAGCCTTTGAACAGCCCTCATCCATAGTAAAACGGAGTCTGTCCCAGTCAGCGGAGGAACCCATTTTGTGGAGCTGGTCAACGATTCTTGATTCATATTCTTCCTTCCACTTCCAGGCCTCCTTAAGGAATCCCTCACGTCCGAGATCATGCTTGTCGATGCCCTGCTCCTTAAGCTTATTGGTAACCTTAACCTCTGTAGCAATGGCTGCATGGTCACATCCGGGCTGCCAGAGCGCCTCGTAACCCTGCATTCTCTTAAAACGGATAAGTGAATCCTGTAATGTATTGTCGAGAGCATGTCCCATATGTAACTGTCCGGTTACATTTGGAGGAGGCATCATGATGGTAAATGGCTTCTTATTGGCATTTACCTCTGCATGAAAATAATTACCTTTCATCCACATTTCATAAATGCGGTCCTCAACCTCTTCCGGATTGTACTGTTTAGCAAGTTCCTTCATATATGTTTACCTTTCTATTTTTATCAAAGTTTTGCACGATACTCCCGTTTCCATTTGAGCACCATGATCTTTGCATGTTCACGAAAAGCTGAATGACTTTTCTGATAAATATCATAGATTTCTTTAGCACGCTCATCATGTTCTGCATCTGTCACTGCATTGTTGTACTCAAGCTCCCAACCGGCAAGAGTTTCAACATCGATAACATCGATATATTTCTCTATGGTTTTTACAGTTGGTTCAAGCTTATTGATCAGGTACAGCTTATGAAGCGCTTCCTCTGCCTGGGTAGTCACATAGACTTCCTCATAAAGATCTGCCGCTTTCCTGAACTGCATAACTGTAACATAAGTTCCGGCAAGTTTCATCTGAACCATGTGATCATTATTAAGAAAAAGCGATTCTTCATATGATTCGATAGCTTTTCCGTATCTTCCCATATGAAAATAAGTATCTCCGAGCATATTCAGAAATACGTGTCTGTCGATATTTCTGAGCTTTTTGAACTCATTTTGAAACCTTGATATCTCCAGCTGAGTATAATAATTGCTTTCCCTCAGGATCAGAAGTATGAGACGTTCCTGATCGATCTCATCCGAAACATTCAGATACTGCTCAAGCTTGGCTGCGAGAATACCCATAGAGAGTTCATCTCTGATCCACGTGGTAAGTTTATGATCCACAAAATCCTCAGGTATGATAACCGGATAATTGTATATCACATAGCTCAGTTCCTGAATGGACCAAATATTTATATCAAGTTTTTCATAGTAAAACGGATGTCTTGCATCCTTATTACACAAAAGTAATCCCATGAATTTTTCCTATAAAAATCTGTGCCGTATATGACACAACCATCTGTACAAAAAAGATCTTAAGGTGAACTTTTACTTATCAGACAGATCGATCTCTTCAACAATCTCTTTATCTGAAGCAGGGAAAATGTCTCCGAATCCGAGATCTTTCACAGTCACCTTCAGAGTATCGGCATCCTTGAATTCCGTAGTCATACGAACTTTGGTTGTACGATTCTCTCTTTCAGGAAAAGTATCCAGCATCATGCGCAGTCTCAGAGGTCTTTGTGGTTTAATAATGGAGGTGACCTGAAAATCAATAAAATCCTGATCATCCAGTATCATATCATAACTTGAACTGGTATCCATCCAGGGCTCTCCTGCACGAACAATGGGTAGGCTCTCAACCTTTTCATTCACAATGACTTTTACAGAAACATCCGATTTACTGCGAGTGTCACATAATATCATGTAATCCTCGCCTTTTCCTTCAGACTTATTCTTTACATAAATTTCAGCGCCGATTGCAAACATTCCGGGCTCTATAAGAACTCTTCTTTTATTACAGATAAAGTTCATAAAATTGGTGGCAAAGTTCGTATCCTGGAAACCTCTTCCAGATAAGAAGATAGATGAATATGATTTCTTTCCCATCACTCTTTCTGCTACAGTGCTCAGAATCTTATCTGCAATCTTCCCGCCTGAAGTAGTCTTCAGGATATCAAGATTAAACGCCTCTTCCTCTGCTTCATGAGCCACCATAACATAGCGCCTGGTACCTCTTGAAACATGCATTTCGTAATAGTAAAGGCATTGATTATTGAGTTCGAACATCCCCACCATACGATTATAGAGATTAGGATCCTGATCCAGTACAAAATGAGCAAAGCTTTCCGTATGGCTCAAAATAAAAATATTATCTGCGAGAACTCCTGCTCTTATCAGTGCTTCTTTTATCCTGCCGACAGCTTCACGGCTTGGCTTTCTGATGGTTATGGCCACAACATCTTCATCAGCCTTAATGCTGTCCTTTCCCAAAAGCTCATGGAAATAGTGGGCAAGTATATCTACAGCATGATACTTAACCCTTGCAATGGTTGCCGTACCGTTTTTTTCAATAAGGCTCAGAAGTTTATCCACTATAACTCCCGAACCTGCAAGAGTAGCCTTGTAAGCATCTTCACCTATAGTCCAGGCATCTTCCTTTTTATCCCTGGCAATGACTGTAGGATGATATTTGGATATGGTTTTATCATTTATACATATGCATGTATAATCATCATTTAGTGAAATTCCAATGTAGCGACTCACTATATTTATTGCTCCTTATCATTCGTTTCATCCAGCTCTTTTGTGAAAAGCTCATCTATAACCGATTCATTTTTCACATAGCGAAGCATAACATCGCGAAGCTTACAGTCATTATCCTGACCAAGCAAGCCGGACATCTCATTTATTATGTCAAAGGTGTCGCCTTTAAGACGTACTTTGTTATCGGCTTTTATAGTACCGCTTTCCACAAAGTCTTCACCCTTTTCTTCATCATATATCTGATATTCTGCTCTTTCTCCGCTGAAGAGTGTTACCGGACGGACGTAAATATTCTGATATACACGGCTTATCTCCACTTCTTCAAAGTCACGCTCATCAGGTAATATCCTTAAATACAAGGACGGTCTTATGGACTTTTCGCCATGATATTCAACGTAATATCTGTCCATAACACTGTCAGGAATACGGATTATATCACTGAGAGTTCTGATGTAAGGGAATACCAGTTTCTTCTGTATAAGAATATCCACAATCTCCTGAAGAACATATTTCTCTTCGCCCGTAAGCTTCCTGTTTTCTGACATATACTTTGACATGGAAAGAAGATAGATTACAGGAACTTTTTCCTTATATCTCTCGTCATGTATGATGCCGTATACATCGTGAAATACCTCTTCAGATACATTTTTCCTGTATAGGAAATAATCTATACAGCGTTTGGTTATATAAGCCCTTATGAGTACATTCTGAGGTGCCGAGCTGTGTCTGTAAATATGATAAACCTCATCAAGGTCATCATCGGCCCAGCAGAAGATCATCTGTGCCAGAAGCCTCTCTGCCATATCATTGATTCCGGCACCTGCTTTCTGACCTCTCCTTAAAAGCTCCAGCATATCCTTTGAATGGCCATTGTATTCCCTGAGAAGGAAATTCAATATATCCATATCCAGAGAGCCTTTGCGGAATGTACGAAGCGCCAGCATCATAATTTCCTTTGATTCTCCTGCTTGCTCGTCTATTATAAGAGCTTTTATCAGTTTTTCAAGATACGGCATCTCAATGTCAGTTTCACCAATCTCAAGGATAAGCTTATACGCTTCCTTAAACATGGAAAGCTTTATGTATGTGCAAAGAAGAATATCCTTTTCTTTGGCATCGAGATATTTGAGATCTATATTCTTTAATATCCTGATATCCAGGCTGCTGAGATCCTTATCAGAATCCTTGGTAAAAGCCTGATGATAATCAAGTATAACCTTATTAAGGAAGGTGCGATATGGCTTCGAAATATCCATATCTGTCATAACCTGCTCAAGCAGTCTCAACTGGGCTATGTCAGCTATACCCTTATTTGCAATGTTTCTTGCTCTTGAAAGCTTTAACATGGCATGCTCAGGCAATATCTCAAAGCACTTTCTTTCCAGCTCTTCCTTATGCATTATGCGGGTTGTTTCGTATACAACATCCGTATAACGATTTCCATAGGCATCCTGGAATAAAAGCTCACTGTTTTCAAAGAAGATGGGGATGTAAGCATTACCCTCTTTTAATGCATATACCTCTTCACGGTCAAGCTCCCTGTACTTAACAACCACGTAGCTAAGACGCCTATCGTTTGTTGTAAGTCTGTAGGAATGAAGAATAGCAGGGAATACCGAGGCTATCCTTTCGTCTATCATGTCCGCAAGGATCATCCTGTCATAAATAACACTCAGACGCTGGTTGAATTCGGACTTTAACAGCATATCTATAGCATAGCTTTGAATCCTGTGTTCAAATCGCTGATATATATCATCGGATTCTTTGAAATTCACAATGACATTGTAATAAAGAGGAAGCTTCATGTTTTCCTCTATGGAGCGCTCATAAGCAAAGTACAGATATACTTCTCTGGGCAGTAATCCTTTATAGCCCTTGGGCATGGCATAAACATAATATTCGTAAAGCCTTGTGATGGTAGATCCCATCTCTATGGCTCTCTGATATATGTCAAAGGCCATCTTATCGGTTGCCCCTTCTCTTATGCAAATGCTGGCTGCCTTTTCTATGAGAGGTTTATCATTAACCTTCAAAGGAAACAGCTCTGTCTTTTCAGGCTCATTCTCATCAGGAATAATGCTTTCTTCGACATCCGGTTCATCAGTACCTGAACCCTGCTCAGGAGGGAATCCAAGTGCTCTCAGAAACTGTTTCAGGGCAATGTTTCTGTCATGTCCTCTCCTGAGTCCCCGGTAAATGGTATAAATACCCGAGTCCCTCATGAAAGGAGCATTTTCAAAATCACTGTAATCAAATACTCTTTTTGAAAGATCAGGATTCTTTTTACAGAAATCTATAAAATCTTCTTTTGTTTCAAAACGTGAAATAAGCTCACCTGATTTGTGGGATGAACAAACATCAAAAGAATACGGGAGCTTAAATTCGCCTCCGTTTGATACTATACAGAGCTGTCCGTCAATCTTGTCTCCATCCTGCAGGTTATGGGTATCAACAGAACACTTGATACGGGATCTGATACCCCCGAAAGCATCCTTTTGTACGGTTACTGCGGGATTGTCAGAATATATGAGTCCCTTTAGCAGTATTCCGTTCTCAGAATAAATGATCAGATCGAACTTGGTGAGTTCCCCCACATCGACAGTTCCCTTAAAAGATTTATCACTTAATTTAAGCAAAGGACGGTCTATCTCAACTATTCCTCTTGCTAATTTATTTATACGTTCTTTCATACTGTGTTTTCTCCGAGAAAATCTCCATGTATTTTAACACAGAAAAGGGTCTTATTAAAGAGTAATTGTAATACGGAGGTTTTGTTGGTATCATTGTATAGGCGAAGAACGAAAAGACTTCCACTATCGTTTTCGGGCTTTTACATTAAACCAGTAAAGGAATCTTATATGATAACAGAACCTATCACACTGTATAAGCTTATGATCTTATACTTATTAAAAACCGTAAACTATCCTTTAACAAACAATCAGTTAAGCGGATTTTTCCTTGATTACGAATACACAACCTATTTCACATTACAGCAGGCCATTTCAGAACTTGATGATGCAGGCTTTATAAAAACCCATCAGAGCAAGAAATCAACCCGCTATGAGATCACCCAGGAAGGTTCCAATACTGTTGACCTCTTCGGAAATGATATCTCCTCCGGTGCCATCAAGGATATGGATGACTTTCTAAAGGAAAACAAGATAAAACTCCGTCAGGAATCCTCGAATTTTACAGATTATTACGAAACCGAAGGCGGCGATTACATCGTTCACGCTGAAGTCAGGGAAGAAAACTCCATTCTCTATGCTCTGGACATCAATGTACCGGATAAGGAATCTGCCGAGAGAATGTGCGTAAGGTGGAGTGAGAAAAATCAGGAGATATATGCATTCATAGTAAAGCAGTTGTTAAGTTGAAAACTGTTGAAAGAAATCTACGGGGTACTGTTCTCGCCGGCGAGAACAGTACCCCGTAAATAAGCTTAAAAATAAGGACGGTTCATCAAGAACCGTCCTTATTTTTATCATTAACCTTTTACAATAACCTCTTCAGGCTTTTCTGCATCCAGAGTCTCGATGTCCTCGCCGGTTTTCTGAGAAAGAAGCTTTTCGGCAGAAACAAGCTTGACGCAGAGTGTGAACAGATCGGCAGCTGTCTTAAGGTCTTCAAGTGGCGGATATGTTGGTGCGATACGGATATTGCTGTCCTTAGGGTCCTTATGGTAAGGGAAGGTAGCTCCGGCACCTGTGAGCTTGACACCTGCTTTCTTGCAATGATCTACAACAGACTTTGCACAGCCATCCATAGTATCAAAGCTGATAAAATATCCTCCGTTAGGCTTAGTCCATTCTCCTATTCCAAGGCCATCAAGCTTTTCGGCAAAAATCTTTTCAACCATTTCAAACTTTGGTCTGATGATATCCGCATGCTTACGCATATGCTCTACCATACCATGAATATCCTTGAAGAAACGTACATGACGGAGCTGGTTAACCTTATCGTATCCGATAGTCTGATGCTGCATCTGATTTCTTATATCATCCAGGTTGTTTGATGAGGTAGCCAGTGCCGCAATTCCCGAACCAGGGAAGGTTATCTTGGAAGTGGATGCAAATTTATATACCAGATCAGGATTTCCCGCACGTTTACACTCGGCAAGGATTTCAATAAGGTAATCCTGATTTTTATCATAAAGATGATGGATGCCGTAAGCATTGTCCCAATAAATTCTGAAATCCTTGGCAGCAGGACGGAGTCTGGCAAAACGACGGACTGTTTCGTCATTATAGCTGTAGCCTTGAGGATTGGAATACTTGGGAACGCACCAGATTCCCTTTATAGTTTCGTCTTCACTTACAAGCTTTTCCACCATATCCATATCAGGTCCGGTTGGTGTCATAGGAACATTGATCATCTCAATGCCAAAATACTCGGTTATTCCGAAATGTCTGTCATATCCCGGTACAGGACAGAGCCACTTAACCTTATCAAGCTTACACCAGGGTGTATTTCCCATAACGCCATGTGTCATGGATCTGGAAATCGAGTCATACATTACGTTCAGGGATGAATTTCCATAAATGATAATGTTGTTGGGATTATTCTCCATCATGTCAGAAAGAAGAACCTTGGCCTCATCTATTCCTCCCAGAACACCGTAATTTCTGCAGTCAGTTCCGTCTTCACAATACATGTCGGCACCGCTGGTAAGGGCGTCCATGAGTCCCATGCTGAGATCGAGCTGCTCTTTGCATGGTTTTCCGCGGCTCATATCAAGGCTCATTTCCATTGCCTGATATTTTTCATACTCTTTTTTAAGATTCACAAGCTCCTTCTGAAGCTCTTCTTTTGTCATTTTTGTGTAAGCTTTCATAAGTGGCCTCCCGCCTGTTATGTTTTTATACTTTCCGAGTATAATCAAAAAGCCCGATGCTTGCAAGCGTCGGGTGGTAGAAATCCATAACTCTTCGTGATAGCAGGGATAATCCAGTACACATTGAACAAGTGGTCGGACATCCATTTGAATGCGAGTCGCTTCGTCGGAAAAATCTAAGACAGACCCCCTAAGAACCACTAGGCCCTCGCCAAAGAAAGAATCCTCTCGGATTCTTTTGAACCGCTCAAAGCCGCGCGGCTCCCAGGATTAAAAAACAAATCCTGGGCAGAAATGTCAGATGTTTTCTTTATGAAAAATCTGACTTGGCGAGGGATCTAAGGAAAAAGGAACCAAGTGGTTCTAAGGGGGTCTGTCTTGATTTTTCTCGACTCAGCTCAACGCATTCAAATGGATGTCCGACCGCTCTACCCACACTATTCTGAAAGTAAAGGGTTACTGTCTAACGCTTCGACTCGGGTTTCGAGGAAAAATTTTTCCCGCTCGGCGTCTTCGTCTCCGGGGAACTGGGTGAGATAATTTTGTACTGCCTCGTAGGCTTCGCGCCATTTTGCGGTTTTCTCAAGGTAGACTATCTCGTCAAACTGAAGATCACGGTCGTTGGAGATTCCTGCTGCCTTTGCTGAATCAAGCTTCTCTCTTGCCGTTTCCGGATCGTTGTTGTTCAGAGCTTCGGTTGCCTCTGCTATCAGCTTTTTAGCATCAAGCTGGCCCTGGAACTTAAGATAGCTTTCCTTATCTC
This sequence comes from Oribacterium sp. FC2011, assembly GCF_000701645.1. NCBI lineage: Bacteria > Bacillati > Bacillota > Clostridia > Lachnospirales > Lachnospiraceae > Oribacterium > Oribacterium sp. FC2011. The sequence goes on from NZ_JNJM01000005.1 coordinate 94,412, forward strand.
CATCAACCTCTCTTAATGTATCAATGGTCTTCTGAGCTGCTTCATAGTTTCCCAGCATATATTCGGCTTCTGCTCTGTAGAGAAGTATATCAAACTGGGTTTCGGTAACTTTTCCGTTACTGTTATCCAAAGCTTCGTTGAAGGTCTCAATTGCCTGCTCGTATTTAGCCATCTGAAGTTCTTCTATGCCCTTTTCCCGAAGTTCATATACCTTCTTTGAGGAACAGGCTGTAAGAAAAAGCATTGAAGCTATGATGATTGTTTTTCTTGTGAATTTCAATATTGGTCTGTTTTTAAACATGATTAATACTACCTGACAAATGAAATCTTAGTTCTTACCTGTAGACCCGAATCCGCCTCTGTCAGCATTTCCGAGAGAGTCTACTTCATCAAATACTATATGTGGCTGATGCTCAATAATACGGAACTGGGCGATACGATCGTTTACGTGAAGTTCCGTGTCTCTTGTTGCATATACCGGCATGCGTATAATGTCATTGTCACCGCAATAGGTCTCATCAATTACTCCGAGAGAATTGGTCTGGATGAGTCCGAAGTTTTTGAAGGTTGAACTTCTTGGCGCAAGGAGCATCTCGTAACCTTCAGGAACCTGAAGTGAGATACCCATGCTGATCAGCTTGAAATCGCCCTTTTTAAGGGTTACGTTCTCAGCAACTCTCAGATCGATCCAGTCGCTTTTTCCTGCTATATATTCAAGTTTTTCAATTTCGTTTGAGTGGTACTTAATTCTGATTGTCTTTTCCATCTTTATTCTCCTCATCTCCCTGATTTGTGTCCGGTGCGGCTCCCATGATATCGATAACTTCTTCGTTAACTTCCTTCTTGATCTCATCCTCCATTTCAGGGTTGAGATTTGGAAGATTATCCAAAGAACTTACACCAAATCTTCGCAAAAACTCCTCTGTGGTGGCAAATAATGCCGGACGGCCGGGAGCATTTAAACGGCCAACCTCGTAGGCAAGTCCGTACTCCACAAGCTTGTTGACTGCGTGATCCGATGATACTCCTCTTACTCTCTCAATCTCAGCCTTTGTAACCGGCTGTTTATATGCGATTATAGCAAGAGTTTCCATGACAATATCTGAAAGCACCGGCTTCTTGGGATGCTTTGCCACTCTGATAAGTCCGTCAAAACATTCAGGATTGGTTGTCATCTGGTAATGACTGCCTACCTTTTGGATAATGATCCCTCCGTGACGTTCTTCATATTTTTTTATCAATCTGTCAAGTGCCTTAAGTGCCGGCTTTTCTCCACAGTCAAGAGCTGTTTTTATTTCTTCAAGGCTGACAGAATTTCCTTTCGCAAATAATAGGGCTTCTATAATATTCTCCTCCATCTGGAGTTCATCGGTAAATTCCCTGTCTATTTCCTGTGCAAGCGCCTTTTCCTTTTCGGAAAGCTCATCTCCTTCTATGGGAAGTCTTAACTGTTCAACATCATTCATCAATTACAAGTCCTCCAGATTTGTAAGATCCAGTTCTTCATCGTTCTGATTTGGATCTTCAACTTCAGTTATATCCATATCTCCAAAAGGAGTATCCTGAACCAGGGTTATACGCCCCATTTTCATAAGCTCAAGTATGGCAAGGAAGCTTACTACCACATCCATTTTATCTTTTTTCTTTCTTATCATATGTCTGAAAGAAAACTTATGATGCCCACGGACATACTTTAAAACATCCCTGATACGGCCTTCCAGTGATATCTTTTCCTTCTTTATTACACCAAATTTTGAACGTACCTTATCTATGGAATCCTCTTTACGTCTCATAACATCTTCAAAAACTGTTTTGAGATTTTCCAGGGAAACATTCTTCAAAAGATCATCCAGATCGATGGGCGGAACATACTTTTCCACTTCCTTTGGTATAGTCGGGCCTTTGTAATAGAATCTATCTGCAGCATCCTCACGATCCTGAAGTATCTGCCCCATAAGCTTGTATTTTCTGTACTCAAGGAGTCTCTCAACAAGTTCTGCTCTCGGGTCAACTTCCTCTCCGGTTTCCTCATCCACTTCTCTGGGGAGAAGCATTCGGGATTTAATCTCAAGTAAAGTTGCTGCCATAACAAGGAAATCGGAAACGATGTCCAGATTCTCTTCTTCCATGTTGCTGACATACTCAAGATATTCTGCAGTGATCTGAACAATAGGGATATCAAATATATCAACCTTGTCTCTCTCGATCAGATGGAGCAGAAGATCCAGCGGACCTTCAAATTTATCCAGTTTATATGTGATTTCAGACATAAAATACTTCCTTATGGTTCAATGGTTATGAAGCTGATTTCCGGACGGTCATTGATACGTATATTTATAGAATGAGTTCCCAGTCCTCTGGTGTCTATCAATGTTCCGGTTTTATATTTAAATTCTCCTGCACATTCTTTTACAAAGAACTGATACTGCGGAGTCATAAGTGCTCCCAAACCCGGTAATCTTACAGTTCCTCCGTGATAATGCCCCGAAAGAACCAGATCTGCTCCATAGTCTATCATTTCTTTATAATACATAGGTGTATGAAGCAAAATGATATTGAATTTATCTTTATCAGGTTTAGAAATATGAAGGGAAATGTCCTCTTCTGTAAGCATTTCTTTGGTTCTCATAAACAAAGGCCTGTAGTAATCAAGCGGCAGAGTGAAGCCCGTCAGATCAAAGTCAGAGAAGCTTACGGTTTCATCGTCCAATACCTTTATACCTTCCAATGCCTGCTTCAGACGTGTGACTCTCTCCAAAGAAATATCCTGTATATATTTATCATATTTTGAGGTCTCATTGCAATCATTGAAACCGGCTTTATCCATGAGTCGCAGTTCATGATTTCCGTAGCTGAAATAAACCTTGTATTTGCTTTTAAGATCATTCAAAAGCTTTAATGAAACATCAATTTTATCTTTATCCTTATATTTCGCAGAATCACTAACCTTTCGGCATCTGATGAGATCACCGCCGATTATGATAAATTCCGGATTCAGTTCATCTATCATTTCTATAAGCTTTTCATTATTCTCACCAAATTCTTTTTCGTGAAGATCACTTATATATACAAAACTGTGAGCTTTATTCAGTTTTCCGGATTGAATTACATACCGGTAAACTTTTGGGTTATTTCTTTCCCAATTTGACATAGTTATAGTGATTATGACAAATATCAGTATGAAAAGAATGGTGTTTATTACAATTGAAAACATAAAACCTCTCGTTATATTATGTCAATCGGCGCGTTTATTAAATCTTGACAACTCTTTGGATTTCTTTCCAATATTTTAATATTTCGTGCAATTGTAACTATAAATCCCACACTCAAAAAGGTAACAAGTAGTATGAACAATTATTTTGAAGAACCGTCTTCTTATGAAGCTGTAATCTCTTATGCTCCGTTCTGGAACACTCTCAAAAAGAAAAGACTTTCTCAATACGATCTGGTGAATAAACTCTATATTTCTTCAAGTATGTTACAAAAACTAAGAAAAGATCAGCCTCTCACATTAAAGTCCATAGCCATGCTGTGCTTACGACTCAACATCCATCCTTCTGATATTTTCATCTTATGTCCCGACGGAAAGAAACCGGCAATCATTTAAACCTCATTATCATCCGAATTTGTTGCGTTCTAATGTAGACCCAATGATAATCTGCGAAGAAAAAAAGTGCCGGGATAAATTACCGACACTTTTATAATTTAAAAAAACTGATTATACGGAAGATGTACTGTCTTTTCCTGAAGTTTCGTCGTTAACAGGAGATGCATCATCGAGCTGTTCTGTAACTTCCTTAGCAGCATATTTCGCTCTTACTTCTTCAAAAGGCATCTTGCCTTTATTCTCCTGTGATCCGGATTCTGAAACAGAATCTGTATCCGGATTCTCAACAGTTGGAATTATTTCGGCAGAGCTATCATCATCAGAATTCTCTGATTCAGCATTTTCGTTAGTATACTTTTCCGGATGAAGCTTCATATCTTCTTCTTTCTGAACATCATGAAGGATATGTAAGAACTCTTTTCCTGTTATGGTCTCTCTTTCAATAAGATACTCAGCTATACGATCAAGTGCAAATCTGTTCTGGTTAAGTATCTCCTTAGCCTCTTCGTAGCATTCCTTAAGGATACGCATAACTTCCTGATCAACCTGTGTGGCAGTATCATCTCCACAATTCATGACTGTTCTTCCGGTATTGAGATACATGGATTCCTGGGTTGCAAGGCCCATAAGTCCGAACTTTTCAGTCATACCATACTGTGTAACCATGGCTCTTGCAAGCTTTGTGGCTTTTTCGATGTCATTGGAAGCACCGGTTGTAACTGTGCCGAATACTATCTCTTCAGCTGCTCTTCCACCAAGATAACCTACAAGCATGGCATGAAGTTCGTCCTTGGTATTGAGATATTTCTCTTCCTCAGGTACCTGCATAACATATCCCAGGGCTCCCATGGTTCTGGGAACAATGGTTATCTTCTGTACAGGTTCTGCATCCTTCTGGATAGCTGATACGAGTGCATGTCCAACCTCATGATAGGAAACGATACGTCTCTCCTCTTTAGAAAGGATACGATCCTTCTTTTCCTTACCAACAAGAACTACTTCAACTGCTTCGAAAAGATCAGCCTGTGACACTTTCTTACGTCCATGCTTGACAGCTGTAATGGCTGCCTCATTCATCATGTTGGCAAGATCCGCACCTACTGCACCTGAAGTTGCAAGGGCTATCTCATTGAAATCAACACTATCGTCAAGCTGGACATCCTTTGCATGAACTTTGAGGATATTGACACGACCTTTAAGGTCAGGTTTTTCCACAACTATACGTCTGTCGAAACGGCCCGGGCGGAGAAGTGCGGGATCCAAAATCTCAGGTCTGTTGGTGGCACCCATGACCATGATACCCTTGGATGCATCAAAACCATCCATCTCTGAAAGCAACTGGTTCAGGGTCTGCTCACGCTCATCGTTACCGCCGTATCTTGTATCTCTGGTCTTACCGATGGCATCGATCTCATCGATGAATATGATACATGGTGCAGACTGTGTTGCATTCTTAAAAAGATCTCTTACACGGCTTGCACCCACACCTACAAACATCTCAACGAAATCTGAACCGGAGAGGCTGTAAAACGGAACCTGCGCTTCACCTGCAACGGCTTTTGCAAGAAGTGTTTTTCCGGTTCCGGGAGGTCCCACAAGCAGGGCTCCCTTTGGAAGCTTTGCACCAATAGCGGTATACTTCGTTGGATTATGAAGGAAGTCAACAATTTCCACCAGTGATTCCTTGGCTTCGTCTTCACCGGCAACGTCCTTAAAGGTAACTCCGGTCTCTTTCTGCATATACATCTTGGCAGTGGATTTTCCGACTCCCATGAGACCGCCGCCGCCGTTTCCCATACGGCGCATGGTCATGTTCATGATCACAAAGATAAGCACAAAAGGAATAACTATGCTTATCATGGCTTCCATGATGTAACCTGAATTATCCGGCTTCAGCTTGTAAATCTCGACACCATGACGAAGCATGCGGTCCACAAGATTTTCGGCGTCAGCATTGACAGGCACTACATAATATCTCACATTCATCTGGCTGAGATACTGACTGTACTGATCCTTTGTATTTACCGGAGAATTTTTGACAGGAGCTTCTGCTGATGACTTAAGATATATGGTTATATCCGAGTCACCCCACTCCACTTCGGAAATCTGATTTCCGTCTATCATTGAAATGAACTCTGTGTAACTTACTTCCTGTGTAACACCTGAAACGAAAAATCCTCTTATCATGGTGTAAACAAAGAAAGTAATAACTGCGGCGATTATCAGAATGATAAAAGTCTGACTTGAATGATTAAATCTCTTTCCGTCATTACCCTGGCTGTTATTGTTATCCATCTAATACTCCATTCCCTTACCCATTTAAAATGGGCAGACTTCTGCTTTTAAAGCACTTTTAATTATAAAGAACGCATGAAGTAAAATCAAGACAGACTGTGTGAAGCGTTGGTTCACTATAGGCTTTTAAAGCGGACGCCTGAGCCGGAGGACAGCCATTTAAAACCGAGGCGCTTCGTCGGAAAAATCTAAAATCGTCCCCCTAAGAACCACTAGGCCCTCGCCAATGTCAGAGTTCTCCTTATGACAACATCTGACTTGGCGAGGGGGCTAAGGAAAAAGGAAACCAAGTGGTTCTAAGGGGGACGATTTTGATTTTTCAAGACTCAGCTTAACGGTTTTAAATGGCTGTCCTCCGGCTCTGGCTGGTCTAAATTCACAAATAAACCTATACAAAGCTGTCCGTCATTTCTCGAATTCATGTATGAAGATACCGGAGCGGAGTTTGGGCTCGAACCAGGTGGATTTGGGGGGCATCAGGAGGTTGTGGTCGGCTACATCGAGGAGTTCACGGATGTCGGTGGGATGCATGGCGAAAGCTACGGCGGGGCCGGTTTCTTCCAGGGTCCCGTCCATGGCATGGCTGTAGGTATGCTGGCTTACACGTTTTTCCAGTTCTTTTAAACCGCGGATGCCGCCAACGAATTCGATGCGTTTGTCTGTTCTTGGGTCTCCTATTCCGAGTAATGGTCCAAGTATCAGGTCCTGGAGTATGGAAACGTCAAGGGAGGCAACGGGATTGTTCTTTCGTGATTCCACAACTTCATCCTTGGCGCGGAGGAGGAACCATTCGCCGGATATGTACATGAGCATCTCGCCTTTTACCTTTGGTACGAAGGCTTCCTTTACATTAAATACGGTAAAGTTTTCTTCGATGCTCAGCATCAGTTCTTCAGGATCATGGCCTCTCAGATCCTTCACCACACGGTTATAATCAAGGATCTTTAACTGGTCATCAGGGAACAGTACTGAAAGGAAGTAATTGAATTCTTCTTTTCCTGAATAGTCCGGATGTTCTTCTCTTCTTTTAAGTCCTACCTTAACGGCGCTGGCTGCACGGTGATGACCGTCTGCAATGTAGGTGGCAGGTACTTCTGAGAATGCTTTTTCAAGCTGATCCACAATGGTCTTTTCAGAAATCACCCAGACTCTGTGTCTGATGCCGTCTTCCGAAACAAAATCATAGACAGCTTTGTTTTTCTTGGCCTCATTAACTATATCGGAAATTTCTTTTTTCTCCCTGTAGGCAAGGAAGATGGGGCCGGTCTGACAGGAGCAGGTATCTACATGTTTTATACGGTCCTGTTCTTTTTCTTCAACCGTGTTTTCATGCTTTTTACATACTCCGTTAAGATAATCATCAATTGAACTCAGGGCTGCGATTCCGGTCTGGGTGCGTCCGTCCATTGTTAGCTCATAAACGTAGAAGCAGGCTTCATTATCTCTTATATAGGTACCGTCTTTTATTCTTTCGGAAAGAAGTTCTGAGGCCTTTTCATAAACCTCGGGAGCATACATATCCTGATCCTCGGGAAACTGGGTTTCCGGTCTGTCAATGTTTAAAAAAGAAAGCGGGTGACCCTTGACTGCTTCCCTTGCTTCAGCTCTGGAATAAACGTCGTAGGGAAGTGCCGCTACTTCACTTACAACATCGATATTTGGTCTAATGGCTTTAAAGGGCCTGACTATTGCCATATCATATTCTCCTATGTCTTATACACAAAAATCAGTCGAAGTCACACTTCGACTGATAAATATTTCATATCCTGATATCCTTATCACTTAACCTTACGGACTCTCAGGATTCCTTCAATCTGTCCAAGATTCTCCAGTCCATCGTCTGTGAGATGCTTGTCTATATCCATTAAGGTATAAGCGAAATTACCCTTTGACTTATTCTGAAGTCCGTCAATGTTTATGGAAGCATCGCCGAGAGCCTTTGTGATCTGTCCCAGCATGTTGGGGATGTTTCTGTGAAGGATTGCGATACGTCCGCCGCTCTGGCAAACTCCCATATCAGTCTCAGGGAAATTGACTGAGTTATGGATATTACCGTTATCAAGATAATCCTGTACCTGCTCAACTGCCATTACCGCACAGTTATCTTCCGCTTCTTCAGTTGATGCTCCAAGGTGAGGAAGAACAACAGCTCCCTGCATGTTAGCGGATTTAGCATTAGGGAAATCGGTAACATAGGTCTTTACTTTGCCCTTTGCCAATGCTTCTGCGATGTCATCATCATTAACCAAAACGTCTCTTGCAAAATTAAGGATGTGAACTCCGTCCTTCATTCTGCTGATGGAATCTCTGTTGATCATGCCCTTGGTAGAATCAAGTGCCGGAACATGAACCGTGATATAGTCTGACTTCTCATAGATTTCATCAACTACTGCTGCGTGATGAACCTTCTGGCTTAATTTCCAGGCGGAATTTACTGAAAGATATGGATCATAGCCATAAACATCCATTCCAAGTTCAACTGCGGCATTGGCAACCAGGACACCGATGGCTCCGAGTCCGATAACTCCAAGCTTCTTACCCTTGATCTCATTTCCGGCAAAATTCTTTTTTGCTTTCTCAGCATTCTTTGCGATGTCAGGGTCGGAAGCATTGGCCTTGATCCACTCTGCACCTCCGATAACATCACGGCTTGCCAGCATAAGTCCTGCGATAACCAGTTCCTTAACGGCGTTGGCATTGGCACCCGGTGTGTTGAAAACAACGATTCCCTGCTCGGAGCACTTATCGATAGGGATGTTGTTTACTCCGGCTCCGGCACGTCCGATGGCACGAAGAGGCTTCGGAAAATCCATTGACTTCATATCGGCAGAACGTACAAGAACGCCTGCTGCATTATCGATACTGTCTACAAGTGTATAGCCCTTTCTGAATTTTGTGGTTCCCACACGGCTAATGTTGTTAAGGCAAAATATTTCACGATCTTTCATATTATTTCACGACCCTTCCGCTTATTTATTGTTCTTCTCAAAATTGTCCATGAACTCTACAAGCTTTTCAACACCTTCCTTCGGCATAGCATTGTAGATAGAAGCTCTCATACCGCCTACTGTGCGGTGTCCCTTCAGGTTCTTGAAGCCTGCTGCTGAAGCCTCTGAGATAAACTTCTTATCAAGCTCTTCATTGCCTGTTACGAACGGAACATTCATAAGAGAACGATCCTTGGGAACAACGGTTCCATGGAACATATTTGAAGCATCAAGGTAATCGTAAAGAACCTTTGCCTTTTCAACGTTTCGCTCCTTCATAACTGAAAGACCGCCCATTTCCTTAAGCCATTTAAATACAAGTCCGCAAATGTAGATATTGTAGCAAGGAGGTGTGTTGTAAAGTGACTTGTTGTCTGCGTGGATCTTGTAACGGAGCATGGTAGGTGTTCCGGGAAGAACATCTTCTGTGATGAGGTCTTCACGGATAACTACGATGGTTACGCCGGCAGGTCCGATATTCTTCTGAACACCGCCCCAAAGCACACCGTACTTTGAAACATCCATAGGTTCGCTTAAAAACATTGAAGAAACATCTGAAACCAGCGGCTTGCCCTTTGTATCAGGAAGCTCCTTGAAGGTGGTTCCATAGATTGTGTTGTTCTGGCAAATGTATACGTAATCCGCATCATCAGATATTTTCAGATTTGTGAGATCGGGAATATATGAGAAAGTCTTGTCCGCAGAACTTGCGATGATATTGACTTTTCCGTACATTTCAGCTTCCTTGGCTGCTTTTTTAGCCCACTGACCTGTAAGGATATAGTCTGCAACCTTATTCTTCATAAGGTTCATAGGGACCATGGCGAACTGTGTGTTTCCGCCTCCCTGAAGGAAAAGTACTTTGTAATTATCAGGTACGTTGAGGAGCTCTCTGAAATCAGCCTCTGCTGTATCTATGATAGCCTGGTAGTCCTTTGATCTGTGGGACATCTCCATAACAGACATTCCTGTTCCATGGTAGTCAAGCATCTCTGCTGCTGCTGTTTTAAGAACCTCCTCCGGTAATACTGCCGGACCTGCACTGAAATTGTAAACTCTGCTCATAATATGTTTCCCCTTCATTTTATTTTACGGCATCCATAAAACACGTATTTATCAGGTATAACCTGCTTTTATACAAATGTTTTTCGCGATTGCTTTTGGATATGTGCATAATATAGCACCATTAGACTTTATCGTATATATAAAATAATTTTATGTATTAATATAGATACATTTACCTGTATGTGTCCGCAGGAAACATTGGACTCATACAGGTAAATTAATCTTTTAATATTCAGCCGATCAGCTCTGCGATCTTATCTCCCATTTCGTCTGTATGGAGAAGTTTGAGACCTTCAACACCTTCTTCAAGGATATCTCCGGTACGATAGCCCTGTGCCAATGCTTTCTCCACCGCATTCTCAATGGCATCTGCTTCCTCGGAAAGATTGAAGGAATATCTAAGGAGCATGGCTGCACTGAGTATGGTTGCAAGAGGATTGGCTATATTCTTTCCTGCAATATCAGGTGCGGATCCTCCTGACGGCTCATAAAGGCCGAAGCTGTCCTCACGGAGGGAGGCCGACGGAAGCATTCCCAGGGATCCTGCAATCTCTGCCATTTCATCGGAAAGAATGTCTCCGAACATGTTCTCTGTGGCTACCACGTCAAACTGTGCCGGGTTACGGACCAGCTGCATGGCGGTTGAGTCAACAAGTGCATCCTCCAGTGTCACTTCAGGATAGTCTTTTGATACTTCTTTGAATATCTTTCTCCAGAGTCTTGAGGAATCCAAAACATTTGCCTTATCAACAGAGGTGAGCTTTTTATTTCTCTTTCCTGCTATTTCAAAGGCTTTCTTTGCTATACGCCTGATCTCATAATCATGATACTCGAGAGTATCGATGGCCACTTCCTCTCCGTCTACGATTTCTGTTTTACGGGTGCCGAAGTAAAGACCGCCGGTAAGTTCTCGCACCATCATTACGTCGAAGCCTTTTTCTGCTATGGACTCTTTAAGCGGGCAGGCGTTTTTGAGTTCAGGATAAAGATGTGCCGGTCTCAGATTACAGAACAGTCCCAGGGACTTACGGAGCTTCAGCAGTCCTGCTTCCGGGCGCTTGTCTGCAGGAAGTTCATACCACTTGGAAACTCCCACTTTTCCTCCTATGGAACCCATAAGTACTGCGTCTGCACTCTTGCATTTTTCTATGGTTTCGTCTGTAAGGGGGACTCCGTAGGCATCTATGGAGCAGCCGCCCATGAGTACCTTTTCGAAGGTGAAGTTGTGGCCGTAAACATTAGCCACCTTTTCAAGTACCTTTTGTGCTTCCCTGACTATTTCAGGTCCTATTCCGTCTCCCGGAATTGTTACGATCTTGTAATTCATCAGTCTTTCCTCTCTATGAATTGATATAACTATTATGTATATTATACTACAATTCCATAATGAGAAAACAAATATATATACGCTATGACTGATATGATACAATGTGATGTGACAGGCCATGAGCCGTAGGGCCGCAAGAGTCAGGGGGCATCCATTTAAAAGCGGGTCGCTTCGGTGGAAAAATCTAAAACAGCCCCCCTAAGAACCACTAGGCCCTCGCCAATGTCTGAGTTTACTTTTATGAAAACTCAGACTTGGCGAGGGGGCTAAGGAAAAGGGAACCAAGTGGTTCTAAGGGGGGCTATTTTGATTTTTCTCACCTCAGCTCTACGCTTTTAAATGGATGCCCCCTGACTCTTGCTCATCATATGCAACAATACAAATAACAAGAGGTTTTATATATGGAACATCATGAATTTAAACTACACTCTGATTACGCGCCTACAGGAGATCAGCCGCAGGCGATAGATTTGCTGGTGGCGGGGTTCAAAGAGGGCAATCAGTTTGAGACGCTGCTGGGAGTTACGGGGTCGGGTAAGACATTTACTATGGCTAATGTTATACAAGCGGTGAAGAAGCCGACGCTTATCATTTCTCATAATAAGACTCTGGCGGCGCAGCTTTATTCCGAGATGAAGGAGTTTTTTCCGGAGAATGCGGTGGAATATTTTGTGTCCTACTATGACTATTACCAGCCGGAGGCTTATGTTCCTTCTACTGACACTTATATTGAGAAGGACTCGGATATCAATGATGAGATCGATAAGCTTAGGAACTCTGCCATGGCTTCTCTTTCGGAGCGTGACGATGTAATCGTGGTTTCTTCGGTTTCCTGTATCTATGGTCTGGGTGCGCCTACGGAATATCTGAATATGGCAATATCTCTTCGTCCCGGAATGCAGAAGGACAGGGATCAGTTTATAAGGCAGCTTATAGACATTCAATACAATCGTAATGACATGGATTTCAAGCGTGGCACTTTCCGTGTCATGGGTGATGTGGTGGATGTTTTTCCGGCAAGTGAAGGCGAGGAGGCTTATCGTGTTGAGTTTTTCGGGGATGAAATTGATCGTATCACACGTATAAATGCATTAACCGCCAAGGCCACAGCCACCATGGAGCATATCATGATTTTTCCGGCAAGTCCTTATGTTATCCCTCAGGAAAAGCTGAATCTGGCATGTGAGAATATCTTGAGCGAACTTGAGGAGCGGGTCAAGTACTTCAAGGATAATGACAAGCTTATTGAGGCACAGCGTATTTCCGAAAGAACCAATTATGATGTGGAAATGCTTAAGGAGACGGGCTTCTGTTCAGGTATCGAGAATTATACAAGGCATCTGAATTTTGCAAAGCCCGGTGAGCCACCCTACACTCTTATGGACTATTTTCCGGATGACTATCTCATCATCATCGATGAGTCACATGTTACTCTTCCGCAGGTAAGGGGTATGTACAATGGAAATCTGTCCAGAAAAACCACTCTTGTGGATTTCGGTTTCAGATTACCTTCTGCGCTTGATAACCGTCCTCTTAATTTTGAAGAGTTCGAGCAGAAGGTTGATCAGATGCTTTTTGTATCTGCAACTCCCGGTGATTATGAGGCTGATCATGAGTTATTGAGGGCGGAGCAGATCATCAGGCCTACGGGTCTTCTGGATCCTGAAATAGATGTTCGTCCAACCAAGGGTCAGATTGATGATCTCATCGCCCAGATTCACAAGGAGACAAAGGCAAACCATAAGATTCTGGTGACAACATTAACCAAGCGTATGGCGGAGGATCTCACCAAATATCTGAAGGATGCAGAGATCAGGGTTAAATATCTACACTCGGATATAGATACTTTGGAGCGTGCTTCCATCATAAGGGATATGCGTCTGGATAAGTTTGATGTTCTTGTGGGTATCAATCTGTTGAGGGAGGGTCTGGATATTCCTGAGGTTGCCTTGGTGGCGATTCTTGATGCTGATAAGGAGGGCTTCCTTCGTTCGGAGACTTCTCTTATTCAAACGGTAGGTCGTGCGGCAAGAAATTCAGAGGGTCATGTCATCATGTATGCGGATAACATTACCGACTCCATGAAACGTACCATTGATGAGACCAACAGGCGCCGAAAGGTTCAGATGGCTTACAATGAGGAGCACAATATCACGCCTACCACTATCAAGAAGGCGGTGGCGGAGCTTATCGCTATTTCAAGGGCGGCGGATTCTGATGATAAGACCGGAATTAAGAAGGATATTGAATCCATGAATCATCAGGAGATCGACAAGCTTATCAGGGAGCTTACGAAGAAGATGAGGGCTGCAGCTACCGAGCTTAACTTCGAGGATGCAGCGAGGTACCGCGACAGGATTGAGGAGATCAGGAAGAGACTCAGCAAGGACGAGTAATCATTATAAGAGCCAGAGGGAATGCCCCTCTGGCTCATTTTTAACCTAAGTAGTTTTTGTCTTTGACGGCTTCGGTGGTGCTGTCCCAGATGGGTTTGCATCTCTTGTAGTGGCGGCGGTAGTACTCGCTGTACATGACGTCTACAAGGAAGAGCTGGGATATTTCGGCGGAGGTGGAACCGGTCTGGAGGTTGCCTTCGTTGGCTCCGCAAAGTAAAAGGATGTCGGCGTACTGGGTGAGTTGGGATTTTGCGAATCTTGTGATCACAACGGTTTTTGCATTGGCTTTTTTAGCATACTTTGCAATTTCCACTGTATCCTTGGTTGAGCCTGAGTAGGAAAAGATCAGTGCAACATCCTTATCTGTAAGTGTGGATGCCATGATAAGCTGCATATTGACATCCATGTTACATACAACCTTCGGTTCGATACGCAGGAATTTATTCATGGCTTTCATGGCTGTAAGCATTGAAGTGCCTATTCCGAAGAATACGATTCTTTCTGCTGATGTCATGGCATTCATGACTTCTTTCATCTGAGCGGCATCGATCAGGTTGTAGGTCTCTTTTATTGCAGAAATATTTTCCATGAGAACCTTTTTGGAAAGGTTATCAAAATCATCTTCCAGATCTATGACATCATCATCAGTTGAGGGTATTGCGGTTTCGCCGGATCTCATGCTGAGGGAAAGCATCATTTTAAATTCCTGATATCCCTTCACATTCATGGTCTTGCAAAATCTGAACACAGAGGTATCACCTACATCACAAGCCTCCGCAAGGTCTGATATAGACATAAACAATACTTCTCTCGGATGTGCCAGGATATAATCTGCTACCTTTTTTTCAGCCTTAGTAAACTGATTATATGCGGAACGAATTTTTGAGATATAATCCTCCTGCATTTCTTTCTCCTCTCAAAAGCCTAAATATTCTATGAAACGATACCAAATCCATCTCCCACTCATTTCTTAACGTTGATGTTTAAGTCATGAGACAGATTTATCACACTGATAACATCATAACACTTTCGGAAATTAGTTTCAATCTAAAGAGTATTAAAAAATATCACTTTTATTTATCGCTGTATATGGTTTTTCTTCTTTTGTGCAGTCTTGTTTTTTGGATTCAAATGTTTTATACTCTAGAAGTTCGTAAAACATATTTGTTTCTATAGCTTAACAGGATAGAGCGCAGGCCTCCGACGCCTGTAGTGACGGTTCGAGTCCGTCTAGGAACAGAAAAAGAGAGTCACTCCCTAAAGGTTTTGGGTGTGACTCTCTTTCTCAATAATTAAAGAATTACGGCTTCTTTGTTCCGCAGTTTGTGCAGAAGTTTCCTGTGTTTTCAATTCCGCACTGTGGGCAGAACCAGTTCTTGGGCTGTGGTTTCGGCTTTCCGCAATTTGTACAGAAGTTTCCGTTATTCTCACTTCCGCACTCGCATGTCCAGCTGCCTGCCTGCATCTTTGGAGCTTCAGCCGGTCCGCCGGCTACAACTCCTGCTACAGGTGCTCCTGGCTGCTGCATCTGTGGCTGAGCCTGCTGAGCCATCTGCTGCTGTTGAGCAGCCATGTTATAAAGATTTCCGGTATTCATTCCACCGGCCATATTAGCCATATTAAGACCTGCAAAGGCCATCATAGGTCCTGCACTCTGATTGTTTGCAGCATCCTTCATAGCCTGAGCCTGAGCTGCTGCAAGTGTAGCACCTGCCATACCCGGATCACGAAGGGAAGCATTGAGCTGGAGTGTCTGGATCTTCTCTGCATCTGCCTCGGAGATAGTAGCAGAGCTTAATCCGAAGGCAGCGATCTCTACGCCATAATTCTTGCCCCAGGTCTCTGTAAGATGCTGGTTAAGGGCTGCAGCTATATCATCTGCATGTGCCGGCAACTCGGAATAACGGATTCCCTTTGCTGAAATATCTGCAAATGCAGGCTGCAGTGCTGTAAGAAGCTCTGACTTAAGCTGACTGTCTATACGGTCACGTGTGAACTCGTCTGTAACATTACCGCAAACTTTCTTGTAGAAAAGGATAGGATCGATGAGTCTGTAGCTGTACTCACCATGGCAGCGTACTCCGAATTCAACATCCAGATTGATATTCTTGTCAATAAGACGGAACGGGATAGGATTCTGGGTTCCGTACTTGTTTCCCATTATATCCTTTGTGTTGAAGTAATAAACTCTCTGGTCTGTTGCGGTATCTCCACCAAAGCCTACACGCTTCTTCCACTGGTTAAAGGAATCTACGATACCTTTTCCAAGTCCGCCGTAGAAGATAGAAGGCTCAGTTGATGAATCGTACACATACTGTCCGGGTTCTGCACTGACTTCAACGATGGCACCATTGTCAACGATGATCATGCACTGTCCTTCATTAACAGCTACAACCGATCCGTTTGATATCAGGTTGTCTGAACCTTTTGTGTTCTGATTGTTCTTTGCTTTACGGGGTAAGCCCTTTGTCATAAGCACATTTTCGCTTAAGGAATCGCAGTAGAAGTATTCACGCCACTGATCGGCGAGAACTGTATTCAGAGCACCCGCAGCAACACTCAAAAGTCCCATATTTACATTCCTCCTCTAAAACTATTAAAAATCTGTTTTATTTTCCTCAATTATAAAACAAATTTTTTCTCGAAACAATAATAATTGATTCAGTAAATCTATGTAGTGAAGGAACGAGCGGCCGGGCATTCAAATGGATGCCCAACCGCTCGTTCTACCGTATGAACGTTTAAACTGAAATTAATATTTATTTGTTTCTCGCTTTCTTCTCCGGAAGCAAATTGGTGAGGCTGTGCATTCCGATGCCTATGGTGCTCAGGTTATGGAACAGGGCACTGGTTCTTGGCTGGATAATGCTCATGAGACCGAGTGCAATGAGGCCCAGGTTCCAGTCGATTATGAAGTGGTAATTGTGATTTACTCTCTTCATGAGACCGTTGGCGATTTCTTTTAGTGTCAGGAGTCCTTCAAGGTCAGAGCCTGAAATGGTGATATCCGCAATGTCTCTTGCGATCTGGGCACCTTCCGAAATTGCAATGCCTACATCGGCGGCGCTCAGTGCAGGGGAATCGTTGATTCCGTCTCCCACCATGATAACCTTGTGGCCCATAGATTTCTGCTTTTCAACAAAGGATGCTTTATCCTCCGGCAATACTTCCGCATAAAATTCATCAACACCAACGATGGAAGCAACATTCTCAGCTGTGTGCTTTGAATCTCCTGTCATCATGACTATGTGTTTGAAGCCGGCTTCATGAAGCTTTCTGATAACTTCCGGAGCTTCCGGACGGAGAGGGTCTTCAATGCATATTACAGCAGCAAGCTTTCCACCAATGGCAAGGTAAAGATGTGAGTACTGTGTAGATATCGAATTGAACTTTTTCTTTTCCTTTGCAGGTATCTTCACCTTCTCATCTTCAAAAACGAAGTGTGAGCTTCCGATCACTACCTTCTTGCCGTCAATAAGTGAAGCTATTCCATGAGCCACAACATACTGAACTTCTTTATGCATTTCCTCATGGTCAAGGCCCTCTTCTTCAGCCTTCTTCACCACTGCATTGGCTATGCTGTGGGGGTAATGCTCTTCAAGGCAGGCTGCAATTCTCAATACTTCTTTTTCATCCATACCGTTAAAAGGTATGATATCCGCAACTGTAGGTGTTGCCTTGGTGAGGGTTCCGGTCTTATCGAAAATAAGTGTATCAGCCTCAGCCACCGCTTCAAGATAACGACCGCCTTTAACAGTCAGATTGTGATCCTGGGCTTCCCTCATGGCTGAAAGAACCGATACGGGCATGCTGAGCTTAAGAGCACAGGAGAAATCCACCATAAGAATGGATATAGCCTTTGTAATATTTCCTGTGAGAAGATATGTCAAGCCTGTTCCCGCAAAGCTCCAGGGCACAAGTCTGTCCGCAAGATTTGAAGCCTTTGCTTCAAGTCCGGCTTTCAGTTTCTCGGAGTCCTCGATCATCTTAATGATCTTTTCATATCTTGTTGCACCCTGGGCATTTTCAACTCTGATAATGAGGTCGCCTTCCTCTATGGCAGTTCCGGCGTAAACATAAGCGCCTGCATCCTTGTGAGCAGGAACGCCCTCTCCTGTGAGAGATGCCTGATTGACCATAGCCTCGCCATCAACAACGACTCCGTCCAAAGGTATCTGCCTGCCCATGTGCACGCATATCAATGTTCCCGCTTTGACACTTTTGACAGGAACGAGAACTTCGTCTTCACCACTCTTAACCCAGACCTTCTCATCTGTAAGAGCCATGGACCGGGCAAGATCTTCCACGGATTTTTTGTGAGTCCATTCTTCAAGGATGTCACCGATACCGAGAAGAAACATGACGCTGGATGCGGTCTTGAAATCGTTCCGAAGCATTGATACTCCGATGGCCGTTGCATCCAGCACAGGGACTTCAAGTCTTTTTTCCAAAAGACATTTGAGGCCTTCTTTTAGATATTTAACTGATAAAATAAGTGCTTTAAGGTTTCTGAGCGGCCGGGGAAGAACCACATTTAAAAGATAGTGCAGAACCACCTTTGTCACGATACGATCCTGATACTCATTTGCAAGAGCTCTTCCTGTATGTTCAGGCACAAGGGCCGCAATTTCATCAGATTCAAATCTAAACTTCAGTATCTCTTTTAAAAGAGTCTGCTTATCTCCTGTATATATGACTGCCGCACTTCCCGTACGCTGGTAAACCTTAGCTTTATCTACCTGGTCAAGTGAAAGCAGATAATATAAGAGCATATCCGCCTGCTTTTCAGTAAATCTTTTTTTACCTAAAGTAAAACGTATACGCCCTCTGCTCTCATCACGGATGATGATCTTCATTTTAATATTTCCTCCATGAGTCAGATACGAATGGGTTAAGCCCGATTCGTACCTGATCAGCAATTATTTCCAAAAGCTAATATTTAAACTCATGCCTCATCATCTGACTCGATATCTTCCTGAAGATCCTCGTCTGTAATAACCTCTGCGGCTCTCTTTTCGTTTTCTTCCTTGGCAGCGGCAAGAACGTCCTCAGCATTTTCCTGAATGCAGGCTGCTGTGTCAAGAACACACTCTTTAGCACGAAGTGCTGCAGCTGTTGCCTGAACATAAACCTTCTTTGCATCCTTTGATGCAAGAATCTTGAGACCTGCTGTTCCAAAAGCAAATCCACTGGCGAAAATGCCAACCTTCTTCCAGTTGATCTTACAAAAACAATCTGTTAACCACATAATATGTTCTCCTTTCGGTTTTATATATAGGTACGGTCGTTAAGCTAACTCTTCGCGACCAAGCCTTTTTAACTTTATATATAAATTATAATTTTCGGTTCCTACGTTAGTCACGTCTATATTTTATCAATATTTCTACAAATTTTCACAAAAAAATCCTTTGGTTAGTTTTGAAACTTGTACACATCATATCTAACTGCAAAAAAATCAGGCAGACCGAAGCGAATCCGACCTGCCTTGAAACATAATAAATATCTTAGTTATATGTGAAAATTCGGAATAACCTCCGACCAGTCTGTTATACCGATGATCTGCTTTGCGAACTCGGAAACCTCCAGAGACTTCGCAGGGTCATCAATGTATTTAAATACTTCTCTTGCAGGCTTTGCAACAAGAGAACCGTCTGCACCTGTAGTGGACAGTCCGAAATAAAGTCCGTCCTTGGTTTCTCCGGGATTATCCAGCTGACGTGAAAGCATATACGCATCAATATCAGGATTATTTTCTACGATATAGTGCCCGTAGGCCACAGCAGCAGCCTGTTCTGTCTGGGCATCCTGTGACAGATTTTTTATAGAGCTAAAGCCCTGCTCCGTCATGAAAATGTTCCGGACGTTTCCATTGTTATCAAGCATATAACTGTTATGCATATAGTTTGTAAGTACGCTCAGGTTAAGATAACTTACAACCGGTGTTGTGATTTCCTGATTAACCTTTCCGGACTTTTCATCATTCCAGAAGTTCGGGTCTGTCAAAGGATATGGATATGGATGGATGGCAAGAGCCCAGTTGGAACTTCCTTCCTGTTTATCAAGTGCCGCAAAGCTGTCAAGCACATCCTTTCCGGGATATTTGCTTACATACCCTGATTCTGCGGGAATTGTCCAGTAATAATCCAGTGAGAACATGACATTGTCATTGGCAGAAACCGATTTGATAGCATTGTAAAATACCCTGAAGGTTCTCTGGAAAATTCTTGTATAGTCAACAACGCCATAGTTTCCGACATAATTCCAGTACTGATTGTTGATCTCATTTCCTATGACCCAGTTGGTGATCTTTCCGTGACTGTTATGCCCGTTATACCGGTTTGCCAGGAAGGATGCCAATGCTTTCACCATCTGAAAACCTTCCTCAGTCTCAACATTGAAACCATAGTAAAGAGCTGCAGATGAACTCTGAACAGCTGTGCCGGGTCTGTAGAGATCAGGATATGCAGCATTCCAGCCGTTTACTATTCCGGCCGTAACCGCTATTCCGCTTGAACTGAGACGGTTTATCTCCTGATCGAGCTGATTGATAAGTCCTGAATCAAATGAATAGGTTTTTCCCTCAAAGGAATAATTTATACCTGTGCCGAAAAGCTGGCTTGTGGTAACAGCTATGAAGGCGTGCTTTATATTCTGGTCAATGGCATCATCCAGTATGTTGGGATCTACCATAAGTCCCTTTTTCCCAAGGTTGAGAGCCGGTGTCTGATCCGGTGCTATGGCCTCAGGATTTGAGATGTAGCATCTGTTGGAAACCGGGTAATATCCACTTTCGGTGGGGACAGCAATAACAAAGGCATCATATAATCTGTTGCTTCCATCCTCCCTGAAAAGATCTACAGTTACTGTGAATATGCCATTTCCTATGGGCTTTACCAGCAGTGGGTCCGTCCTCGAGAAAAGATCTGTTTCATAAGGCTTAATATCAAAAAGATATAATTCCTGAACCTGCCCGATAAGCGCCGAAGCATCGACTGTTATATTTATCTTTGTAGGATCATAAATGTTCAAATTTACATTTGTGATGGTTGCCTGTCCCGAGACTACTGCAGATGCCCTCAAAGAATCCGCTGTGGTATAGTCAATGCGATACCTGTAATCGTTTCCTCCACTGATGGCAGTGTTGGCAGCAGTGCCCGAGGAATCTTCCTGAACTGTGCCTGCGGTTGGTCCCTGTATAAGTGAGGGATCCACTCCTTTACCCACAACCTCAGCGAAAGCTGTAAGCTGTGTCAGTGCTGCAAAGCTAACTGCAACAGTCAAAGTTATCAATTTCTTTTTATGTGATTTAAATGACATTTCTTTTCCTCCCAGGTAAATGAAGTATAACATTTCATAAAATCACAACCTATAGCATTTTTCTTACTCTTATGAAAGAGTTGATTAAATAAAAATAAAAAAGATACATACGGTCGAACCATATGTATCTTCAAATTATCATTATTAAATTTTAACAGGTATCATCTCTCAACAACCGGTCCTGATATGTACGAAGTCTCTGTTACTTCTTCCTTATCTTCAGGAGATCCGATAGTCTCTGACATTTTTTCAAAAGTCTTCGAATCTACAAGTCCGAAATAAAAATCATCATAATTATCGCCCGGTCCGTAATAAACCCTTATATCATAGCAACGGTCTGTGAATCTGTATGCCGAACCATCGCTTACGTCCTCATCGAATACATCTTCAGGAAGCATGGTAAGCTGTTCACCCATGCGAACTTTCTTCTTCAGTACTCTGTTTGATACACCTGCATCCTGTCCTGATAAAAATTCGTTGATATAGAAGATCGTCTCTGCTTCATTGTATGATCCGGAAACAAAGTGGAACTCTGCATTGTCGCAAACTATATAAGCCTGTTTGGTCTGACGTGAAACAGGATCATTAACCTTATACAGTATATAGTCGCTGTCTACCACTATCTGTATTGGGTCCACAGCGCCTTCCTTTGATGAGGAGGCTAATGCCGTAAAACTTAATGCAGCTGCTATACAAGATGCTGCTATAGTTCCACGGAGTATATTTTTAAATAACATGGATTGATAAAGCTCCTTCTTAAGATTACAGGCCACTGCTTAAAAACAGCATAAACCTGTTAATTTTTAATCAACCTACAAATCCATTATAAAGTAAAAGATGGAGCCCGACAATACCAGAGCCCCATCTGTAAACTAAATTTAAGACTAACGAAGTAATTCTTTCTAAATAAACCAGCCGTTAAAAAATCCGAAAAGCCCTTAAATAAGATGACTTTTATCTATATAGTCACTGCCCCGATTTTCAATCCCGGAAGTTGAATGGCTTTTAGCGGTTAAGAATCCGTAAGGATTCTATCTTTAAACCTTTAAGAGAAAATCTTTACGAATTTCTTCTTTCCGCGCTGTACCACAACTCCGTCCTTAAAGAATTCTGCTGTGTAGCTTGCCTTTATATCGGAAACCTTCTCTCCTGCAACCTGAACACCGCCCTGCTGTACGTTCTGACGTGCCTCGGATCTTGATTTTGTAAGACCTGAAACTGTAAGGACTCCGCAGATGTCGATGGCGCCGTCTCTGTAATCCTCAGACTTAAGTGTGTACTTAGGCATGTTCTCACTGTCACTTCCGCTTACAAACAGTGCCTTTGCAGCTGAATCGGCCTTGTCAGCCTCTTCCTTTCCGTGAACAAGCTCTGTAAGTGAGTAAGCAAGCTTCTCCTTAGCCTTGTTAAGCTCTGCGCCTTCCCACTTCTCCATCTCCTGAATCTCCTCAAGAGGAACAAATGTAAGGAGCTTAAGGCACTTGATAACGTCCGCGTCATCTACATTTCTCCAGTACTGATAGAAATCATAAGGAGTTGTCTTGTTCGGATCAAGCCATACGGCACCGCTGGCTGTCTTGCCCATCTTCTTTCCTTCTTTATTAGTGAGAAGTGTGATGGTAAGGGCATGAGCATCCTTTGCTTCCTTCTTACGGATAAGCTCTGTTCCGGCAAGCATGTTGGACCACTGGTCATCGCCGCCGAACTCCATGTTACATCCATAATCCTTGAAAAGTCTGTAGAAATCATATCCCTGCATAAGCATGTAAGAGAACTCAAGGAAGGTAAGTCCCTGCTCCATACGGTTAACATAGCATCTTGCACGAAGCATATCATTTACTGAGAAGCATGGTCCGATCTCACGCATGAAATCAAGGAAGTTAAGGTTTCTGAGCCAGTCAGCATTGTTTACCAGCATAGCCTTGCCTTCTCCAAACTCAATGAAGCGGCTCATCTGCTTCTTGAAGCACTCGCAGTTATGATCAATCTGCTCAATTGTCATCATTGAACGCATGTCTGAACGTCCTGAAGGATCACCGATCATGGCAGTTCCGCCGCCTACCAGTGCGATAGGCTTGTTGCCGGCTTCCTGGAGACGCTTCATAAGTGTCAGTGCCATAAAGTGTCCGACATGCAGAGAATCAGCAGTCGGGTCAAATCCTATATAAAATGTAGCCTTACCGTTATTTACGAGATTCTTGATCTCTTCTTCGTTTGTCACCTGAGCGATCAGGCCTCTGGCTACTAATTCTTCGTATACTCCCATGGAATCTTTCTCCTTTGCAATTAATGTGTTTTCACACTCATATCACCTTATTATACAAATCAATTAAATAAATGCAAATAAAATTGGAATATAAAAAAGCCGGAGCCTTCCGGCTCCGGCCAAATCTACTTAGTCCTCAAATTTTGTCATCTGAACATAATCGTATACGTTTGAAATGAGGCGCTTGGTATCGTCCCAGCCGATGCAGGCGTCGGTGATGGACTTTCCGTAAATGTGGTCTTCCACCTTGCAGCTGCCTTCTTCAATGTAGGACTCTACCATGAGACCCTTTACAAAGCCTGCAAGCTCAGGTGAATACTTACGGGAATGCATTACTTCCTGAGCGATACGAAGCTGCTCTTTGTACTTCTTTGCTGAATTGCAATGATTGGTATCCACAACAACTGCAGGATATAAAAGTTCTTTTTTCGTATACAGATTATAGAGGAGCTTAAGGTCTTCATAATGATAGTTCGGCATCATCTGACCGTGCTTTGACTGGGCACCTCTTAAAATGGCATGTGTATACGGGTTTCCGTCTGACTGAACTTCCCACTCACGGAAGATGAAATCGTGAGCATGCTGTCCTGCATAAATGGAGTTAAGCATTACCCCGAAATCTCCGGAAGTAGGATTCTTCATTCCTGTAGGAACATCTATACCTGATGCCACAAGTCTGTGCTGCTGGTTTTCAACAGAACGTGCTCCTACAGCCACATAGCTCATAATATCACTTAAGTAACGGAGGTTATCGGGATAAAGCATCTCGTCAGCTGTTGACATACCTGTCTGCTGAAGGACTTCCATATGGAGCTTTCTGATGGCTGCGATACCGCCTAAAACATTGGCATCCTTTTCGGGATCCGGCTGGTGGAGCATGCCTTTATAGCCCTGCCCTGTTGTACGTGGCTTATTTGTATAAATTCTGGGGACGATCATGATGCTGTCTTTAACCTGCTCCGCAACTTCCTTAAGGCGGTTGCAGTAATCAAGTACAGGATCCGGATGGTCCGCAGAACATGGTCCTATGATAAGGAGAAACTTACGTGAGTCTCCTCTGAATATTGCTTTAATCTCTTCGTCTCTTTCCGCTTTAATTTTTGCAAGTTCTGCCGAAAGCGGAAGCTGCTCCCTGATCTCTGAGCTTGAGGGGAGCTTTGCTCTGAATTCAAATCCCATAGTGTACTCCTTTCAATGCGAGGGTCTTCATATCTACCCTTCCCGTGGACTTATATCTAAATTCATGCCGATGCTTACCGGTCATGACGATTTCCGGGATATTCTTCCGCACCTGTCGGATACCGGAAATGCAGATAAAAGCCGCATTAGCTGAAGTATAGTGCTTGTGAGGCATAAAATCAAGTAATAATAAGGTATGAAAACCATAACTTTTATTGAAATGGTACAGAAAAAGCAATGGATATGCGCTGGGTTGTTGACAACAATACGAAAATGGAAGGAATGAGCGACGGCCCACGAGATTGAAAGTACATCCTACCTGTCATGTGCGTACAATTCGTACTTACGTACGCCTAGTACGCACATGACAGGTAGGATGTTCTTTCAACTCGCAAGCCTTGTCACCCATCCCTTCCATTTTCTCACGCTGAGAAAGTTTCAGCGCATATCCATTGCTTTTTCTTCACATATTGCAAATCCATCAATAACTTTTTGAATAAAGATGAACTGGATTTTATGTTAAATTATACACCCAAATATACATGGAAGCCGCCGTCTACGGGGAGGACCATGCCGGTGACGAAGTCTGAACCCTTAGGGCTTACCAGGTAAAGGAGGGCTCCTACCAGGTCTGAAGGATCACCGTACTTCAGCATAGGTGTTGCGTCGATGATGTGCTGTGCACGCGGCTTAGGTGTTCCGTCATCGTTGAAGTGAAGGGCATGGTTCTGGGTTGTCTGGAAGAATCCCGGAGCAACTGCGTTAACTCTGATGCCGCTCTTGGCAAAGTAGATTGCGCACCACTCTGTGAAGCTTGCAACGCCTGCCTTACCTGCTGAATATCCCGGAATTCTGGTGAGCGGATGATATGCTCCCATAGAGGAAATGTTTACGATGTTGGCATTGTCCTGACCAACCATTACTTCACCGAAAACCTGTGTGGGAAGCATGGTTCCGTAAATGTTAAGGTCAAGCTCTTTGTGAACATTTTCGAGATCCATGGTGAAGAGTGTGTCTGTTCCCTCTTCTTTCTCATGATAATGATCCTGAGGAACCTGTGCTGCCTTAATGGCTCCGCCTGCACAGTTTACAAGGATGTTGATATGTCCCCACTTATCAAGCACTTCCTGTCTTGCAGCAAGAAGGCTGTCTTTGTCAAGAACGTTTGCTGCCACAGCCATAGCCTCACCACCGTCTGCCTCAATATCAGCAAGTACCTGAGCTCCGTTCTCCTTTTTACGTCCAAGTACCGCAACCTTTGCACCACATGCAGCAAGTGCGCGGGCATACATTCCACCGATAACCCCGGTACCTCCTGTAACTACAGCAACTTCTCCCGAAAGATCAATCTTAAATGGTAATTCCATGATATTTACTCCTTTATTTGAAATATTGTCATACAATAAATACATTTTATCAAATATTTAGAATTATTGTAGTACTAAAATTTATAAAATATTTAGCCAATTATTATACAAAGTTACAAGTAACGTAGAGATATGTATGCAGGAGACGGAGGGCATCCATTTGAATGCGTTGAGCCGAGTCGAGAAAAATCAAAATCGGACCCCTTAGAACCACTTGGCTCTATTTTCCTTAGCCACCTCGCCAAGTCAGATTTTTCATAAAGAAAATATCTGACATTGCTGCCCAAGATTTGTTTTTTAATCTTGGGAGCCGCGCGGCTTTGAGCGGTTCAAAAGAATCCGTCAGGATTCTTTCTTTACCGAGGGCCTAGTGGTTCTTAGGGGTCCGATTTTAGATTTTTCCGACGAGGCGACTCGCATTCAAATGGATGCCCTCCGGCTCCGGCCGGTTTATTCCAACGCACCCTTACTGTACTCCGCCCAGCTGAACTGATTCATATATTCACCGGTGTACTTCGAGCTTGCGGAATTTCTGTCCTTTTTCCACTCATAGAGATCGCACTCCATCTTATCGGGAACAACAGCTATGGTTCCCCTCTGTCGAACGATGACATCAGAAAATCCCGCTTCATTTAAGGTTGACATCATATCTGCACGAAGGTTCTGAAGATATGAAGCCTTTCGCTCGGGATTGGCATCATCCTCCCAGAGAACACCCAGAATCTCACCGTTACTGGTTCGGGCTCCGCACCTGTCGATAAGATAGGCAAAAAGCTCCTTTGTCTTATTGTACTGAAAATGGAGAACCTCATTATTTTTAAACACCTCAAAGTTTCCGAAAGTCTGAACCCTCAGAACATCCTTCTTCTTTCCGGCATCCTCAACAGGATATCTCAGATCTCCTATCTCTTTTTTTATCTTTTCAAGTGTAACCGGCTTCATGATATATCCGCTGGCATGGAGATCCATGGCCTCACCCACATACTCACTGTAACCGGTTGTGAAGATTACATTAATCTTTGGAAAACGTTCTTTTAAATGGTCAGCAAACTGAAGACCGTTTATATCTCTCATTTCAATATCAAGAAAAGCTATATCTATGTGCTTCCCTTCCAGTTCCTCAATGGCCTTCAAAGCATTCCTGTAAGAATAAACCTCCGCGTCAGGTAATGCCTTTTTAATCAGGTCCGTCAGTCCTTCCAATGCTATCTTCTCGTCATCAATAGCAAGCACCTGCATATCTGTACCCCTCAATTTAGGATTTTTTATCCACACCCCTTAAATACGACTCTCAGTCTTCGATGGTAAGAAATCCTGAGAATCCTGTAACATCAAATATCTCGCGAACTGCATCAGAAACTCCTCTTAATACCATGGAACCTGACAATTTATTGAGCTGTTTCTGGGCTGAAAGGAGTGCTCTCAAACCTGCAGAACTGATATACTTTGTATTTGTCATATCTATATTGATCTCAGTGTTACCGGCTTCGATAAAATCTCTCAGATCCTTATCAAGCTGCGGTGCGGTTTTTCCGTCTACTCTTTCCATCATCACATAATCAACTGCCATAGTCATTCCGCTCCTTTTTATTGTTTAATGATTGTTTTAAAAATAATTCTTTTAAATATGATACTAAATTTTATACAGAACTACTATATTTTTCGTTCCAAATCCTTACAAAAACAGAATTACTTTTTATAGTCTTCCGATCAGTAAAATCCGTTAAAAATATTAACTTATCAATGTATGCCGTAACTACTTTGTATCTTCTTTTGGTATCACTATGGTGACAGTAGTTCCTACTCCAAGTTCACTTACTATATTAAGGGAACCTTTGCACTGAAGCTTAAGACGTTCACGGACATTCTGTATACCTATATGAGATCTGCCGTCGTACTCTCTTTTTGCTTCCGTGTAACCTCCTACGCCGTCGTCGTCTACAACGATCTCATATCTGTCATCATACTCCCGGCTTGATATCGTAACCGTACCGCCATTAGGAGATTTACCTACTCCATATTTTACTGCATTCTCGACAATAGGTTGTACTGTCAACGCCGGAAGTTTGAAATCTTTTGTCTCAATGTCATAGACTATATTCAGATCATCATCAAATCTCATTTTTTCGAGAGCAAGGTAGTTTTTAATGTGATCAAGTTCCTTTTCAAAAGGTACCGGTTCCTTTGTTCTCAGAGAATCAAGATTTCCGCGCAGATAGTCGGAGAATTTACCTATGGCTTCCTGAGCCATCTCCGGATCCTTGGTACAAAGATAATAAATAGCATTAAGGGAATTGTACAAAAAATGCGGCTGTATCTGGCTCATCATGATGGCGAGTCTTTCCTGGGTAAGAGCATTTTCCTTTTCTTTAAGTTCTATGCTCTGCTGAACATGAATAAAGGTGTAAACCATCAGCATACTGAGGGTTACAGAAAGGTAAATGAAAGCCGATCCGACGCTTGGCATAAGCATCGT
Organism: Oribacterium sp. FC2011; assembly: GCF_000701645.1. Classification (NCBI taxonomy): domain Bacteria; kingdom Bacillati; phylum Bacillota; class Clostridia; order Lachnospirales; family Lachnospiraceae; genus Oribacterium; species Oribacterium sp. FC2011. The sequence goes on from NZ_JNJM01000005.1 coordinate 122,694, forward strand.
CATAGCGACAGCAAAAAGCGGAAGGAGCATGTAGCCAATTACAGCAATGAAATCAAGAAGTTCAAGGTTTTTTCTGTAAATGATGGTCAGTACGAAATCAAAGAAAATTACTCCCGCACCCAGAAGCTGTGAAAGCATATATAAAGGTCCGTGTATATATACTCCGTTTTCAATATAGAAAACCTGACCATGTATGGGGGATGTCAGCCACATTACAAATCCCAAAACACAAAAGGGCACTCCGAAGTGTCCGATCCATGCCGGCACACTGCACTTTTCGGACAGATAAAAATAAATGTAATAATTAAACACCGCCACAATCAGATATAAAAGCGATACTGAGCTAATGGTGAATATGACATACAGGGTCCTGACCTTATCGTTATACTCAAGCCACCAGGTAAGCGCATCAATAATAAGCATTAATCCATTGGCAGCAAGAATCAATATGAGACAATAGTTTTTTAAACTTTTTTTAAAGGTTGTCAGCATTCCCACCAGAAGCACCAACGCTATACATGCTCCATAGGCTTCCGACCCTACTTTTGCAATCAACATAAGGCTGTACCTGTTCCCGTTAATCTGTTACTTTAGTATCATTTTGCGGCAGCACAATCGAGATATGATCTGCCGGTAATTCAGCTTTGTAAACCATACTTATATAATACATCATAAAAAAAGAAAAATCGCTTAAGCCAATGGATAATCTTTAAAAGATTCCATAATGACTTAAGCGATTTTCCCCTATACTCTTCTATCAGGCCGACCTTGGAAAACGATTTAACCCACATTCCCATCCAATAAGTGAAAACACAGACCAAATATTGTTATCTGAAGAGGTCTACCGATTTTGAAAGACCCTCCGATACCCCCTAAATAATGTATCGGATTGTCATATCACCATTTTTTCAGGATTTACAGAAGCTTCGGAAGCTGCCGGAATATAGACATTAACATAATCCTTCCCCGGCGGCATGTAGGTAACAACCATGTGCTCCTGTTCCTTTGATAAAAAACTGCCTGCCACTTCTCCTCTTGTTACATTCTCGATAAACTCGCAAACCATCTCGTAGTAGTTCATCTTATTTACCGGACTAAGCTTATAATGATCGATATAGTTCTCACCGTTTATAAAGATCCGTTCAAAAACATCTCTGACGGCACTTGGTGATGTAACAAGGTCTCTGCCATTGTCCCCAAAGCAGTTGGTAAATATGTACGAATACATCTCAATGAGATTTAAAGGCATCTTACCAACTTCTTCAACACACCAGAAGCCAAGCTTCAGCTTCTCTGTATTACTGAAGGGTTCAAATACATATCTCAGAAATTCATCATGCTCCTCAACAGTCTGATACCCCCTCGTGGATCTTCGGAGATAATCAACAAGCTTAAATCCTTCTGAGCCCTCCGGAAAAATCACTTCCGGCACCATGACGACTCTTATATCAGGTATATTCCGATTATTCGAAGAAATGCCGATCAGTTCTTCGGTCTCAGTTTTAACCGGATGTTCAACATCAAAATAAGAACTCATTTTCTTTTTTCACTCCTATAGCGGCATGATACAACATGAAATATCACAAAAGAGTCACACTTTTGATAAATTTTTAATCAATTATGACTGCAAAAAGGCGGTGCATAGCAGCACCGCCTTCTGAGAAAAAATTAATTTTACTCTTTTTCTATACCGGTCTTGCTGCGGATAATAAAAAGCACCGCTGCAATGGCTATAGCTCCGACAATAAGCGAAATAACCGCGCTCTTGGTGATTCCTGCCACAATATATGCCAATGCAGATACAGCTGCTGCAGTGAGTGCATAAGGAAGCTGTGTGTATACGTGATTAATGTGAACACACTGGGCACCGGCACTTGACATGATGGTAGTATCCGAGATAGGTGAGCAGTGGTCTCCGCAAACCGCACCTGCCATACATGCAGACATTGCAATGATCATCATTGTATGATCTATTCCCTCAAAGCAGGCAACTACGATAGGAATAAGTATACCAAAGGTTCCCCATGAAGTACCTGTTGCAAAACTGAGACCGATTGAGATAAGGAAAATGATGAAAGGCAGGAAGCTGAGATAGTTTGCAGCTGAATGCTCAACAACCGCTGCAACAAATTCCTTTGCTCCGAGACTGTCTGTCATAGCCTTGAGAGACCATGCAAAGGTAAGTATCAGTATAGGAGCGATCATTGCCTTAAATCCATCCGGAAGTGAACTCATACATTCATCGAAGGAAAGCACATTTCCAATCATGTAGAACACAATTGTAATCACAAGTGCAGAAGCAGATCCAAGAACAAGTCCTACAGAAGCATCAGAACCTGCAAAAGCATCAATGAAGCCCGTTCCGCTGAAAAATCCGCCGGAATAAATCATACCTATAACACAGCATATGATAAGCGAAACAATAGGAACAAGCATGTTAAGGACATGACCGTCCTCTCTCATGTTCTCTTCAGGATTTGTCTCAACAGCTCTGTCTGTTGTGGTGAAAAGATCATTATTCTCAATGGCATTGATCTCATGTTTACGCATTGGACCGTAGTCGACCCTGAACATAACCAGCATTACCATCATAACAATAGTAAGAACTGCATAGAAATTGTATGGGATGGTCTGAAGGAAAAGCTTCATTCCGTTCTCACCCTCAACAAATCCGGAAACAGCTGCTGCCCATGAAGAGATAGGTGCGATGATACAAACAGGTGCTGCCGTAGCATCGATAAGATATGCAAGCTTTGCACGGCTTACCTTATGTTTATCTGTAACCGGACGCATAACAGAACCTACGGTAAGGCAGTTGAAATAGTCGTCAATGAAGATAAGGCATCCAAAAGCAATGGTTGCAAGCTGGGCACCTGCTCTTGTCTTGATCTGACTTGAAGCCCATTTACCAAAAGCTGCAGAACCACCACTCTTGTTCATAAGCTGTACCATAGCTCCAAGAATAACAAGGAAGCAAAGTATTCCGACATTATAACTGTCAGAAAGAACAGAGATTATACCATCTGAAAAGATATGATTGATGGTTCCTTCAAAATTAAAACCGGAATAAAGCAACGCACCTGTCAGTATACCCATGAACAAAGAACTGTAAACCTCCTTAGTTACAAGAGCAAGTCCTATGGCAATGATAGGCGGCAAAAGCGACCAGGCAGTCATCTGAACCGTTTCTGCCGTAGTCATAAACCCGGCAATGATCAGGATGAAAACCACCAGACCAAGAGAGCCTATAGTGTAATAGCGCTTGATATTTTGTTTCATGTTACTCCCCTTCTTTTTTGATTTACATATGTTTCGCATTGCCACAAAAAACTAGTGCTTTACCGCTTTAAAAGATTAATGTGGCAGTTTGGAAACTTAATAACCTATATATTACACTCCAATTTTATTTCATTCAATGGATAATATACACATAATTAATAAATATACAGTAACAGTTCAGCCGGGGCACATGAAGGGCCGGACGGGCGGACATCCCTTTGAATGCGTTGAGCTGAGTCGAGATAAATAAAAATCGGACCCCTTAGAACCACTTGGTTTCCTTTTTCCTTAGCCCCCTCGCCAAGTCAGATGTTGTCATAAAGAGAACTCTGACATTGGCGAGGTCCTAGTGGTTCTTAGGGGTCCGATTTTATATTTTTCCGACGAAGCGACCCGCATTCAAAGGGATGTCCGACCGACCGGCCCTGCTTGTGCCCCGGCTGAACTGTTACGTCCGTCTATATATCACCCCGGACCATCCGAAGGTCCCGAAGCTTCGGTTTCTGCCGGCACAGTAGGTCCCGCGCTTATGATTTCAGCTGCGGAAGTGGCATTCTCCTGCTCATTCAGAATCTCGATCATCTCACGGATCATATCCTCATCCTTCAGAGTGAAGAGAAATTCTACTCGTCTTGAAGCCTCACTGTTTTCCGTGCCATCCTCATTGTAAACAGGATCTGTATAGGATTTTCCGTCAGTTGAAACAAGCTCTCTCATCTCACTCAGCTGATCACCGGAAAGAATAGTGGAATTATCCCCAAGGCAATAAGCAGCAACTGAATATGCACGCTTAAGTGAAAGATCGAGATTGAACAGATAATTACCTTTAGTATCCGTATGTCCCTCGATGGAAATGGAAGAAACATATTCCCTATACTTATCATCTAAAAGAATATTGGCATATCTTGGCAAAAACTCCGCAAGGAAATCCTTACCCGAATCCTTCAGTTCCGACTTGTTATATTCAAACAGAATACTTGAATCCATGGTGATAGCTCCGGTCTTTTCATCAACCTTTATATTCAAGTTGGAACCGGAAAACTCTTTTTTCAATTCCTCGATAAGCTCAGACCTTACACCTATGATCCTGTCAAGCTTTGCCTGCTGGGTATTCATGATTTCCTGAAGCTCGGCAAGAAGACGTGACTGCTCATTCAGTGTTTCTTCCTGGGAATTAAGCTTACTCTCCTGTGTAAGCAGAAGCTCCCTCTGAGACGCAAGCTTTGCCTGCTGTTCCTCCAGTTCTTCCTTTTGAGTGGCCACAACTTTTTTCTGTTCATCCAGTTCGGAAGCCTGTACCACCAGTTCCTTTTCTTTACCGGCCAACTGTTCTTCCTTAAGATCAAATTTCATCTGTGAATGAAGAGTTGTGAGGGCAATGATCAGAACGAAACATAAAAGCAGGCCCGCCATCATATCCGAATATGAAAGCCAGTATGTGGTTTCTCCATCCTGTCTTTTTGGATGATCATTCTTTTTTTTGACTTTAAACATTTTAGTTTCTCCTTGCCGCATTGCCTCTCTTTGCTTCTTCAATGGCAAGAGTGAGACCATTTACAGAAGAAACGGCACGTTCAACCGCATCCTGCATATCCCTGTAGCTGTTGTTAATGATCTTTGGAAGCTGATCGTTGGCTTTCTTAATCTCAGCCGCCTGATTTACGAGATGTGACTCAACATTTATAAGATTGTTATCTATGACTTTGAAGGTATTGTCTATATTCTTCGGCAGCTGGTTAACTGAAAGTCTTATTGCATCAAGCAGCTCTTTCTGTGCATTAAGCTCCTTCTGGAATACCTTAACTGACTCATTGAGCATGCTTCTGTAGCTTTCAAGGTCTCTCAGGTACTGTCTGTCATCAGCGATAAGCTTCTGATTTGTTCCATTGGATACCCAGAGATCATTCATGCTGCGCTTGATCTCCTGCTGCGTCTCCACAACACTTGCAGTGAAGCCTGCCAGCTGCTCTCCGAGAAGCTTGGCCTCTTCATTTATACGGTGGGCTATCTCACGGGTGCTGCCTGTTTCATCCATTACCTGTTTCATGAGATCTGCATTATTATTCTGAATATTGTAGCACTCGGATATGGTATCGGATAATTGCTTGAATGCATCATTAAGGGATTTATTCATCTCTATAATAAATGCATTAACAACCGACCTTAAGGCATCACTCTGATTCTGGGTTGCAATATTGGCAAAATCAGTTATGACTCTGTTCATACGGTCAAACTGAGGGGTCAAAACTCTTGTGAGCTCATCAGTTATCTTATCTCCAAGGTTATCAATGGAACTAAGCTGCTTTTCCTGAAGCTCTATCAGCCTGTTCACGCTGTCGAACTCGGTATCGGGAAGGACATACTTTCTGTAAGCATTAACAAAATCACGGATGGAAGTTTCGGCTTCATCCAGTTTCCTCTTGAAAACATAGTTAAAAGTAAGGGAAAAGATCATTCCGTATATAGATGTATGGAATGCAACCTTTATACCATTCATAAGAGGAGCAATGCTGTTTGTGATCTCCAAAGTTGAACCGGTATTAAACTCCTGAAGTCCCAGGGAGAGGCCTATAAAGGTTCCGAGAATTCCGAGACCTGTCATGGCACCGGCCACCTGGTTCAGCTGGTCACGGTGCATAACACTGTCAATGATATTGTCATTTATGAAATCCTCTATATCACATTTATAGCTGTGCTCTCTCATCTCGTTTATGCGATTGAGTTCAAAGTTATAATCCTGATACAGATCCTTAAGATGCGCTTCCTCAAAAAGCATTTCCTGATTCGCCTTATAGCTGTCAAAAAGGAAAGCATGACTGTTCAAAGCATCATTTTTAATCTTTCCGGTTACACGCTGAAGATCGTAAATGATACGATTAATAGGAGTAAATGCCTTCCTATCACATGCTATGAGAATAATGGCAACAATAAAAAACATGGCACTGTTAACCACTATACTTGACATATCCCTGCCCTGAACAGAAAACAGATTAAGGTATATACATAATCCCACCATGGCAATAAAAACAACAGCCATAATCCATTCATACCATTTTTTTCTCTGCATATTCCTTTTCCTCCGGATAGTTACTTATTGTACAAGTGTCAGAAGTACATCCACTTATGGCACTCAGATCTTTTATACTTTCATATGCCTTTACAATTCAGGCTCTTTATAGAATTATAGCAATTCTTATTGAAATAAACCTTAATTTAGGATTAAAAAAGATAATAAATTTCAACCGCTTAAATGTCGCCCTGCCTCTATTGAGAAAATTGTCATTCTTATTTTTGATTTCGTGACAAAAATGTCATGAAAAATATGCTCAGACTATGTATAATAAGACTTAATTGCGTATAATTTGCGTCATGAGGAGGTAATCATGGAAAAGAAAAAAATTTCTCTTGCTGCCTTATTTGGTGATTTCCTGAAATTCGGACTGTTCACCTTCGGAGGCGGCTGGAGTATCGTTGCTCAGATGCAAAAAAAATATGTGGAGGAACGGAAGCTGATTTCCGATGGAGAACTCCTGGATATGACCAGTGTGGGACGAAGCCTTCCGGGAACCATGATAGGTAACATCGCCATACTTTTCGGCTACAGCCAGGGCGGTGTACTTGGAGCTTTCACCTGCCTTTTCGGAATGATACTTCCACCATTTTTAGTGCTTCTCATAGTCGGAAATTTCTATAATGCTTTCCGCACCAACTACTGGATAGCCTCTGCAATGAGCGGTATAAGATGTGCTGTAGTACCAATCATATTTATAGCAGCCTTAAAAATGATAAACGGTGCCTTTAAGTATCCACCCTGCTATTTCGTAATGGTGCTGTGCGTAATCCTTTACCTGGTCTTTAATGTCAACTGTGTATATCTTGTGATCCTTGGCGGCATCGCAGGTATCATCATCAGTGAGATTTATCAGCGTAAGGAGGCAGCAGATCATGAGTGAAATATTTACCTGTTTGCAGCTATACTGGAGTTTTGTAAAAATCGGTTTCACCAGCTTCGGCGGCCTGTCCATGATTCCTCTCATCACCAGTGAAATGCTTGAACACGGCTGGCTGAACAGTTCGGAAATCTCAGATATAGTTGCCATAGCTGAAATGACCCCGGGTCCTCTCGGACTTAACTGTGCAACATTCGCCGGTCTTAAAGGTGGAGGAGTTTTAGGAGCCATATTCGCAAACCTCGGAGCCATCACTCCATCCCTTACTCTGTGCCTTGTAGGAGCGGTTTTCTTTGAAAAATTCAAACATTCAAAGATCATGCATAAAATCCTTACAGGTGTCCGTCCCGCATGTATCGCCATGGTTATAGGTGTGCTTTTCACACTATCCCAGACAAACTACATGGCAGAGGGTGACATTTCCCTTATAGCTATAGTCATAAGCATCTTTGACGTAATACTTCTGAAATTCGCAAAACTCGGGATACCCACTGTTATAATCATCAGTGCTGTGATAGGCGTAGTAGTATATGGAGTTTTAAAACTATAAAGAAAAGCAAAAGCGTCGACGGGCATTCCCGTCGACGCTTATTTACTCTCACTTCAGCAATAAATTCAGCCTGAAGAAGATCAGTTCTGATGCAGTCCTTATAAAGTCTCCGGTATCATCGATCCTACTCATTTCATAGTTTTCTATGCAAAGGAATCCTGTGATATCATCTCCCCGATAGAATGGCATTCCTATCATATTCCGTACGTTCAGATATCTGAGTTTATCATATATCTCAGGATACGTTTCCCTTATGGATTCAACATCGAATCTTATGATATTTTCATATTCACGAAGATTCTCCGTGCAGTGTTCTATGAAATCCTTATCTATATCACTGAAATTATAGTCATTGGGCTTTACGCCCTTTGAACAGTACTGGAATTCTGTTTTCGTTTCCTCTCCATCCTTCATAACGATATAAACCCTTGAAGCATAGAAGAATTTTGCAAGCGTCTTAAGGGCATCATCAATAACAACCCTGTGACTTTCCTGTGAGGCAAGTATACCTGCAATTTCAACCAGGCATTCATTCTTCTTGTTTTCCCTCTCCATTTCAATCTCTTTATTGTAGCTTTCAGAGATATCCATAAGGATAAGAATAAAGGTGCCTTCCTCACTTCCCGGAACCATCCGGTAATCAACCCAGGTTTTTCCAAGTACGCTGTACTTTCGTCCCGTCAGGGTTTTGCCATGTAAAGCCGCCTGATATCCATCGGTTACCCATGTGGGGTCAGCATTGAAAAAGGTATCCCTGAATTTCCGGCCCATAATCTCATCCCGATTTTTTCCAACCTTCCTGGAGAATTTGTCATTAACATACAGGAATTCAAAATCTAAAGGATGAAGATTTGTGCTGTCAAGTATTATCTTACCGATAATATAATCCACAGGCAGATCTGTGTTTGGATCAGGAATATAATAACCATTATCATACCCTGTGACATTTTGCTCTTCCTGTTCCTTTTTCGCCTCGTCTTTGTTCAGAGCCTTTGCCAGATAAAGAGCTTTATTCTTCCTGTGAAGTGCGTTATTGTGTACTTTAAAGCCTATGAAATACGAAGTATTCTCAAGTAATTTCTTTACGTATTCTTCATCTCCCTTATAGTTGTCGATACCGATAAATCCGAGAAGCTTGCCGTCATTAAAGAACGGCGCTTCAACAACATTTCTGATTCCCTGACTTATCATATTTAAGGCTCTTGAAGGATTAACGTATTTATATTTTTCCAAATCATTTATCACGATACATTGACCGGGTTTAAATACCTCATAATCTGTCACATACGTCTTAAGCTCCACATTCTGCCATTTACTGATGACGGGCCGCACATTCGGCGCACACCACTCAAAGGTATTGCTGATACCATCGTCCGTACACTCCATGATGTACAGGCGGTCAATTTCAAGGTTTTCCTTTAGTATATTGATGACAGCGTTCATAGCCTTTTCGTATTCATCATCTCCGCTCAGTATCTTGGCGATACGGAAGCTGATGTCATCGATCTTATCGTTCTTATATCCACCACCCTTTTCTGTCTTTGTACTATGATCATACAGCTCCATATTGTTGACAGCTTCTTTTGGCTCCTGAACAGATATCATTTTTTCCTTCGGCTGATTTTCATCATTATAATCCACTATTACTATTGAAAATGTGCCTGCATGTGAAGCCGGCGCTGCAATATAATTCACCCAACGCTTAAAGGCGAAGCTATAGCTTCTGTCATGGATATATTCACCCATAGATGCCCTGTATCCGACACTGATCCAGTTGCTGCTTCGAAGATCCGAGAATATTCCTGTGTAGCAATGACCAATAAGCTCTGACGCTTTCTTTCCGGTGGCATCACAATATTTTCCGTTAACATAAATATATTCAAGATCGACAGGAGTCTTATTATCTTCACTCAATACAGGTTTTGCCACAAAATACGGAAGAGGCAAACTTTCATAGTATCCGCCGATATCTAAAAGCCCGGTATTATTTTCATTGTCTCCTTTCATTCTCCTGTTCAGATCATTTTTGGCGCCTTCGTAAACATCCTGCATATCATAGCATTCAGATCCGTTAATGATACCGTATTCACCATGGACTCTTATCTCCCTGGATTCGATTTCCCTTATAGAGCTGACATATTTCTTCCAAAGCTCTACCCGTCTGATAATATCTTCTTTCGACGTATTTCTCTTACATACGGCAAAGCAGCAGCCATATAAGCGGAAAACCGAGGTTACACGTCCGAAACTGAAAACAATGTACTTTGCGATAACCTTGATAAATTTCTCCGCTATATCTCTTCCGTAATCTTCCCTGATGTTTTCAAATTCAGGAATGTCCAGAAGCACATATGTAAAGTCTTCACCGTTGGTTCTCAGGTTGTCACCCAGTTGAGACAGAGTAACCATATGTCCATAGCTGTTCATGAGACCGGTAACATGATCCCTCTGACTCTGATCCCTGAGAGAGGTATCAGACATCACGTCCTGATTAATATCAATAAAGTATCCCATCAGTCCCACAATTTCTCCGTTGTTATACACCGGAAATTTTGTGGCGGCAATATAGTGTGTTACACCATCAATGACATTCTGCCCAATGGAATTTCTGATGATCTCACCCTTTAGGAGTACCCTCTCCTCATCTGTCATAAAAGGAGTATCGTCAATATGCCATCCTACTTCTTCATCATTCTTTCCCAAAACCGCATCCGCGGAATCAAAACCATAGAATTTCAGGAAGGCATCAGAAACACCAACAAATCTTCTGTCTTTATCCTTCCAGAAAAAACATATTTCAGAATTCAGTCTGATAGCATCCATAAGCTCATCACCTGTGATCTCTGATGAGTTTAAAGTCTTATCCTTAAACTCCCCGTAAACCTTCACATCCTGCTCGATTGTTGAAGGTCTTACACAGACTATAGCTTTTTTATCTTTACCACCGGAAATAAAGACAACCATGAATTTCGTCCATACATAGTTGCCATTTGGATTCTTCACCCTGAAAATATTTCTTATGATCCTGTCTTTGTTTTGAGACGAGGGATCTGTATAACGTTCTATATCAGTAAACGTCTTCCATCTGTCCATATCATCCGGATGGATATATCTCTGACGGTAATTCTTATAAAAATCCTCAATCCCCTTAGTTACACTTCCAACCTGTTCATTGTAAAGATTTGTATAAATGACGGTTCTGGTGTCTTCAGTATAATCAAGGTAATAAATGCAGTCATACGAAGAAATCACATTCCTCATGATATAGTCATGCATTTCAAGTTGTTTACTTTCTTCATATTTTCTGTCATCAATAGATGCCAGAATCATATAGCCCTGCCTGCTGTCCGCAATAACCTTAAAGGTCAACTCAAAATACATTTTTCCGGAAACAAAAACCGTCATCTCTTCCTGATGGCTGTTAATGCATTTTTCTGCCAGCTCCCGGAATTTACGATATACAAATGTCCCTTCGGCATTGATATCAGTCTCTATTTTTGAAGCAGCTAATTCTTTATCACCACCGATGTAATCCCTGTTTTTCTTATTAAAAAATAAAAGATTAAAATTTGTCCTGTCATAGAAAAACAGAGCCAGTGCTTTATCCTGGACAACATCAATAAGACCTGTTTTTTCATAAACAGATCTGGCTTCCCTGGTCTCCATGATAAGCCCATGGTCCGAAAGATATCTTCTGATATCCGAAACAGGAAGAGGCTTTGAATAATAATAGCCCTGTATTTTTTCACAGCCAATGGACTTCAGAAATTCCAAATGCTCTTTAGTTTCAACCCCCTCTGCAAGGGTATGGATTCCAAGCTCCTTTGCCATCTTCACCGCCATGGTTATGATGGTTTTGGACTTTTCACTGAAATCCCTCATGAACTGCATATCGATCTTGATCTCATCAAATTCAAAATCTTTAAGAACATTAAGAGAAGAATATCCTGATCCGAAATCATCCATCCAGATTTCTATTCCTGCCTCATGAAGCCTTTTAATCTCCTTTTTGATGAGACCCTTATCATTCATAAGAGTCGTTTCGGTTATCTCAACACAAATGAGATCCTTGCGAACATTATGTTCCTCAAGGGTATTTATAATGATATCCACCGGATCGCAATAATCAAAGTCAGACCGGGATATGTTGACGGAAACAGGTACCACAGGATTTCCAACCTTCAGATTCCTGCCCTGTAACTCCACAACTCGTTTAACCATGAAGATATCCAGCTTATAGGATAGTCCGTTCTCTTCAAGCAATGGTACAAAATCTCCCGGAGTAATAAATCCATAAATCGGGTCTATCCATCTTGCCAATGCTTCAAATCCGCAGACTCTTCCTGATAGTCCTCTTATGACAGGCTGCAGATAAACGTGTATCCATCCCTCATTAAGAGCCTGATCCAGATGGCTGAGTATATACTCTGCTCTGGCATAATGCTGACCCATCTTTTCGTCAAAGCTTCCATAACCTGACCCATACTGTACCTTCTGGGCTTCACATGCCATCCTTGCGTAATCACAGGCCAAATGTACAGACATTCCCTCATGGCAGATACACATACCTATCTTTACGGGCAGGGTTATACCATTGTTGATTTCACAAAGCTCCTGAATAAAACTGTCAAGTTTCCCCTCAATTCCCTCATGGGGAGCTATGGCAAAGAAATGGTCTTCACCGAATCTTGCACAGTTATCACCAAAAAACTTACGCAGAAGATCCGCAAACATGCAAAGAAATTTATCGCCCTCACGAGTACCGTATCTTGCATTAAATCCCTTCATTCCGCTTAGATCCAGAGCAAGTATCACAGGGCTATCCATCACATTGGCTATATCTTTAATGAATTTTTCCGACTTGATAAAAAAGCCCCATCTTGTTGAAAGTGATGTAAGAGGATCTTTCATCAGCTGAATTTCCGAAAGAAAGACATAGAAAAGAGGGCCTTCGTCATCATCTTTATAATATCTTCCGAAGTCCTCAATGTATTTTATATTTCCATTATTTGTAACGATCCTGTAGCGTACCTTTTCAAACTGATCACTGTCGGTTTCAATCTGAATATTTTTACTCTTCTTTACCTTACTGTAATCATCCTTATGAACCATGCCGGTAAATGTACCGCCGGTAAGCTCCATGAATTCTTTTTCGGTTTCGCACTCAAATATCTTTAATAAAGCAGAATTAACATACAAAATTTCATCGTTGTCACCGCCGCGATAGATAAAAAATCCTCCCGGCATAGCAGACAAACCATTTAATATGATATTTTTTTCCTTATGTAGTCTGTTATTCATCATTTTATGCACCAATGAACGGTAATGCAGGCTACCGTGTCGTTTCATCCCCATGAATTAATTTTGCTATCCGTAATGATATGTGTAGATATAGCTTCCCACATCATTAATATTGTCGACACATTTTTTCTTTTATAAAAGATTCATGAGGATCTTATTTATCAAAAAATCCGGTCGGCAGTTACACTGTCGACCGGATTTTTTTGATGTTCTCTATAATTTTTTTAGATGTTTTCGTAGCTTTCCTGTTTAAATATTCTTCCCTGTGTGTTCAGGGCACAGAAAAGTACACAGCCCCAAAAACTATACTCCAGGTATTAATTTACTGTGCAATGATTCCTTCGATAACATATCTGTCTGAACCAACTGTCACATCGTTTCCGATCATTTTGCCATAAAATGGATTGTTGAAGCCTTTAACAAGAAATTTCATCTTATCTCCTGTTTCACAATCCGTTACATAAACAAGATTATTGTTCTTTACCATTTCTTCTGTTGACTGTGCGCTCATTATTATAAACCTCTCTGAATTTTTAATCCTGCGGGAATAAAAATATATCGTCATGGTTTTTATCCGAACCTAATGTCCCGCCATTAAGCTGATATGTCTGCCTTCTGCAAACCGTTTGACATATTATAATCCATTTTCCGCATTTTAAAAGAGCCCCAGATCAATTTCATTAAATTTTAATCAAATTTGGTTGAGTGTATACAATATTTTAATTTCAATTTTTAATATTTTGTGTAGAATGTTCCATTTTTTCAAGTATTAATCTAAAATGTTAGTAGGTTTTTCCTAGTTCAATAGTTAAATTTTTTGATATAATTTTACTCAAGGTTAATGAACACAATTTGAACATTATGTTCATTATCTCAAATACGAATTAAGGTAAAACTTAAATTCATATTGGATACTGATTCTTTTTAACAATTTTACCTGATCAAATTATTGATCTGAAAAGGAGAGTAAAATGGATTACAGTTATGACCAGATCGTCATCGATAACGCAGGCTACCCAGAGGTACGTTTCGAAGAAACTCACAGTCTCTACCAGCTTCTCGAAAACGCAGCAAGGGCTTTTAATGACAAGATGTTCCTTACCTGGGCACATGAGGATACTGTATATGAAAGAAGTTATGCAGATCTTCTGGATGCCGCAAAAAGAGTAGGTGAATGGGCATCTCAGGAGACGGAATCCCTTGGTCACGCTATGCATGCAGGCTTCTACGGACGTCTCGGTTTCAATTATCTTGCCGCACTTTTCGGTGTTAACGGTGCAGGCGGAGTTGCCACCCCGCTTGATGTTCAGCTTTCTGCTCAGGATCTTCTGAGAAATGTCAACAAGGCTGACATAGACGTGCTCTTTTATGATTTTGAGAATATCTCACAGGTATCTTATCTTAAAGAGAACAATTCCAATGTTAAGAAATTCATTTGTATCCAGAATATAATCAATCAGGACAGTGTATCTACAATTCGTAAGACTTACACCGGAAGCAGTTTTACAGACAAGTCCAGAAGTGAGGACTGCGGTATCCTCCTTTTTACTTCCGGCACCACAGGTGAGCCTAAGGGAGTAATGCTTTCCAACGCAAGCCTTATTGATAACGTATTCTGTAATGATCTTCTGGGCGATCAGTACCATGAGATCGCACTTAACGTTCTTCCCATACACCATGTATTCTGCCTTAACGGAGACGTATTCTGTCTTATGCGTTACGGTTCCTCTCTGGCAGTTTCAACTTCACTTCAAAAGCTTTTCAAAGACATCAAGCTTTTCCGTCCTACTTCCATAAGAATGGTTCCTATGATGCTGAAGCTTGTAAATAACCGTCTTCACCAGACAAAAAAGCAGCATCCTGACTGGTCCGTAGATTCTGTTCGCCAGGAGGTTCTCGGGGACAGACTTTATAAGCTTGTTGGAGGCGGCGGATTCCTGGCACCTGAGCTTATGGACTCCCTTGCCGGATTTAACATTCGTGTGGGACAGGGTTACGGCATGTCCGAGCATTCTCCTAAAATCTCAGTTCCTGTTTATGATCGTCCGGAAAAACGCGGCAGTGTCGGTATCATAGTAAGAAATTGCCAGACCCGACTTGTGGAGGGTGAACTCCAGGTTAAAGGTCCGTCTGTAATGATGGGATATTACAAGGATCCTGAGGCAACAAAGGAGGCCTTTACCGAAGACGGATGGCTGAGAACCGGTGATCTTGCACGTATCGATGAGGATAATTTCATCTACCTTACAGGTCGTAAAAAGAATCTCATCATCCTGTCAAATGGGGAGAACGTTTCTCCCGAGACCATTGAGAACCTCTTTGACGGAGACATGCTTGTAACTGATATCGTTGCCCTTGAAGAAAATGATCAGATCATCGCCGAGGTATATCCTAACTTTGAATATGCCGACAATAACGGCATCAAGGATATCAAGGCTGCCGTAAAGGAGCTTGTTACAGCACATAATCAGGAGCTTCCTACCTTCGCAAGAATTTCTGATGTTGTCATCAGAAATAAACCTTTTGAGAAGACCTCTTCAAGGAAGATCATCAGAAGCAAGGTTCAGGCAGAGCGTAAGGACGTTGTAAACCAGAAGGATGTAATCGTTAAGCCTGAGAATGAGAACCAAAAGAAGCTTATCGAGATCATTTCAGGTCTTATTGACAATGATATGATCGGTATCACTACTGACCTCTTTGCAGCCGGCATGGATTCCATGGCTTGTATTCAGCTCATTGAAGAGGTCGAGTCCCAGATGGGTAAGATCCTAAGCTACCAGGATATCCTCAACAACCATACTGTCAAGGAGCTGGATGACTTCCTTGGAGTAACCAAGGGCATGGAGGTTCATCCTTATCAGGACAAGTATCCTCTTACCGGCATGATGATGTATTTTGCTTATGTCATCCCGGGAAATACAACAGGAAATCTTCCATTCACATTTGAACTGGATCCAAACATTGACCTTGAAAGACTCCAGGCAGCTATAGTTGAAACCATCAACGCTCATCCGGGTGTAAAGGGAATGATACAGCCTGATCCCGAGACCCACTATCTTGCATTATATCGTCATGATGACTGGGAGCCTGAGGTTCCTATCATTGATGTACCGGATGAAAAGTGGCAGGAAACAGAGGACAGTCTTCTTCAGGCCTTCAAATATGACGGTACGGATAAGCTTTACCATATAGGATTATACAGAACCGAGACTCGTAAGTTTATGCTCTTTGATGTGAGCCATATTATGGGTGACGGAATAAGTATGAACATACTTCTTGAGGACGTGAACCGTGCTTATGCAGGAAAGCCAGTTGAAAAAGAGGTTTATACGGTATATGACTACATCCTGGATGACTGTCAGATGATAAAGGATGGAGGTGTCCGTAAGGGTACCGATTATTACGGTAATCTCATGAATGGTTACAAACTTCAGCGTTCACTTCTTAACAAGAAGGACAAGGAGGATCTGAACCACGCAGATAAAGGTGTTATCCGTAAGCGTTTTGACAAGACCTCAAAGAGAAAGATACAGAACTTCTGTAAGCTTAACGGTGTTTCGGAGAATGTTCTCTTCCTGACTTCCTTCAACTATACTGTAGGACTTTTCGCAGGTGAAGATGACGTAACCACCTGCAGTATCCACTCAGGACGTACTGACGGACGCTGGAGAAGACTTTGCGGATGTCTCTTTAAAACCTATTATCTCCGCTCACAGCGCATACCTCACGAAACCTCCAATACTTTCCTGAAGCGTATGGGTAAGCAGATCATGGATTCAATGCAGAGTCCTATCGCACTTAGCCGTGAGGGCGAGATGTTCTTCCAGTATCAGGGTGATATCGTATACATTCCTGAGATCGGTGGACTTCCTGCAAAGCCTGTACACCTGCAGCTTGACTCTCTTCCATTCCATATGAATGTGCATGAGGACAACATTGGCTACCGTGTGGAGCTTCGTTTCTGGAAGAACAGATTTGATGAGGATCAGCTGAGACTCTTCCTGGAATGCTACGAGTCTGTACTTAATGCTTTCATCTCTGAGCCAAGTGCCCGTAAGGTTAAATATCACCTTCCGGATGAGGCTTATCCACACTTATACAGTGTGACAGCAGGTGAGCTTAATGCCGAGGCCGGAAAGGAACTCATTAAGCTTCCAAGCTCAGACAAGGTTAAGGTTTATATTCTTGATGACCACTACTCAAAGAAGCCTTTCGGTTCATGGGGTAAGCTCTTTATAAAGGATGTTCCTCCTGTTGAAAGCAGTGAAGTCATCAATGATCCATGGCGTGAAGGAAAGCTTTATGATACAGGCATCATCGCAAGGATCATGATTGACGGACGTATTGATTTCCTTGAGAACAGCGGACGTGTTGTTCTGACTGATGGTTCAAAGGGCCGTAAGTACTATGATCTCGGCACTCTTGAACATGCTCTTGAGGAGCTTCCTACAGTAGAGAAGTGTCACTCATTCCTTGAGTTTGATCAGAATATCCGTGAGATGCGGCTTGTTATGAATGTTGAAACCGATCAGGATTCCTTCATTAATCATCTCAGAAGCTATGCAGGCACCACTGCCGGTAATGACATGATACCTGCAGTTGTAAATATCACCAGCGCATATAAGCCGGGTAAATAAACCGATAAGAGCCGGAGGGAAATCCCTCCGGCTCTTCACTTCTTTTTTTCAGCTGAGCTATTGAATCTTTTTAATCGTATCCGAGTTTTTTGGCAAAATTCTCAATTGCGCTTTTATTTTTCTTATCAGAAGATCCATAGAACAGGGTATTGTCTACCAGACAGACATGATAGTAAAGGTCATCAAATTCTGCCTTATAAACGGAATAGTTTGTTCCTGAAAAATCAGTTTCAAATTTATTCTTAGCTTCCGTATCTCCTATCTGAATACGAAGTATATCGTACTGGACTCCGGCATCTTCAGCGGTTTTAAATACGAAAAACATGTAAGATTCACTTCGGTCTTCTTTAAGTCCGTAAAGAGATGTCACTACACCCACTGTATCACTGTAGGTTTTGGTATCATCTTTCACTTCGAGTCCGATTTCTTCCACTGCAGACGTAAATTCTTTTTCCGTGACAGCCTTCTTTTCAGGCTTTATACTGCAGCCTGAAGTTGCAAGGATAACTGCTGTACTCAAAACTATAAGTATTGTTTTTAATCTCATGGTCTGCTTCTTTCCTTAACGTAATCCTGTGTTATGTGCTAATATATATCGGTATTCTGTCCGGGAATTAATTTTTAATCATAAGCCTTCAGAGCATTCTTTCCTAAATCCTTGGCATCATACAGTCTCATATCTGCAACACGATACAGATTCCACAAATTGGATATTTCTTCATTCCGGGAATCCGCCATACCTATACTTATAGTAAGACTGGCAGTCTTACCATCATGTTCTACTTTGTATTCAGAGATATGTTTCCTCACTTTATCCATACGGTCAACAAAGTCTTCATAGGATAATGCTGCCGGGTTAAGAACTACAAATTCGTCTCCGCCCATTCTGATGATATGGATGTTAGTGTCGGTAATGAAGAAACGCTTTATTTCCTGAGCCAGCCTTCTAAGTACTTCATCTCCAAAATCATGACCAAAATCGGTATTAAAATGCTTAAAATCATCTATGTCAAAAAATGCCATAGATAAGCCTGATTTCTTTTCAGCTTCATTGAAGAAGGCATCACCAAGATTGTTGTAAAAAGTTCTGTTTTTTAATCCTGTAAGTCCGTCTGTATATACCACATCATTGATAAGGTACTCTGTCTGATCCAGCATATTGCCAATGTCTTCTATATGCAGGTTTATGGTGGCTATGGTGTCTGCAATATCCTTGCCTTCTTGGATCAGCCTCATGATCAATTTATATAATTCCTCATAACTCGGGTTGTTCGGCATTTTTTGTCTTAAATCATGACGACCTGAAACGATCTTACTCAGTATGGAGGTTTCTTCCTGGACTATACTGTCTTTTTTACTTCTGATGTAATTGATCATATAATCCAGCGGATAAATTCTCTCACTGAGTGATCCTTCATCCTGTCCTGTCTCCTCATTCCTGATATATGAAAAGGTCGAGAACATTGAGTTTTCGTTTTTAGGAGAAGCTTCAATATTTTCCTGCTTCTTATCTTTATCATATACAAAAACAGCACTGATCATGGTCTGGTTACAGTGCTGGAGATCATACTGTTCACCGGCTCCCATTATTCCAAGCGACTGCCTTCCTGCCTTATTCAGGAAATTCGCATACCAGTCAAGCATATTTTCATTTTCAAAAAGCATGTATCTGTAAATACAGTCAATAGTCATTATGGTTGAAGCATTGGGAACATCCTTTTTTAAATTCTCAAAATGATCGGTTATGATCTTTTTATAATCACCAAGATCTGCTATATAAAGCATATCATTCTGGTTTATCTGTTTAAAAAGTCTAAGACCACCGTCTTTTATGCATGCTCTTACTGAAACCGGATAGGTATTCTGACCGATCACCTTACACAACGGATGGTATGGAAATGCAGACTCAATTTCATCTATGGGAAGTCCCAGATCTTCACAGTAGACTTCTGCAGCCGGACGTCCGTTCAGTTCAAGCAGGGTCTGGGTTTTCTTGTCAACCTTCGTAGCAATATAAATCCTGCTGTCATCATGAGGCATATAGATGTTCTGAGAGTAGGTGATGATCCTTCCGTAGTTGTTTTTTATCATCACATATACACAGGCATCATCAAAATATAATCCGTTGTAAAAAACATAGCTTTGATCAGTCAGCTTCTGTCCCACGGCAGTGAGTCCAAAGGCCATGATTCCATGATCCTTAATAATTGCATTTAACGTCGTAAGCAGATGATCCTCGTTACCTGTGCAGAACTCAAAGCAAACTGTATCTCCTTCGCCGGGCTTTATATCCTCAACCTGTTTCTGAATGGAAAGAACGTTTTTTATGGGATTCGCACTTATTCCATTGATGATACCAAATTGAAAATCATATTCGGGTGAGTTTTTATCAAAGATCATCAGTACTGTTCCGTTTGTATCAACTGTGCCATGACGGAACATGAAGGAATGGAAGCCTATTACATCGACTCCCGGGAAATTTGAATATATTTTATCGGCAGCCAAATGTAATTCCTCTCCCGATACAAACACGATCAGGTTGGATTCTCCATACAGACCCCTGTTTTCTGCAAGAATATCATCTAAGTTTTTATCAGCTGTGGTTTCAACATATTTCATAAATACAGACTCCATTTACCGAAATTATGCAAAATTATACACACATGTTTATTTCGACATTATTGGGAGAAATATTAGTAAAAAAAGGGACGGACAGAGCCGGAGGGCATCACTTTTAGAACGAGTCGCTTTGTCGGAAAAATCTGAAATCATGTTCTAATTATTCTTTCATCAGTGAAAATAATTCTTCTTTTCGTTTAATGAACTTGTCTACGTCTTCTATATAGGACTTTATATCTTTGCCGTTGTCGCAGCGTTCAACGCGTTTATGCGTAGGGTCTCCATCTTTGGAGGGAAGGACGAATTTGCTGGAGCAGCCGGCGCCGCAGCCGATGACGGTATGTTTTTCTTCCATCATGAGGATGTTGTACAGGCATTCTTTTCCTTCTGTTGAGTAGCCTACGTTTTCCAGGTTGCCGGCCATGTTCTTCTGTCGGTACAGGTAGTAGGGTTTCAGATTAAGGACTTCGGCGGTATAGGCAGAGGCCATCATCATGCGGGTAATCTCCGGGTACCTGAATTTTGTTTTTTCTTTTGCTACATCAGATACAGAAGTTCCTGTGTGTCTTATCAAGCTATAGTTTTCTCCTGCCTCCGCTTCTTCCTGAAGTCTTGTTTCAGCCATTATCTCATTCTCATCACCGGCACGATATATTCCGGCCCAGAAATCTCTTTCCAGCGTAAGTCTTGCGGCACGTTTTATGGCAAGGCTGTGAACTGTGAGGCTGTCTGGTTTGTTTCTGGCAACTTCGCAAAGGGTATGTGTTACCTCCGGCAGCTTTTCTCCCGGAAGTCCCAGTATGATGTCCATGTTAATGTTTTCGAAGCCTACTTCTCTCGCAAGCTCATACTTTTCTATCACTGATTCTACACTGTGTTTTCTTCCTATGAGGTCGAGAGTCTTCTGGTTGAAGGTCTGGGGATTGACGGAAATTCTGTCTACTCCTGCAGCCTTGAGTATCTGAAGCTTTTCTTTTGTTATGGAATCCGGTCTTCCGGCTTCAACTGTAAACTCCACGATGCCGGGCATACCTGTAACTGTGTTCTTCCAATCATGCTCCCGGGAGGTTACATTACTCAAAATGGAGACATTAGCAGAACCACACTCCTCATGAACCATATCCATAAGAACCTGAAGCCACTTTTCATCAAGAGCAGTGGGGGTACCTCCACCTATGTATATGGTCTGGAGGGGCCGCCTGTGTTTGCCGCACATTTCTCTGACGGTATACCTTATTTCCTTACGGAGATTATCCATATACTCCGGAAGTCTCTTTTCCCAGGCAGAAATTGTGTTGCTTAAAAAAGAACAGTAGAGACACCTTGTAGGGCAAAAGGGGATACCGATATACAGGCTCCAGCCTTCTTTGTAGGTTTTTCCGGTTACATCGTAAATCCGGTTGAGGATCCTGTGTTCTCTTAAAGCTATATCTGTCATCAGGTCAAGCTTTTCACCTTCGATGCAGTATTCTTTTGTAAGTGCGGTTTTAATGTCTCTGATTTCAGTTTCTGTCAGCTCATTTACAGAATCGCTTTCTGTTTTACGTTTCTCTATGGCAGCTTCCACCATGGGACTCACCAGTGAAACCGGTCTTATGCCTGTAAGGTCTCCCCATGGAAGGGTCTTACCTGTCATGCTCACAAGAGTTTCATAGAGCTCTGCTTTGATTACAGATTTATCGTCTTTTCTAACTCCTGTCAGGGGCATCTCTGAAGCTGCGACCTCAAAAGATAGTCTTATTTTTTCATCCTGAACGCCTTCGGGAGTTATCTCGGAAGCCATCTTTGCCTTGTTTTTTGTGGACTTTTTATTTACCTCGGCATTCTCTCCGGTGGCTTTCGCCTGCTTAAGAGCATTCTTCTCCTCTTGAGTGGTGTTGGTAAAATGAACACCCTCTTCTGTTCTAATCTCGAAATCTTCTCCGGGATAGAACTCCTGAATCAGCTCTCTTATATCCTGTTCAAAACTCTCTGCTGTTTTATCTAATATTAACCTGATCAAAACTTTTTCCTCATATAAATGTCTGTTAATCACTGTTTACATCTGATTTAAAGATGGAAGCTAAATAATATCTAAAAATTTAGTTGGTATCAAATAATCGATACCAACTGATGAATTTACTATATAATGGCATACTCCACATTGAGCACTGAGGACGCTTCTGCGGTCTGAGCGTGCAAAATATGGGAGAATCGTGAGTGCAACCTGCGCGGAGGAATGATTCGATATCTTCTTTAAACTCTGCCTTTCAATATGCAGCGGGATTGTGTCTCTTTTCTATAGCAATGCTGGTCTGAGGCCCATGTCCGGGAAAAACCGAGGTCTGGGCAGGGAGTGTCAGAAGTTTTTCTTTAATGCTTTTAAATAACTCTTCCTCAGACCCGCCCGGGAAATCTGTCCTTCCGAAGGAACCCTGAAACAGGGTGTCCCCGGCCATAAGAACCGGACAAATCTTCGGTTCCGATGCACCGTTTGGTATGTAACTGAGACCATCCTCGATATAAAAACAGCTGGAACCGGGCGTATGTCCGGGAGTTCCCAAAACCTTTATGTCTCTGTCAAGAAGCTTCAGTACATCTCCATCCTTAAAAGTGTCATACTCAGATGGAAGGAAACTTACAGGTTTATAAAACATTCTGCTCAGGTTCTTTTCCGGATCCTGCATATGACCTTCGTCCAAAGCATTTACCCTGATCCCTATGCCATAATGCTGAGCAACTTCTTTGGCCGCTGTCATATGGTCAAAATGTGCATGTGTCAGGAGAATAAGCAAAGGCTCAGCCCGAAGTTCATTATCAATGATATTTATGATATGGTCAGCATTGTCTGCCGGGTCGATAATAACGCACTTATGCGTATCTGTATCGATCAGAAAATATACATTTGTTTCCAACGGACCTGTAACAAATTTTGAAATCTTAAGCATCTTTCCTCCCGGAACTTCCTGCCAGGTCAGCTTCCAAAGTATCTATCGCCGCATTGACAGTAGTGATAGTTCTGAAACTTTATCATCCCTGGGCTCTGACGATATCCACAACGCCTCTTATCTTATAAATCTTGCTGACAAGAGCCTGAAGTTCTTCCTTATTGTGTATATCAAAGGAAACTGTTATTGTGGCCTTTTCATTCTTTCCGACTCTTGATGTAAGGGCCTTAATGTCTATACCGGAATCAGAAAGCACCTTTGAAATATCAACCAGAAGACCCATTCTGTTGGTGGTGTAGATTTCAAGTTCTGTGGCATAGGTTTCACCTGAGATATCCTTCTGCCACTCTGCCTCGATAAGGCGGGCCTTCTCGTCCTCGGGAAGGTTCATCATGTTAATGCAGTCGGTACGATGGATGGTGATGCCTCTGCCTCTGGTTACGAAACCTACGATTTCGTCTCCGGGCACAGGTGAACAGCATTTAGCGTAACGAACAGCCAGATCATGGATGCCCTTAACAACAATTCCGGATTTTGACTTGCGTATGATCTCAGGCTTCTTGGTCATGCCCTCGAGATTCTGAATGATATCCTCATCGGAAATATTTGTTTCCTCTGTTTTATTCTTCAGCTCTATAAGCTTGGCCACTACCTGTGACTCTTTGATACCGCCTCTACCGACAGAAGCCAGTACAGCCTCCCAGTCGATGTAGCTGTATCTTCTGATAACACCTTCTATATACTCAGGCTTTGTGAGTTCACTGAGATTATAACCTCTGGACTTGGCATAGTTTGACAGAAGTTCTTTACCATGGTCAATGTTTTCATCCTTCTGTTCATGCTTAAACCATTGATTGATCTTATTCTTGGCCTGGGTGGATTTACAGATCTTAAGCCAGTCTCTGCTTGGTCCGTGTGAATTCTGGGACGTAATGACTTCAACTCTGTCACCGTTCTGGAGCTTGTAGGTTACGGGCACAAGCTTTGAATTAACCTTTGCTCCCACCATCTTATTGCCGACTGCAGAATGTATCGCATAAGCAAAATCAATAGGGCAGGATCCGGCCGGAAGATTCTTTACATCACCTGACGGAGTAAAGCAGTAAACATTTTCATTGAACAGGTTAAGATCCGACTTGACCATGTTCATGAATTCCTTGGAGTCAGACTCATCCTTCTGCCATTCAAGGATCTCATGGAGCCAGTTCATCTTTACATCTTCATTCTGGGCTACGCTTTCCTTTGAACCGCCGGACTCTTTATATTTCCAGTGGGCAGCGATACCGAATTCAGCGGTACGGTGCATCTCGAAGGTTCGTATCTGGATTTCAAAGGGCACACCGTCACGGCCTATGACCGTTGTATGTAATGACTGATACATATTGGGCTTAGGCATGGCGATATAGTCCTTGAATCGTCCCGGAATAGGGGTATACATCTTATGGATAACTCCCAGTGATGCATAACAGTCCCTTACCGTATCAACAATGATGCGGATCGCAAAAAGGTCATATATCTGATCTATGGTCTTGTTCTGGTTGACCATCTTTTTATATATTGAGAAGAAATGCTTAACGCGACCGTTGATGTCCGCATCAATGCCCGCCTCTGTGATATGAGAAGAAACCTCATCAACTATGTTTTTGATTCTTTCTTCTCTGGCTTCTTTCTTGAGATTAACCTTTGCGGCGAGATCATAATAAACATCCGGTTCGAGGTATTTGAGGGACAGGTCGTCCATCTCGATCTTTATCTTGCTGATACCGAGACGCTCTGCAAGAGGTGAATATATCTCCAGGGACTCTCTGGCTTTCTCTCTTTGCTTTTCAGGAGTCTGATACTCCAGAGTACGTAAATTATGAAGACGGTCCGCAAGCTTAATGATGATGACGCGGATATCCTTTGCCATGGATACGAACATCTTACGAAGATTTTCCGCCTGCATCTCAACCTTGTCTGTATTCAGGTTCAACTGAGTCAGCTTTGTTACGCCGTCCACAAGAAGCGCTACATCCGGATTGAATTCTTTGGAAACCTCATCAAGAGTCATTCCCGTATCTTCGACAACGTCATGAAGAAGGCCTGCGACTATGGTTTCCTTATCCATCTGAAGATTAGCAAGAATTATGGCAACACAAATAGGGTGAATGATATAGGGTTCACCCGATTTACGCTTCTGGTCCTTATGCTGTTCTTTAGCAACCCTGTAGGCCTTATCCACCATACTGAAATCTCCTGATGGATGATAGGACTTGATGGTCTTTATAAGACTTTCATATAGTTCCTCAGGCGGGGTATTATCTGCCGGTCTTACCAATACTACTTCTTCAGTCATACTCTTCTCCCACAGCATGTATTCTTTTACTGCTTCATGCCGCATCAATGCTTATTTTTCAAGCACATATTCAAATAATTTTGCAAAGTTTAATTTTACTATTTGTTAAGGTTCTTGTCAAAAAATATGTTTGTTAACTGAACATATCCTTAATATTATCACCGACACTTTAGTAAATTTTAATAATTTTTGCTTCGTTTACTGCTGACTTTTATGCAAGATGTGGTAATATATGAAAGGTTGACTTTTTGTAAAATTTGGAGGAAATTTCTAATGAATATTCTATTCTTCCTTACGCCCAAATGTGACGTAGCTTTTCTCGAGGAAGATTATACTTTACGACAGGCTCTTGAGAAGATGGAGTTCCATCGTTATTCGACTATTCCTGTTCTTGCCAAGGACGGAAGTTATATCGGCACCATGACAGAGGGGGATCTTCTTTGGGAGATAAAAAACAACCTGGAGATGAATCTCGATTCTATCGAAAAGATCCAGGTTTCTGATATTCCCATGAAAACTCATTACGCTCCTGTGGATGTCAATGCTTCCATGGAAGATCTTATGGAGAGGGTTTCTAACCAGAATTTTGTTCCGGTTGTGGATGATATGAAGCATTTCATAGGCATCATACGACGGAAGGAGATCATAAATTATCTCTACGCTAATTCCAATCTTTCACATTCGGATCTAAGGGTGCTGGCATAACATCCGGACGCAGAAGCTCGAAGGCACCCAGCCGGAAACGAATCGCCTCGTCAGAAAAATCTAAAATCGGACCCCTAAGAACCACTAGGCCCTCGCCAATGTCAGATATTTTCTTTATGAAAAATCTGACTTGGCGAGGGGGCTAAGGAAAATAGAGCCAAGTGGTTCTAAGGGGTCCGATTTTGATTTTTCATGACTCAGCTCAACGTTTCCGGCTGGGTGCCTTCAAGCTTCTGCTGTTTTCTAGAATGCCTTTATATGATCATCTTCTGATTCTCCGGTATTCTCTATATTACGAATAACAACGAAATAACTTAGGCCGTTTTCGGTGGTGACTTCGCAGCGGTCGCCGACTTTGTGGCCCATGATGGCTCTTCCGATGGGGGATTCGTTGGAGATGAGGCCCAGGAGGCTGTGTCCGCGGATGGATGTGACTATGCGGTATACTTCTTCTTCGTCATCTTCTTCGAAGTAGAGGGTGACTGTGTTGTTGAGTCCTACTTCGTCTTCTTTGGAGCTGTCGTCGATTATTTTTGCAAATCGCAGTACTCTTTCGAGGTAGTTTATGCGGCCGTTGTTTTCACGATTGGCTTTTTTGGCGGCATAGTACTCGAAGTTTTCCGAGCGGTCGCCCTGGGCTGCGGCTTCTGCTATCTCTTTGGTTATCTGTGGTCTCAGGACCAGTTTACGATGATCTATCTCGTCCTGAATTTTTTTTACGTCTGACTTTGTTAATTCCTGTCCCATTTTGTTCTGTTAAAATCCTTATTTTCCTTCGTAGGTAATAAGTGTCCTTACATCATATTTTTCAAGCTTCTTGCGGCCTTCAAGTCCCGCAAGCTCCATAACAAGGGCAATGCAGGCCACCTCACCGCCAAGCTCTTCCACAAGTCTGCAGGCAGCTTCAAGGGTTCCGCCGGTAGCGATGAGGTCATCAATGATAACAACCTTTTCGCCTTTTTCTATGGAATCCTTGTGAATCTCTATTTCAGCTTCGCCGTACTCAAGCTCATACTTTGCAGATACGGTTTCTCTTGGAAGCTTTCCTTTCTTACGTACCGGAACAAAGCCTTTTTTAAATTCATAGGCAATAGGTGTTCCGAAAATAAAGCCTCGGGATTCAAGACCCAGAACTTTGTCAAACTCAACGTCCTTCAGTATATCCTTAAGTCCGTCGATGGCATCCTGAAGTCCGTCAGGATCCTGGATAAGTGATGTGATATCACGGAACATGATTCCGGGCTCCGGAAAATCGGGAATAGTCAATACATAATCTTCTAATTTTTCTCTTTTCATTTTTTAATCCTCATATGTAAGATATTTGCATTTTATCCGTTACTTTAAAAGCCGTAATCCTTTTTAGTCACAGCAAAGTCATCCTGAACGGCTTTCTGTCATGATTATATCGTCATGTTTTTTTTAATCCATAAACCCGTATCATCACTTGCAGTACTTTTCGGCATATGTCATGATGGCTGCCACGGTTTTTCCGTCTGTCATCTTACCCTCGTAGATAAGCTGCTTTAAGTCTTCAAGGTTCCAGGCCTCGATTCCAAGTTCCTCATCCTCATCCCAATGAACATTACCTTTTTCAAGGTCTCTGGCTACATATATGCCTATCTTCTCATCAAGGAAAGCAACTGTTGTATTAACATAAAGAAGAAACTCCAGATGATCTGTCTTGTATCCGGTTTCTTCCTCAAGCTCTCTCAGAGCACAGATTTCAAAAGGCTCATCCTCTTCGTCACGTTTTCCGGCAGGCAGCTCAAGAGTATATCTCTGAAGAGCATGTCTGTACTGTCTGACCATAAGTATGCGTCCGTCCTTCAGCACAGGAAGCACTGCTGCCGCTCCCATATGATGGATAAAATCCCAATGGGTCTCATGTCCTCCCACGTTTACGTAGTCATCATAAACTGTTATAACCTTTCCTTTATAGGCAAGCTTTCTCTCTATAAGCTTTACCGGTTTCTCGGCATTATCCTGATTTAGCATCCTGTCTCCTCCTGAACATCTGGTTTAAACGGAATCCCGATTATAGCACATAATCATCCCGGATTTAAACATTTATTCATATATGTTTTCTTCGTTTTTTGGAATGACCGCATCATTCAGATATCTTCTTCCTGACTATGGTTTTTCCGATACGGTGGTTCTTGATATACGCCACATCTATCTCAAGATTATCTGTCTCCAGATGGAAAGAACTGCCGTCGTCCGGAACTGTACCCATGATGCCCATGATGTATCCTCCAAAGGTGTCGGCATCTTCTGTTGGTATGTCAAGCTTCAGCGCTTCATTGACATCCTCAAGATCTGCAATTCCGAGAATTATCCATTCATTCTCACCGATAGCCTCAATAGGCTCAGGTTCCGGCAGGTCATCCTCTTCCTGAAGATCACCCACGAGAGCTTCGATAAGATCATGCATACTTACTATACCGGTCATGCCGCCATACTCATCGATGACAACCGCATAGTATTTGCGCTCTCTTTTCATGGTCTGAAAAAGATCCGAAACCTTCATGTTCTGGGAAACGAAAAATGGCTTATCAACAGCATTCTTCATTATGCTGTCACGGGACTGATCCTCAAGACGGAAATAGTCCTTGGTATCAAGAATGCCTATTACATCGTCATCATCCTCACCGCAGATAGGATAATTGGCAAATCTGTTATTATAAATGGTCTTTCGCCATACCTCATCACTGTCTTCATAATAAAGCATAGCCACATCAGTTCTGTGGGTGCAGACGTCCTCTACAGTCAGGTCATTAAACTCGAAGACATTCTGTATCATCTCATTTTCCTGGTGCTCGATGGTGCCGTTTTCCGTTCCTTCATCAAGCATCATGATAATGTCTTCTTCCGAGACCTTATCTTCGATATCTTCGGGATTGATACCCATCAGCTTCATAACGGTGTTTGTAGATACTGTAAGAAGTCCTACGAAAGGGCGGAACAGTACAGATGCAAACTGGAGCACAGGGGCCATGGATAGTGCGATCTTTTCCGTGTACGCCTGAGCAAGTCTTTTGGGCACAAGCTCACCAAATACGATATTGACATATGAAAGGATCAAAGTGATGACCACGATAACTATGGGACTGAGCACCGCTTCACTGATCGGCACTCCCATCTTTATAAGAAGTCTGGTAGCAGGGCCGGCAAAGCTGTCTGCCGCAAAAGCTGAGGACAGAAAACCTGCCAGAGTTATAGCCACCTGTATCGTAGAAAGGAATCTCGACGGATCCTCGGTCAGTTTAAGAAGTATTTTTGCGTCTTTGTTTCCTTCTTCTGCAAGCTTTTTCAGTTTTGTATCTCCAACCTGCAGAACAGCTATCTCTGCACAGGAAAAAAAGCCATTTAATATTATAAGTACAATAAGAAGAACTAGTCGTTCTATCATATAAATAAAAGTCTCCCTCCGGACCGTATATTACTTAATGTTGTATATGAACATACAGGTTTTGTCAAATGATGCATGGGTTTTTGAACGCGATTTGGGGATTTTTTGAAAAAGTTCCGCCGATGGACCATGGGGACGGAGTTAGTGGTTCATCGGCGGAAGCATTCTGTTCTGTTTTATACTGCCTTGTATTTATCGTACTGCTCCTGCAGGAATCTACAGTCCTCGTAGTAACGGTCAGGTGTGGAGTTCTCAAGAGTTCCCACGATGTAAGGTTTCCGGATGCTGACCTGACGCATAAGCTCTTCATAATTAAAGAAGCCTTCTCCGGGATGACGGAATCTCTGATCACCATCCTCAAATACTCCATCCTTAAGGTGCAGTGTGGTGATCCTGTCACCGTATAGGTCAAATGCCTTCTTTATGATGGCATTCTGTCCCTCAGGATCCTTCTCAAACTCCGGCTTTATAAGATTTACAGAATCAAGAATGACATCAAAGTTTACGGAATCGATGTCATCAAGAAATCTTCTCATCATTTCAGGGCTGTGAAGTGTATGATTAAACACTCCTTCAACTCCAACCATAACACCAAGTTTTTCCGCCGCATCTCTTATTCGCTTAAAACTGTCAAGAACTCTCTGATAGTTTTCTTCTGTATAAGTTTCCGGAACTATCTTCATATTGGGATGGGCACGGCCTGTTTCTGTGCCAACCATATCAGCTCCCATCCTTTTACTGTATTTAAGATGCTCTATAAATCTCTGCACCTCCAGCATTCTCTTTTCTTCATCGGGATGGGCAGGATTAATGTAGCAGCCCAGAATAGACACATGAATGTTTCTTTTATCAAGCTCCTCTCCGACATAATCCCCAAGTCCCGCATTATAATGCCCTACAGAGGTGTCCACCTCGGAAAAACTTTTTGACATGGCAAGCTGTATATACCTGATGCCTAAGTCCTGCACCTTATCAAGCACTTCCGTTATGGTTCCTTTGCCGCATATATCATGAACTCTCATTCCAAACTGGATCATATCAAATCTCCTTTTTATTTTTTTTCACCGTTTCATCTGACTTAAACCTGTCATTTCCACGGCTTTTATGTACAGTTTTTATTTCTTCTTCAGTATCAGTTTAGTCCTGTCGGGATTCTTTCGATATTGTCCCGGTGACTGACCCGTCATCTGTTTAAATACCTTTTCAAAATAGGTAACATTGCCAAAACCGCAAATATCCGCAATATCTGTAATGCTGTTATCGGAATCTATCAGGAGCTGCTGAGCCTTTCTGACTCTTATATATGTGATATACTCAATCACCGAAAAACCTGTGATATTGCGAAACACTCTGGTAAGGTAGGACTTACTCATATAGAACTGCTTTGCTACCTCATCAAGAGAGACATTGTCACCGGTATGCCCCTGAAGGTACATAGCGATGTCATGAACCTTCTGGTGGACGCCTGTCTTTACTACAGATTGCTGTTCGGCTGTCTCGAGTTCTTTTTCTTTCATATTACTCTGAAGATCTCTTCTTCTGCTCTTTGCAAAAATTCCCGCAAGCTCTACAGCCTGGAGATACAGGAAGGAATGAAGATCTTCCATAGATGAGGTGAGGCCGTTTCTTTCGTCTTCACAGGCTGCTTTAAAAGCATCTATAACAGATAAAACCAACTGCCATTCGATATCATTGAACTTTGCAAGACCTCCGTACAGACTTCCAAACTCATCAAAACCCTTCAATCCGAATTCTTTAAATTTTTTATCAAACACTGAGCGATCCAGCTGAAGAATAAAATTATGATGGTCCGGAGGCATATTGGGAGCTGTGGATGTTTTATGAATAAGATTATGATTTACCATCATACAAGTATGAGGAACCATACGATAAGTTTCCTGGTCAACAAACAATAGTCTCTGACCATAGATGATGAAATGCATTTCTATGGTTTCATGAAAATGCCTGTTTTTCATAACGAATTTCTGATGTCTGACTGCTTCCGTAACTCTTAAGCCAGGAATACGTTTTTCAAATACCTGTTCAAGCCTGGAATTATGTAAACTGTCGTCTGCCATATTTACCCCTTAAAAGTTTTGTGAATCCGGTTTGACCGGCACATTTTCAAGAAATCCAAGTATCGCAACAGTATCATATGTTTAGATACAAAGAAAGGATGCTGTCCCATTGAATTTTTATCCAATCGGACATACATCCTATATTTTATCTTATCATCTCAGTATAAGCAAGGAACAGGGGTCCAACACCTTTGGCATCATTCTTTACAACAGGCTCTGAGAGATAGTATCCAACTGATCCATCTCTATGACCCTTTCCTCCGAGACCTGCAACAAGACATATTCCTGTCACACATGGTGTGCCGTCCTCGTTTTTTGAAAGTCTCTTATCAAGAAGTCCGTAAAACGCTTTCTCACCCATACTTCTGTACTTTTCAGGTAAAAATCCAAGTCTTACGCCCTTAAGTACAGCTGCACTTATAAGTGCAGTTCCCGAAGTTTCCAGATAATTTCCTTCTGCTTCCGGAAGAGCTATGAGCTGATAGAAAAGTCCGCTTTCATCCTGGTATCGTGAAAGAGCCTCTGTCAGATCCACAAGCATCTTTTTAAGGTGTTCTTTCTCTTTCTCCAAATCTGTATCTTCCAGGATTTCCAATACATCTACAAGACTCATGATAAACCAGCCTTCTGCTCTCAACCAGAAATTGGGACTGCAACCGGTTACGGGATCTGCCCAGTACATCTCCCTTGACTCATCATATCCGTGATAGTATAGTCCTGTTTTTTCATCACGCATATACTTTTCAACATTACAGAACTGACTATAAGTATCTTTAATGTTTTTTGAATCATTATAACGTTTCTCGTACTCAACGTAGAAAGGCTGTGCCATGTAGAGTCCGTCCAGCCATACCTGATTCGGATAGATATTTTTATGCCAGAAATTCCCCTCTTTTGTTCTTGGCATCTTATCTATCTGTGATCTCACAAGTTTTATGGCTTTAAGATACTTTTCTTTTCCGGTGATATCATAAAGCCTGAAAAGATTTTTGGCCGGATTTATATTGTCGAGATTTTTTTCTTCAGGATCATAGTTTCTGATACTGCCGTCTTCATTTACAAATCCGCTTATGAATTCATCCGCAAATCTGAGATACTTCTCCTGCTCCGTTATCTCGTAAAGCCGTAAGATACCTGTTATCATACAGCCATCTATATAATTCCATCTATTCTCTTTACCACTTCGGATCACTTCGAGATTCCAGGCAGGATGCCCGGAATCCGAATGAGCCATAAGGTAATCCACGTAATCATTAAGAAATCTTTCCGTGTCTTCTCTCCCACCGGTGAGGTGGTGTGTATTTGTCATGATTTTCTCCTGTTATACTCTAATTACCGATTTATCCCTTAACAGATCCTGCAGTCACACCATCGATAAACTGATCCTGAGCCAGGAAGAATACAACCAGTGAAGGAATGATGGATATGAGTGAAAGTGCAAGGATTCTGTTCCATGAGAATCCGGTATCAGCATCCATAGACATCTTTACGAAGATGGCTGCAGGATAACGCTTCGGAGTTGAAACGTAGAGCAAAGGTCCCATAAAGTCATTTGATGACCACATGAACTGGAACAATGCTGCTGAAGTCATAGCCGGCTTAAGTACCGGAACGATTACGTGCCAGAGAGTTCCAAGTGCTGTACATCCATCGATCTTTGCTGCCTCATCAAGCTCTCTCGGTACATTACGAAGGAACTGAATGAGCATGAATACGAAGTATGTATCCTGAGCAAATACTGAAGGAACAATAAGAGGAAGGTATAAAGGTGAATCTACCCAACCCCAGCCGTTGTACATGATGAACTGAGGAACATTAAGTACTACGTTTGGAAGGAACAAGGTTGCCATCAAAAGTGCAAAGAGCATATCATGTCCCTTAAACTTAAATCTGGCAAAACCATAAGCTGTAAGTGTGCAGGAAGCAATAGTAAGAACAACCTTAGGGATAACGATCTTGTAGGTATTTAACATTGACTTCCAAATGTCGATATCTCCGCCGTAACCATTCATAGCATTTTTATAGCCCTCGAATGTAGGCTGCTTGGGAATAAATCCAATGCTTGAGAATATCTCTGAATTTGTCTTGAAGGATGCACCGATCATCCAAACCAGCGGGTAGATCATAAGAATGCCCACCAGAACGAGTACGACATATTTACATATCGTTGCTATCTGTCTTTTTCTTTCGAGTGTCATTGCTTAGTCCTCCGAATCAGAATAATATACCCAGTGCTTCTGGCTGTACTGTAAAATCGCTGTGAATATCATAAGGATAATGAACAGAACCCATGCCTGTGAGCTTGCAAGTCCCATTGCATATTTCTTAAATGCGTTGTTATAAATAAGCAGTGATACAAGTGTTGTTGCACCTCTCGGACCACCTGCTGTAATGATGTAAGGTCCATTAAATTCCTGGAATGCCTGAACCAACTGAGTAACAAGGTTATAGAAGATAACCGGTGTGATCATCGGAACTGTGATGGTGAAGAACTGTCTCCACTTACCTGCTCCGTCAAGAGAAGCTGCTTCGTAAAGATCAGGAGAAACACCCTTTAATGCTGCAAGGAAGATAACCATGGTTGAACCGAACTGCCATACACGTAAGAGACAGATGATGAAAAGAGCTGCAGTTTTGTTGGATAACCAGTGCGGACCTTCTACTCCGAATATTCCAAGAAGCATATTGACGATTCCATCATCCTTGAAGATCGCTTTCCAGAGAACTGCGATGGCAACTGATGATCCAAGAATCGAAGGAATATAATAGACTGTTCTGAACATCTTAACTCCCTTGATCTTGAAGTTAAGAATGTATGCTACAAATAATGCGAATACCAGCTTAAGCGGTACTGTCATAAATGCATACTTAAATGTGATAAGAAAACCTTCCTGTATCTTTTTGTTTGTAAAAACATCAAGATAGTTAAAAATTCCCCATTTTGAAATTCCCTCAAAAAGAGAATAATCGCTGAAACTGTAAACCAGTGATGAAAGGAATGGGTATCCTTTGAAAACAAGAAATCCTACTAACCATGGAAAAATGAAGATAAAGCCTTTATTTTCTTTCCAGAAGTTATTCGGAGCGGTATTTGTTTTTGAATCTGACATTTTATCTACTCCTCTAGAAGGTACCGTTTTTCACCGGCTTACCTTGAATGAAACTTTTGATGAATTTGTGAATTTTGAAATAAGAATCGGGCCTCAGAAATTTAGCCAAGGCCCGATCTGACCCACATCTGAAATGTGGTGTTTTTTAACCCTAAATTAGGAGGATCAGGGAAAAAAGCTTTTTTACATTGATATGTCAATGTTTTTCAGGATTACTTACCCTCAACCTCATTGACTGCCTCAATGAGCATCTCAGCAAGATCCTTGGAATCTGCACCGTCGTAAGACATTGTGTCCATAATTTCCTGATATGCACCCTCAGCGCTGTCCTTAAGAGCTGCATCCTCATAGTAAGGAGAAAGCTGGAAAGGAGCATGAGCTGCTGCTGTCTGGTTAGCTTCGTAAGTAAGACCTGCAAGTGCGCCTGTCTCCTCAAGCTTCTTCTGAGCTGCATGTGATGCAGGAACACCTCTCTCAAGTCCGAGAGTCTCTACACCGTCACCGTTGAACATGTACTCCATAAGCTTAGCAGCCTCTTCCTTGTTAGCTGAGTTAGGAGATACTGCAAATCCCATAGAAACCTTGTAAACTGTTGCAGGTGTGCCGTAATCTGCAGGATACTCACCGATAACAAGTTCCTGATCCTGGTCAAGAGCGTCAACAAGCTTCTTGATGGAGCTGTCCCACTCTACAAGACCAGCATAGTGACCATCGATGAAGTTAGGATTCTTATCAAGAGAATCAGCACCGTCACCTGTAAGCTTTTCCTGTGTAGGAATTACATGCTCAGCCTCAAGGCTCTTAAGGAAATCAAAACCATCTGTAAGCTCTTCTACTGTGTAGTTAAGCTTATTGTCAACGATCCACTGCTTGTTGTACTTCTCCTGCATGTAGTATGTAAGAAGGATTGTAAGATCGTAAGTTCCGGCTGCAAGTGGATAGTAATCATCTCCAAGCTTCTCCTTGAAAACAGGACCTGCAGCAAGGATGTCAGCGAAGCTCTTAGGAACTTCAAGGCCAGCCTTCTCAAATGTTGCCTTGTTCCAGTAGAATACTCTTCCGGTTGATGAAACAGGAACACCAAGTACGTGACCGTCAATAGTCATAAGATCGAGAAGTGACTGATCATACTGTGAAAGATCAAAATCTGAAAGTTCCTGAAGATCTACAAATCTTGTTCCATCGGGGCTGAACTGCCATAACCAGTTCCAGTTGATCTGGAAAAGATCCGGCTCTGAATTTCCGGCGATCTGAGTAGCGATCTTATCCTGCCAACCTGACCATGCGCCGTACTCTGACTCGATATTGATGCCCGGATTTGCTGCCATATACTCATCGAGAGCCTTAAGTGTAGCTGTGTGTCTTGAATCACCGCCCCACCATGAAATTCTAAGTGTTGTGCCATTTCCGCCGTCAGCCTTTGCTACTGTCTCAGCTGCTGCCTTTGCTGCTTCTGTTGCTTCAGTAGCTGCAGGTGCATTTTCAGGTGCTGTTGATGAGCCACACGCTGCAAGATTGAGCATCATTGATGCCACCATGCCGCCGGCGAGGAACTTGGTGAATGTTTTTTTCATTTTTGACCTCCTTGGAAACCATTTTAGGTTTCCTATTAAAATTGAGTTTTTAACTCATAGTTAACTGTTATACGCGATATTCAGACTGTCATAGTCCAGTACATCTATAAGTTCAGGACCTGAATCGTCGCAGTCCGATATCTCAACATTTTCAACCACCAGATGTTTTACGTTTCTGGCGTAAATGCTTTTACCCGTCATTTCAGGAAAATCATCCATCATTATGGTCTGACCGGGTTTTCTTGCTTCCTTAGGCAGGAACGAAACCTTTATATTTTTAAAGACTATTCTTTCGATGAATCTCTCGGGAAGCCCGTAAGCCACCAGCATGCACTGATCAGCACCTTTCGCCACGATATTTTCCGCTGTTACGGATCCTATCAAAGGTGTTTTGTCATCAACCGGTCTCGCACCCTGATCCTGTACATACTCGCTGTGACCGTCAGGATCGCAGAAGTAAAACATATTGAAAGTAAAAGGCATATGGACATGATCCATAATTATGTCACGGAAAACTATATTGTCGTAAACAGCATTGGGTCCTCTTCCGCGTCTTGTTTTGATACGAAGTCCTCTGTCCGTTTCTTTAAATATACATCTTGAAACTTCTACATTTTTGACTCCCGCAGCAGCTTCGGAACCTACCGTAACGCTTCCGTGACCTCTTTCCAGGAATGAATTCCTTATAATGAAATGATCTGCAGGCTTGTGATGTTTGTCACTCATGTAATATTTGCCTGATTTTATAGCGACACAGTCGTCACCTACGGATATCCTTGTTCCGAGGATCAGTACGCCATCACAGCTTTCAGGATCAAAACCGTCAGTATTGGGTGAGTCTGAAGGATTCCAGATGTTCAGGTTGTAAAGTGCTATATCATCCGTATAGTAGGGATGAATGGTCCAGCAGGGAGAATTCCTGACTGTCAAGGACTGCATCCTTACGTGTCTGCAATGATTCAGAAATACAGTATTCGGTCTCCAGGCGATTCTTTTTATCTTGGGATCCGTCCACCAGTCACCCTTATCTCCGTTTCCATCGATGATACCCTTGCCAACGATCTCCAGCTCTTCAGCATTAACAGCTGTAATAAGAGATGCGAAGCTGGTTTCGGGATTGCCCTCCCAGCTTGAAAGATTGTACTCATCCTTCTCATCCGTTGTAGGTGTAAGTCCGGGAAGTAAGGGATAATGTTTCCTGTCTGTATCTCCAAGAAGTACAGCCTCATCATCAACCCAGAAAGTCATCCGGCTCTTAAGGAACAGAGGTCTCGAAAGATATACTCCTTTCGAAAGATAAACCGTTCCGTCATCAGGGCAACTGTTTATGGCAGCCTGGATGAAAGCCGTGTCATCCGTTTCTCCGTCTCCGGATGCCCCAAATGCTTTGACATCCAGAAGAACCGACTCATATTCTGTATTGAAGATTTTTTCCGTTTTACCGTTTTCTGTCAGAAGAGTAATCGTATATTCGGTATCCGGTTTAAGGCCATCCACCGTCACAACATTGAGATCTGTCTTCAGCTTCTCTTCTCCGTTTATCAAAATGCTGTATTCCGAAGGAGCATAGCAGATCGTATCATTAAGTAATTCTATTGTTATACTCCGTTTAAAAACGGCAGATATTTGAAAATCCATGCTTCCTCTTTTCAGGGATCATTTCTGATCGCTTTATTTATTTCTCACTGACATATATGATTATATCAGCCGCTTTCATATAAATCTTACAAATACTGACCCAATTTGCCCATAATTATCTTATCGGATACTTTTTTAGTACACAAATCACTATTTATGTCCATTTTAGCAGTTGTTTTTATATATTATAATGTCCTTTTTGATAATAAATGTGTTTTCCACTCATTAATTTATGCGTTCGTTTTGTTTTTTACTTTCGTCGTTTTTAATATAATATGCTTTTTTGTAAGCGTTTTACATCGTCATTAATTACAGACTTTGTTAATTAATAGTCAAATGCATATTTGCACATTTTATTTTCAAGACTTCAAACAGAGTTTATATCACTTTTAGTATCCGATATGATAAAAGTATCCGATTTTGCAAGAATTATGTACAGGTAATCGTCTTATACTATGATACAGGTATCAATAATCGATATTGAATTAATAAAGGAGGTCTATCCTATGATCACAGTTTCCAAATCAGGAGACGGAGACTACACTTCCATTCAGGACGCTGTAAATCATGCCGGTTCCGGTGAAACAATCATAATCAAAGAAGGTATTTATAAAGAAAGAATCGAAATAAAAACTCCCGGTCTTACTTTGATAGGAAGCAATACAGATTTCAGAGAATACATTAAGGAAGATTTCAAAACAAATATCACTGACCCCGAAGATGATTTCCCGTCAAATCGATATATTCCGTCAGACAAAACCATCATTACCTATGGTTTGTACGGAATGATGCCTTCCGGGGACGCAGAGAAACTGGGTACCTTTCGTTCTTATACCATGTTTATAGATGCAAAAAATGTCAGTTTAAAAAATCTTACTGTTGAGAATTCCGCAGGGGCCGGTTCCGACATAGGTCAGGCGATTGCACTTTATGCAGAAGGAGAAGGCATCAACTGCAGCAATATCCGACTTCTGGGGTGGCAGGACACTCTTTTCACTGGTCCTCTCCCACCTAAAGAAATTGAAAAAAACGGATTTATAGGTCCAAAGCAATTTGCGCCAAGGATCAACGGAAGGCAGTATTATACAAACTCATATATCGAAGGAGATATCGACTTCATATTCGGTTCCGCCACTGCTTATTTTGATAACTGCTACATATTCCAGAAGGACAGAACCCCTTATCTTATAGGTAAGTATCTGAAAAATAACGCCGTAAAAATCCCGGGAGTTATACCAAATGACAGACTTATGGAGGAAGCAGGGAAATGTCTCAGCAAAGAAAAATACATTGAATTAAAGTCGCTGATAGATAATGATGAGTCCCGGGAAGCCAAAAGCTATGCCACTGCCGCTTCAACCCCTGAAGGTCAGGACTACGGATATATATTCGATAACTGCCGTTTCGAGTCTGATTGCCCCGTTGGCAGCTGCTACCTGGGAAGACCATGGAGAAATTACGCGAAAGTCCTGATCAGAAATTCCTATCTCGGAAGCCATATACACCCTGACGGTTTCCACAACTGGAATAAACCTGATGCGGAATCCACCGTCAGCTTCCTGGAATACCAGAATTACGGCCCCGGTGCCTCCGATTTGAGAGCTTCATTCGTAAAAGAACTTAACTTCAATGAAATTCAGAAATACAGAAAACAAAAAGTATTGTAAAAAAGAGGGCATCCGTTTTTAAACGGATGCCCTATCTGTTATTGTGATA
Organism: Oribacterium sp. FC2011; assembly: GCF_000701645.1. Taxonomy (NCBI): domain Bacteria; kingdom Bacillati; phylum Bacillota; class Clostridia; order Lachnospirales; family Lachnospiraceae; genus Oribacterium; species Oribacterium sp. FC2011. The sequence goes on from NZ_JNJM01000005.1 coordinate 162,522, forward strand.
ATTATTTTCCGAAAACAGCCTCGTAATCCTTTACGAACTTATCGATACCGATGTCTGTAAGAGGATGCTTAACCATCTGCATAAGAACCTTGAAAGGAACTGTAGCAATATCAGCACCTGTCTTAGCACAATCAATGATATGCATAGGATGACGAACAGATGCGCAGATAACCTCTGTCTCAATATCAGGATACATCTGGAAGATATCCTCGATATCCTGGATAAGAGTGATTCCGTCTGTAGAAATATCATCAAGACGTCCAAGGAAAGGAGAAACATAAGTAGCACCTGCTCTTGCAGCAAGAAGTGCCTGTGTAGCTGTGAAGATAAGAGTTACATTTGTGTGGATGCCTTCACTTGAAAGAACCTTGACAGCCTTAAGACCTTCCGGAGTCATAGGAATCTTAACAACCATGTTCTTGTGCATCTTGGCAATCTCTCTGCCCTCTGCGATCATCCCCTCAGCTGTAGTTGTGCTTGCCTTAACCTCGCCTGAAATAGGACCATCAACGATCTCTGTGATCTCCTTTAATGTAGCCATGTAATCACGTCCCTCTTTTGCGATAAGAGAAGGATTTGTTGTTACACCGGCGATGATGCCCATGTCATTAGCCTGACGAATCTCATCTACATTTGCGGTATCAATAAAAAATTTCATGTTTTTCCTCCTGGTATATTAGCCAAAACCAAGTACATTTATTCTTGAAACATCATTTCAAATACTTAGTTTATTCCTACCTAATTATTGTATGACTTAGGCGATGAAAGTCAATACTTATGACTCTATGTTACATCACAATTATGCGTTCCATATCCTCATCGATAAGTTCGATATGTCGCTTCATATAAACCTCGGCCACATCAGCATCCCTGTCCATCAGAGCTCTCAGGATTTTCTCGTGTGCCTTAATTCCATTCTCAACATTGTGTTTAATTTTAAAGGTTTGGAAACGGAAATTCATTATCCTTTTACTTACACTCTGATTGATCATTTCCATGACCTCATTTCCGGTCATCTTCATTATCCTGGTATGGAATTCTTCATCAAGAAGTGCCAGCTTTTCGTCATCCATCACAGCCGCATATTCGATAAAATCATTATGAATCTTTTCGAGAGCCTTCAGGTCCTTGTCAGAAGCCCTTTCTGCCGCCATCCTTGCCGCCGCAGGCTCAAGGATATTTCTGAACTCCACATAATCCTGAATACGGCCTCTGTTCCTGGTGAACCAGCTTGCAAGGGCATCCTCATTATTCTGGGATTTTTTTACTATAAACGCACCCTTACCGGGATTTATGGAAATGTAGCCTTCCGCTTCCAGATTTCTGAAAGCCTCTCTTACTGTACCTCTGCCGACAGACAGCTTTTCACAGACTTCCTTTTCCGTAGCCAGCTTGTCTCCTATTTTTGCCTCATCAGACAATAAATACTTTTTTAGTTCATTTATCGTTTTTTGTGTTGCCGATAATTTTTTCATATAAATCTCCATTCCGTCGAATTTGTCTGACGGCACAAATAATTGTGAAAAGTATTCTTTACACCACCCTGTTTTTCGTTGATGCAGCCTCAAACTTTGGTTTATATTGTAACACATCCTTTTCCATTAAATCATCTTGTATAACAATTTCTTTGTCAGGAAATCTGTAATGGGGGCTTCTAACAAAAAAGGTTCAACTCCGGCAAGTCCGTGCCTGGGTTGAACCTTTTTGAAAATCCGATATTAATTAATATCAATGTCTCCTTGGGATGACTTCTCCCTGCTCAAGTATGTCACCGTTTCTGTAAGCTGCAAGAAGCTCTTCAAGATCGGAAATCTGCCTCTTAAGCTCTCTGCCGTTGTCGGTTGCGCCTACTCTTACTCTTGTCTTCATCTGCTCCACAATCTGGATTTCAGGTGTATTCTCGGCGCCTTTCTGGAAGCCCTTATGCTTAGCCAGGGCCAGATGACGGGAATTAAAAATAAGTGTGTAGCCTGCGATACCGGTTCTGGAATGATATGCCTTTGAGATACCTCCATCAATAATAAACAGCTTACCATTTGCCTTGATAGGTGACTCTCCAAGCTTTGTCTTAACCGGAACATGACCGTTAACTATGTGTCCGACAGAAGCGTCAACACCAAATTCCTCGAAGATCTTGTCTACATACTTCTCTTCTTTTGCAAAGTCATAGTAGACATTAAATCTTTCTTTATGAGTCGCAGGATCTTCAATGAAGCAATGCTCAAATGTTGTTATCTTGTCTTTTCCGAAAAGAGGAGAATTGGGGCCGCACCACATGTACCAGAAAAAGTCTGTAGCATAGAGTTTACCCTGAGGATCGTTTTCTCCGTTAAGAAAATAAGCATCGATAGCCTTGTCATTAAAGTAATCAAGAAGCGCCTTTCCAGAGAAGGTTCCGTCAGGTGTCTTTATCTTTGTGAAGCTGCCGTCCTTTTCCATAGGTATACAGCCATGGTAAAGGATGTTGTTATTTACAACCTTATACATTGATCCGTTTGTAAAGAAGAAACGGATGTGTTTCTGAAGAAGCTGAGAATGAGTAAAGCTGTAGATAAGAGTCTTCATCAAAGTCTCTTCTCTCTCTGTGAGCTTATAAGGATTCTTAGGATCGATGGTAGGGAAATTCTTGTCCTTAAGCGGATAAACCTTTCCGTCAATGTTCACGGTTCCCTTTGCATAATCCACCTTCTCCAGAAGAAGTCTGTGCTCCAGATGGTATTCCGGATGTCTCTTTATAAGAAGACCTTCCTCCTTGAGCATGATAATGGATATGGCCTTACACATCTTTGCCGCGAGAGCCGGTGAAACCGAGTCGGAAACATTGGAATCCAGAAGATGTGGCTGGAAGCATTCGCATGGATCATCCCCGTAAACTTCCTCCGCATACATGGAAAGAGGTCTCAGATTTATTCCGTAGCCATCCTCAAGCACGTCAAAGGAATTGTAGGAAGTGGCGATGCGGAGAACATTGGCAATACATGCAGGGTTTCCGCAGACAGCTCCCATCCAGTCAGCATCATGATTGCCCCACTGGATATCCACATCGTGGAAGCTCATGAGCTCCTCCATGATACGGTCGGCGTGAGGACCTCTGTCGAAAACATCTCCGATTATATGAAGATTATCGATAACGAGATTCTGTATAAGCTCACAAAGGGCGATAATGAAATCATCCCCCATGCCGGTGTCGATGATGGCATTCATGATCTCGCGGAGGTAATCCTTTTTATCCTCATCATGATTGTCGATATGCAGAAGCTCATCGATGGCATAAGCATAGCTCTGGGGCATCTTCTTACGAACCTTGGAACGGGTGAACTTTGATGAAACCACGCGGCAAATATTTATAAGCCTGTTTATGGTTATGCGATTCCACTCGGGAGTCTCCTTTTCTTTATGTTTAGGGCTTGAAAGAATGTCTCTCGGATAGTAAATAAGATTTGCAAGCTCAAGCTGCTCCTCCTCAGGAAGAAGATTTCCGAAGGTCTCATCAATCTTATCTCTTACGATACCGGATGCGGAACGCATAAGGTAGATAAATGCCTCACTCTCACCATGAAGGTCAGAAAAGAAATACTCTGTGCCCTTAGGCAAAGCACATATAGCACGGAGATTAATGATCTCCGCACCTGCTGCAGTCGCAGTGGGAAACTGTTTCGCTAAAAGTTTTAAATAATCAAGATCACGCATAATTACTCCCTAAATACCGGGTCTTCACCCTATGTCTTCTAGTTACTTCCTGAAAATTTGAAACGACTGAAGGACTACCTTATCGGGTTATCCTCAACAAACATGAATTAATTATATAGACGAAGTAAAAAATTTACTATACAAAATCACTATGTATTTAAAAATAAACGCGATATTTTTGATATATATTTAACAAAAGCAAAAGCGGATGGACACCTTTTGCAGCATCCATCCGCCCGTATGTTTTTTAAATTAATTTGAAGGAGCCACAACCGAAGGATCAACCTCCTTGCGGTTAAGTATCTCCATGAACTCGGCTCCTGTGATAGTCTCCTTCTCGTAAAGGAACTTTGTAATCTCATGAAGCTTATTCATATTGTCCTTAAGAAGCTGCATAGCCTTGTCATGCTGCTCCTTCACAAGATCAACAGTCATCTTATCAATCCTGGTCTGGGTTTCCGGTGAACAGGTAAGCGACGCGTCACCGCCGAGATACTGATTCTGAAGCTGCTCCATGGCAACCATACCGATCTCGTCAGACATACCATAGCGTGTGATCATTGCACGGGCATACTTTGTAGCCTGCTCGATATCATTGCTTGCACCGGTAGTGCAGGTATGGAAGATCAGCTCCTCAGCACATCTTCCGCCTGTAAGTGTTGCGATCTTGTTCTCAAGCTCTTCCTTTGAGTAAAGGTAGTGATTTCCCTCTTCCTCAACCTGCATGGTGTAGCCCAGAGCACCTGATGTTCTCGGGATAATGGTGATCTTCTGCACAGGCGCGCTGTTCTTCTGAAGAGCCGCTACAAGAGCATGTCCCACCTCATGATATGAAACGATAAGCTTTTCCTTATCCGTCATTACCTTATTTTTCTTCTGGTAACCGGCTATAACCACTTCTATGGACTCTTCGAGGTCTGACTGGATAACTCTCTCGCGTCCTGCTCTTACAGCCCTTAATGCAGATTCATTGATAATGTTGGCAAGTTCCGCACCGCTGGCACCCGCTGCGGCTTTTGCAATGGCTTCGAGATTAACATTTTCCGCCATCTTGATATCCCTTGCATGAACCTTCAGGATATCCACTCTTCCCTGGAAATCAGGAAGCTCGACAGGAACACGTCTGTCAAAACGACCCGGTCTCAGAAGTGCGGGATCGAGAGAATCCGGCTGGTTTGTTGCTGCAAGAATAATGATGGCCTTTGAAGAATCGAAACCGTCCATCTCAGTAAGGAGCTGGTTCAGGGTCTGCTCACGCTCATCATTACCGCCTATGGCTCCGCCGCCTCTCTTTTTACCTATGGCATCGATCTCATCGATAAAAATGATACAAGGCGCTTTTTTCTTTGCCTGGTCAAAAAGATCTCTGACCTTGGCGGCACCCATACCTACGAACATCTCTACAAATTCAGAACCCGAAATGGAGAAGAAAGGAACATTTGCTTCTCCTGCCACAGCCTTTGCAAGAAGTGTCTTACCTGTTCCCGGAGGACCCACAAGAAGCGCACCCTTTGGAATATGTGCACCTATCTCAGTATACTTGTCAGGCTCCTTAAGATAGTCAACCATCTCATTAAGAAGCTCCTTGGCCTCATCCTCACCTGCAACATCCCTGAAGGTTACCTTGTTGTCACCATTGGCTTCATATTCTCTGGCATTGGACTTTCCAAAGCCTCCGAACATTCCGCCGCCTCCCATGGAACCCATGCTTGAGGCCATTTTTCTGGAAAGCCAGTTTCCGAGGGCCCAGAAGATCAGGATGGGGAAAATCCAGCTTAAAAGGAAGCTGATTATTGGGCTTGTCTCAACAGGTATCTCTTCGTTGAAATTGACATTCTGGGAGAATAGAGCATCCAGCACATATGCCTCTGTGTACTCGTTCTTGATTCTACCCGTGCGGCAGGTAAGATTCTTACCGTTGTAATCGACTACATAATATATAGTGTCATCAGTGAATTTAACGTCTGTAATAGCCTTGTTCTCAACAGCATTTTTAAACTCCGTATAGGTCGTATCCTTCACCGATCGCGTCATAATTGACGGGAACACGAAGGTGTTCAGCAAAAGAATGATCACCAGGGCGACAAAATAATAGAACACAAGCGGCTTTCTGTTTCGAGGCTTATAGCTGTTCCCACCGTTCTGGTTTTGGTTATTTTTATTGAACTGATTGAAAAAATCATTGAAATTGTCAAATCCGTTGTCATTTGGGTTTTTGTTCCCGGAATAGTTTTCATTAGCAAGATTGAGCTGTGACTTACCCATCCTGCCTCTGAAAACATTAAAGATATTTATCATACAATGTCCTTTCTGCTACTCTTCGTTGAATTGAAAATACTTTTCAATTTAATGATTGTTGATTATATATATCAAATGTGTATTCGTTGTGAACAGTTAAAAAACTTCCGAAGATTCAAATCTCCGGAAGTTTTCTGGTTTGATTATTTCATCGTTTTCTTCAAAAGTTCACACAGCTCATCAACTGCTTCTTCTTTTCCTTCTTTAATGTCTTCAACAACGCAGGACTTGATATGTGAACTTAAGAGTTCTTTGTTAAAGGAATTGAGAGAAGCCTGGACTGAACTCACCTGGATAAGAATATCCGGACAATACCTGTTGTCCTCGATCATCTTTTTTATGCCGCAGATCTGGCCTTCTATACGATTAAGTCTAGTAGTCAGCGCCTTGATCTGCTCAGGTGTTCTGTTCTTATGTCTTACATTCTCTCCGTCACAACAAGCAGGCATGTCATCCACCTTACTTCACGATAGAAACGAACTCAAAGTCGTGATCCTCAACAGCCTTCTTTATGACTGCCTCGTCAACTTCCTTTGAAAGCTCGATAACCGCTGTTCCGCTGTCATGTGAAACTACTGCAGAAGTAACTCCGTCAAGAGCCTCCAGAGCCTTCTTAACTGTTGCCTCACAATGTCCGCACATCATTCCCTTGATATTAACTGTTTCTGTCATGATTTCATTCTCCTTTATTGATTCTTCATTTGTATCCAACTCAACTTCCTTTTCCGCAGAAGCTGTAGTTTTTCTTTTTATCATCTTATCCTTTGATGCATCAAATACATCGAAAAGGTTAAGTCTCAAAGCATTCATACATACCGTAAAGCTGGAAATGCTCATGGCGGCAGCTCCCACCATAGGATTCATTTCAAAATTCCAGCCGAAAAGCGCAGAGTAAAATCCTGCCGCAAGAGGTATGCAGATAACATTGTAAAAAAATGCCCAGAACAGGTTCTGATGGATATTCCTTATGGTTGCCCTGCCAAGTCTTATGGAGGCAGCCACATCCGTAAGCTTTGACTTCATGATCACCACATCGGCAGCATCAATGGCTACATCAGCTCCCGCCCCTATGGCTACACCAAGGTCCGCTCTTGTTAATGCCGGCGCATCATTGATTCCGTCACCCACCATGGCAACCTTGCCTTTTTTCTGAAGTTCACGGATAACCGCTTCCTTACCGTCCGGAAGAACTCCGGCTATAACGTGATCAACTCCTGCCTGCTCTGCGATTGCATGGGCGGTTTTTTCATTGTCACCGGTGATCATGTAAACCTCGATGCCCATGCCTTTAAGCTCTTTTATGGCTTTTTCGGAATCCTCTTTGATGGTATCAGAAACAGCGATCATGCCCAGAAGCTTACTGTCCTGAGAAAAGAAAAGCGGTGTCTTTCCCTTTTCCGAAAGCTCATCGGACTTTCTTTCAATTGTATCAGAAGCTCCGAATTTATCCATCATGAACTTGCCGGAGCCTCCGAATATTTCGTGACCGTCAAGCTTTGCCGTTATGCCGTTTCCAGGTAATGCCCGGAAATCGCTAACCTCCGGAATATGGATATGATTAACATTAGCATAGCTCATAACTGCCTTTGCCAGAGGGTGTTCTGATTTCTGTTCCAGGGAAGCCGCAAGACTCAGAAGTTCTTCCTTTTTTACGCCTTCCTCCGGTATTATATCTGTTACCACAGGCTCACCCTTTGTGATGGTTCCGGTTTTATCAAGAGCAACTATTTCGATGCGTCCGGACTGTTCCTGGGAAGCGGCGGTTTTATAAAGGATACCGTTTTTTGCTCCCATACCGTTACCAACCATGATGGCCACAGGTGTTGCAAGTCCCAATGCACAAGGGCATGAAATAACCAGCACAGCAACTGCTCTCGGAATGGAGAACTCGACTCCCTTTCCCATGAAAAGCCAGATAAATAATGTAAGCACTGAAACGATAATTACGAAAGGCACAAACACTGACGCTACCTGATCCGCAATTCTTGCAATAGGAGCCTTTGTTGCAGCAGCATCCGATACCATATTTATGATCTGGGATAATGTTGTATCCTTTCCAACTCTCGTAGCCCTTGCCTTTACATAACCTGACTGATTTATGGTTCCGGCAGAAACCATATCCCCTAAAGTTTTATCAACCGGTATGGATTCTCCCGTAAGGGCTGACTCATTTACTGAAGTTTCTCCTTCTTCTATGATTCCGTCCACGGGGATATTCTCTCCGGGTCTTACAACAAACAGGTCTCCGGTTTTAACCTCGGCAATAGGAACTTCAATATCTTTCCCGTCCCTGTAAAGAACCGCAGTTTTTGGTGACAGCTTCATAAGACTTTTAAGCGCGTCTGTTGTATGTCCCTTGGACATTGCCTCCAGGAGTTTCCCTACGGTTATAAGCGTAGGTATCATAGCAGCTGTTTCAAAGTACAGGTTGTGAGCCAGATGATGAACTGTTTCCATTTCGCCTCTGCCCATGGCGTTTATCATGATATAAAGCGACACAAGTGAATAAGCAAAGGAGGCTGAGGATCCCAAAGCGATAAGCGCATCCATATTGGGGGAGCCGTCAAAAAGCGTCCTGAAGCCGTCTATGAAAAACTTCCGATTTATATACATCACAACTATTGCGATGAGCATCTGGGTCAATGCATTGGCCGCAGGATTTTCAAGAAAGGCGGGAACCGGGAATCCTGCCATGTTGTGTCCCATGGAGAGGTACATAAGTGTCAGGAGCAGTACCGCAGATCTGAGTAGGCGATTTTTCAATACCGGTGTTTCATGGTCTTTTAATGCTTCTTCCTGGGCCTTGAGGCTGTCTTCGTAGGTATTTTCCTCTGTCTTCTGTGCGCCTTTAACCGAAGCTCCGTAGCCGGCTTCTTCAACGGCTTTTATGATTTCACAGGCTTCTGCAGTGCCGTCGACCATTAGTGTGTTGGTCAGCAGTGAGACGTTTGCTTCTTTTACACCCGGGACTTTTTTCGCGGCTTTCTCTACTCTTGCCTGGCATGCGGCACAGCTCATGCCGGTTACTATATATTGTTCCATCTCGTCCTCCGTGATGATCTGAAATCTATATACCCCCACCCCCTATCTTGAGGTGTGAGCTAAATATACCACCCGGGGGTATGTTAGTCAATACCTGTTTTTTTAAAATGGGACAGAAAATGCAGGGGATGTGCGACGGCCCCTGCATTTTCTTCACGTATTGGCTAAAAGTACTTATTTACGCATTATTTATCAGAGATAAAAAATCTTTGACGTTCGCGGCTGCGTCACCAGCGTAAATGGCGGAGCCGGCAACGATGACGTTGGCGCCGGCTTTGACGATGTCCTGTACGTTTTCTTTTTTTATGCCGCCGTCGACTTCGAGGTCGGCGGAAGAGCCGGTGTCTTCAAGCATCTTTCTTACGGCTTTTATTCTGTCAAAGCTTTCGGGAATAAGCTTCTGGCCGCCGAAACCGGGTTCTACCGTCATGAGAAGGATCATTTCAACTTTATCGAGATATGGTTTCAGTGTAGATACATCTGTACCGGGTTTGATGGAAATTCCTGCGTGCTTTCCGAGGCTGTGAATCTTGTCAATAACAGCCATGGGATCCTCGGCAGCTTCCAGATGGAAGGTTATGCCGTCAGCTCCGGAAGCGGCTATTTCTTCAATATATCTTATAGGATCCACAATCATAAGGTGTACATCAAAAAAGATATCGCATGCGCTTCTGGCACTTTTTATAACCGGCATTCCAAGTGATATGGACTTTACAAATACACCGTCCATAACATCTACATGAAGGTATTCTGCTCCTGCTTCCTTTACATCAACAATCTGCTGTCCCAGATTTTTGAAATCCGCAGACAGGATAGAAGGACTCAAAATTCTCATTTCTAAATACTCCTCGATCATATTATTTTAATAACTCTTATTTGAATTATACATCTTTAAACAGCAATAAGAATAGTATTAGTTAATTCTGATATAAAACAGCCGGAGCCGGCGGGCATTCATTTGAATGCCCGCCGGCTCCGGCATACGTATAAAAAGATCAGCCCTGGCCGTAGTATGCGTTAGCACCATGCTTACGGAAATAATGCTTATCCATAAGCTCCTGAGGTGCCGGCTTTACATCCTTATTGATGAGTTCAGTCCAGAATGCCATCTTAGCAACTTCCTCTGCAACAGCTGAATTATGAACTGCCTCGTGAGCATCCTTACCCCAGCTGAATACACCGTGGTAGTTGCAAAGTACTACAGGAACAGCTACAGGATCCTTTTCCATGCGCCGGAATTCAGATACGATAAGTTTTCCTGTGTTAACTTCGTAAGCTGTATCTATCTCTTCTTTTGTAAGACATCTTACGCAAGGAATCTCTTCATAGATATAGTCGCAGTGTGTTGTTCCATAGCATGGAATGCTGCGTCCTGCCTGTGCCCAGGCTGTAGCATAAGGTGAATGAGTATGAACGATGCCTCCGATATCCTTGAATGCCTTATAAATCTCTACATGTGTAGCGGTATCAGATGAAGGGTTAAGCTTTCCTTCAACCTTATTGCCCTCAAGGTCAACAACTACCATGTCATCAGGAGTCATGTCATCATATTCTACTCCACTTGGCTTGATAACAAAAAGTCCTGACTCACGGTCGATCTCACTTACATTACCCCAGGTAAATGTAACAAGCTTGTACTTTGGAAGAAGAATATTTGCCTCGTAAACCTTTTTCTTAAGTTCCTCTAACATTAAAAAACCTCCTAATTATTAATAATATTCCTGACCACGATTATCATCGCGGTAGCACACAGTTTTTAGCATCTGAAAAGAATACTTTCAGATTCCATCTTATATTATAATGCAGCCGTTATTGAAAGCGCTACTGCTACACCCAGTGCAAAAAGCAATATTCCAACAATAAGTTGTATTGGTTTTGCATTATTTTCCCTGATCTGATGACTTTTTTCATCATAGAACAGTGTGATCTTATCTCCTATGGGAAATGTTTTCTCATACTCTGAATTCACATGCAGACACATAATGTTTTCATTTCTGTTCATTTCATATTTCACCACAGGATAATAAATAATTTTATCTCCTCTTAAGATCTTAGTTGACTTGGATATCTGTCTTTTATAAGTATCAATTATTTCAGCTTCAAGGGATTTAAGTCCCATACGGGAAATACTTACATAATTGTAAATAAGGCAGACACCGGCTCCCATAAATAACAAGCCAAGACTTCCCATGGCATATATTTCATTACCCTGGTTTGTCCATAGAGCTATAAGTATAGTAAGTGCTCCTCCAAGCATTACGGCGACAGGATGAAATACAGAACTCTCATCCGCATCATTGATTACGAAATTTCCTAAATCCGATGTTTTCGTCAGGCGCACCTGCTGTCCCACAGCATATTCCGTCGGAGTCTTTATTGCGTGTATTTCTTTATTTCCTGTTTTGGGATTTACATATTCAATCGTAGTATTGAAGTAATTGAAGACTTCCCGGTCTTTCTTGTCCTTCTTGACAACGTGCTCACAGCGCACCACAAGCCCTGCTACAGATCCATGCCTGTGACTTGTGAGCCAGTTTCTCACCTGACCTGAACCCAGAAGAAAAATCACAATTCCCGGAATATATAAAAAATACTGTGTGAAATCCTGCATTACGCCTCCAACCATCACTTAACTACAATTACTTCCATTCCTAATCCCCTAAGCCTTTCAAGGATCTCTGGATCTGACATGTCATCCGTTATCAATGTTACCGGCTGCTCATATATGAAGCTTCCATACAGGCTGCTTCTTTCTGAACCGTGCATAAGTTTGGTATGATCTGCAAGAATATAGAAAGACTGCTTAGTCCGGCTTATCATGGCTTCATTGATACCTATCTCGGTAGGTATGTCATACCTGAACTCACCATTATCATATACAGCGGCACAGCCCACAAAGGTTTTGTCCACAGACATGTCCAGAAGATTTCTCATAACGTAATCTCCCACCATAGCCTTGCCTCTGACCTGTCCGCCGGTAATGTGTATGGAAACATTCTCAGGATACTGTTCTTCAAATATCCATCCGTTATTTGTTATTGCAGTGATATGTTTGTCATTTACAAATTTAAGTATTCCCAAAGCCGTTTTACTGGCATTGATAAAGATAGTGTCTCCATCTTCAAGAAGACTTGAAGCATATTGAGATATCTTATTACGATAAACTGCTATCTCAGGAGTAATCAATTTTGTATATCTGCTTCTTTCAAGAGACATGGCACCTCCATGTGTCCTGAAAAGCATCTGCCTGTCCTCCAGATACTGGAGGTCTCTTCTGACTGTCATGGCAGATATACCGTATAGCTCAACCAGATCCTCTACCTTTATCTCACCCCGCTGGTTAACAGCTTTCAGGATATTCAGTTGTCGCTCCTCAACACTTTTTCGCGTATTCTTCATTAGTAATCTCCAAGAGCATTTTTTTAGTAAATAGGGTAGAGTCGTTTAACACAAATGGTACTGATGCATCGACTCGGAAAACACACTTAGTATATACGGAAATACTGATTAATTACCGTCCTTAAGTATGAGCTTGTATATCACTTCCGCAACTGCAGAATTGTTGTTGTCATTTTCTGTTACCATATCGGCCACATCTTTTAGTTTTTGTGTTGCATTTTTTGTAGCTACACCTATCCCTGCCTGTTCCAGCATGGGAATATCATTTTCTTCATCTCCGACTGCTATGGAATGTCTCTTATCTATTCCAAGAACCTCCATAACCTTGTCAATTCCTGTTCCCTTATTCTGTCCGGATATCACGATCTCAAGCAGCGTACTGTGAGAAAGGAATGCATCGATCCGGCCATCGGATATACACTTTAGTCTGGCACCAAACTCTTCAAGTCTCTCTTTTGAGGATTGATCCACACCACTTATCTTATATGAATAAACATCACTTAGATCATCATCGGGTATGAGCTTATATTTTAAACCCGGAAGACGGCCTATATAGTATCTGAGATCATCATCTTCCCAATGGGACTCACAAAGTACATCCCATTCGTCAAACATATGGATATGCACCTTCTCTTTTACAGCTTCGGAAGATACCATTTGGATAAGTTCTGGAGATAAAGTAGATTTATACAGAATCTTTTTAGTAAGAGGCTCATAAAGGAGACCTCCGTTAAAAGCAAGAACGTAACATCCCTCTCTTTCAAGGGACAGCTCCCTGATGATCCCGGTCACTCCAAAGAGAGGACGACCGGTATTGATGATAACCTTATGCCCTTTGGAGCTCATCAGATCTATGGCATTTTTGTTATCCTCGCTTATTCTTTTTTGATCATCCACAAGAGTTCCGTCAATGTCAAGAAACAATACTTTTTTGTCCATAGCCGTTCTCTTTTATCTTTATATGGAATAACAGCGAAACTCGTATATTTTGAATTTCGCTGTTATCAAAGACTTTGTTATCTTAATGTAAGAATCAGTCAAGCAGTTCTCTCTCTTGAAGTGCTGCCTCGATTTCCTTATCTGACATTACATTCTTAAGAGGAATAAGAACAGTTCCGTTTTCTTCGATGCCTGCGAAAGTGTTCACAAAGGTCTTCGCGCAGAATACAATGTCATAGTTTCTGGCTGCTGACTTTCCCTCGGAAATAGGTGCATGACGAAGTTCAGCAACCTTGATTCCATTACGTGTAAGAACTTTCTTTATAGCATTCTCCATCATAAGTGATGAACCTGCTCCGTTTGCACAACATGCAAGAATTTTCTTATTATCTAATTTCTTAGCCATTTAATAGCCTCCTTTGAGAATATGGGAGTGACACACCCCTTTAAAGCATATGTCACTCCTTTGTATCTTTTTAATTATTTGTAATTTTTACCTGTAGCGTTCTTCTTAGCTATATGCTCCTTGTATGCCTCGTAATCCTCTGTGATAAGGAAGTATCCTTCAGGATCCTGAAGATACTCAAGCTGAGGAAGAGCAAAGAGGATAATAGCAACGATAGCGATACCTGCATAAGGGATAAATTTAATGATAACTGTGAATAAAGGCCATACAGTATCCCAGTCGAACATTCCAAGATATCCGCCGTATGCTGCCATTCCTACCCATCCTGAGATGAGAGCTGCGCCAAATACCTGGATAAGACCTGAAAGGAATGGTATTACAAGACAAGCCTTAAGTCCGCCCTTTTCGTTGGCAACAAGTCCGATTGTGGCATTATCAAAGAATACAGGAACGAATCCGCAGATGATAATGGTCGGGCTATGGAATACGATAAGAAGTACGATAGCAATGATCTGACCTGTAAGACCTGCAAGGAAACCAAATGTAACAGCGTTTGAATCACCAAATCCATAGCAAACTGCACAGTCAACACCAGGAACTGATGCAGGAAGAAGCTTATCAGCGATACCCTGGAAAGAAGCTGTAAGCTCTGTTACGAATGTACGAACACCGAGCTGAAGTATAGCAAGGTTAACTGCGAACTTGAGTGATGTATCAACGATATAGAAACCAAAGTTATAATCAGGCTTGATTGTTTCTTTTCCAACGAAGAAATCCTTACCGATGACTATCATGATGATTCCAAAGAATACAGTCATGAGGATTGCAGTACATACCATGTTCTCATTGAAGATTGAGAAGAAACCAGGCATCTCCATCTCGCCAACTTTCTTAACTTCTCTCTTCTTCTTTCCGCCATCTGTTCCGAAAAGCTTGTCAGCAAGGATATAAGCAAGACGGATACCGAACATCTGCTGATGAGCGATTGCAAAGCCTGCACCATCTGTAAGTTCCTGCATAGGCTTAACTGTAAGGTTTGAACCAACTGCCCAGTAGGAGCCAAGGATGATAGACATAATAACAAGGATTGCCACATCATTATCTCTAAGTGCCTCAGGAAGTGCGAAGAGAATAAGCCAGAATGCAGTAGCAGCCTGCTGTACCTGAACGTGACCTGTTGTAAAAAGTGAACGGCACTTTGTGATCTTGTTGAATCGTACAAGCAAGATGTTTACGATAAACGCAACCAAAAGAAGTGTAAGAACCTGTGAAAACTCCTTTTGGAATACTTCTTTAACACCTGCATCTACGGCATTCTGTCCGTAGTAAGGATCGATAACTGCTGCGTTAAGATTGAAACGCTCTTTCAAACCTGCAAGGATAGGTCTGAAGTTACTTGTCAGTCCGCCGGAACCTACATTAAGGATCTGGAAACCAACGATTGCTTTGATTGTACCTCCGAGTGTCTCATACCACTTTTTGCCCATAAGGCAATAACCAATAAGTGTAAGAAAGCCTACCATGTAAGGAGCCTGTCTTAAGATATAGGTCGTGAAAAATTTCCAAATTTCCACAAGAATAGACATTTATTTTTTCCTCCATTTAATAAATAAACAATATTTAACTTTTATTCTTCGCAAGGATACTTCTTAGCTGCTTCAAGAATATCCTCAGGAGATGTTGCTTTGGCAAGTGCATCGATAAGCGGCTCGTTTAAGAAAATCTCTGTGAGCTGTGAAATATTGTCCAGATGCTCATCAGGATTTGTGGAAGAAAGTGTGAAGAAAACATTGGCTTCCTTCTTCTCTCCGTCCTCATCTACGCCGAAATCGATAAGCTTCTTTGATGCCATAAAACCTATGCCGGTCTTTAATGCACCGGTTGCATTTTCCTGAGTATGAGGCATAGCGATGTTATGCTCAAATACTACATATGGTCCATACTTCTCGATGCATGCAACGATCTGCTTGTAATAATCCTCAGATACAGTGCCTGACTTAATCATTGGAAGTGTTGACAGTCTGACAGCTTCCTGCCATGTGACGCCCTCTCCATCGATGAAACTGTAGTTGCCGGTTTCAACAATTTTTTCTAAAACTCCCATATGTTTCCCCTTTCATTTACAGACATGATCTGAATGGAATATTCTGTGGATGCTCGAAGCAATCCTCGAATCCTCTGCGGTGGTGGTAGTAGATCTTATCCTTATCCTGAGGATATACATACTTTCCGCCTACCTGCCAGAAGAACGGATGGAACTTGTACTCATTACGATCCTTCTTGAAATCGTAAAGAACCTTGATCTCTTCGCAGTCAGCCTGGAAGTTTGTCCATACATCCCAGTGGATAGGAATAACAACCTTGCACTGAAGGTTCTCAGCCATTCTCAGTACATCAACAGATGTCATCTTATCCTGCATACCGATAGGATTCTCTCCGAATGAGCCGAATGCTACATCAATGTCATGATCCTTACCATGCTTAGCAAAGTAGATTGAGAAGTGTGAATCACCTGAATGATAAATGTTTCCACCCGGAGTCTTAACAAGATAGTTAACTGCCTTCTCATCCATATCTGTAGGGCACTTTCCTGTAAGCTCTTCTCTGTCCTCTCCGGTTGAATCTGTTGTTACGATACAGGTTCTGTCAAAGCTGTCGAGACATACGATCTCGATATCCTTGATCTTGATCACATCACCCGGCTTAACAACCTTACATCTCTCAACAGGTACTCCCCACTTAACCCAGGTATCAACTGACTTCTGTGGTCCGATGAAAGGAACAGGAATCTCTTTTCCGTTCTCATCTGTTGTTGTCATTCCTGAATTGATAACATGTGCTGCCCACTCAGCTGACATATGATCCTGATGATAAT
Source organism: Oribacterium sp. FC2011 (assembly GCF_000701645.1). Lineage (NCBI taxonomy): Bacteria > Bacillati > Bacillota > Clostridia > Lachnospirales > Lachnospiraceae > Oribacterium > Oribacterium sp. FC2011. The sequence continues at coordinate 179,171 of NZ_JNJM01000005.1, forward strand.
GTGTTGCAAGAACTGCATCAACCTGCTTGAAAGCGAACGGATCGATCACGAACGGAACATTTCTCAAATTAGGCTGCATCTTACGTCCGCCGCACATATTTGCCATCTGGTGACCAACGGCCATCTTGCCGTTTCCATGGGTTCTCTTTCCGTTGCCGCACCACAAATCAATAGTAAGATTTGCGCCGCCCGGAGTCTTGAACCAGATTCCGGTACAACCAAGCCACCACATAGCAACCTGACCTTCGGGAACAACCTCATTCTCGATATCCTCGACCAACCATGTTCCCCACTCAGGGAATGTGCTATTGATCCAGCTCTCTCGTGTCATTTCTGAAATCTTGCTCATCAAAGATTTCCTCCTTTTTATAGATTCATTAAAATAACTCAATGCGCCTTTATGAAAACATTAACAGAATAATGTGAATTACGCAATAACTAATTGTTTGCTTTTATGTTCGTTATTTTTCTGTATTTTCCCTCTTTCCACCCTATAAGTCTCGTCAAATGGCGGTTTTATCACTATTTTATAAAAAATTTATATGTTCGTTTTTCTGATTTTTTAACACATTAAAAATTTAACACGATTTTTTGTGCATGTTTTTCATTATATTGGTTATCAATACCTTGTATTAGTAGATTTTTTTGTATTATAATAGCTTTGGCTTCAGCAAAAATTCAAAAAATAACAGATTCAGAAGGCAATACGCCTTATTTTTGAACCTGTTATGTTTGTTTTTACGTTCATTTTATGAGCGTTTGTTGCATAAGTTAATCCAATTAAAGGAGAACGATATGAAAGCATACAGTATCGGCCTTTATGAAAAGGCCATGCCGGGAAATCTTTCCTGGAAGGAGAAGCTACTATGTGCAAAGGAATGCGGTTATGATTTCGTCGAAATATCCATAGACGAAACAGATGACAAGCTTTCCCGTCTGGAATGGTCCAAAGAAGAACGTCTTGATCTCATCAAGACTATGTTCGAGACAGGTGTTCCACTCAGAAGCATGTGCCTGTCCGGTCACAGAAAGTATCCCTTCGGTTCCAAAGATAAAGCCACAAGAGACAGAAGTATGGAGATCATGGAAAAGGCCATATGTCTCGCCGATGACCTTGGCATAAGGATCATTCAGCTTGCGGGATACGACGTTTATTATGAAGACAGTACCGATGAAAGCAAGGCTCTTTTCCTTGAGAACCTGAAAAAGGCAACTCTTATGGCTTCGGCAAAAGGCATAGTCATGGGATTTGAGACCATGGAAACAGAATTTATGAACACCACAGAAAAGTCCATGAAGTATGTTTCTGCAGTTGATAATGCCTACCTCGGGGTTTATCCGGATTCCGGAAATCTGACAAACGCTGCAAAAACCTATGGAACCAGCGTTTTAGATGACCTTGAAACCGGCCGCGGACATCTCTTTGCATTGCATCTTAAGGAAACAGTCCCGGGCAAATTCAGGGAAATCCCATTCCTGACAGGTCATGTTGATTTCAAGAGTGTTGTAGATAAGGCCTGGGATCTGGGCATCAGACGTTTCGTAACAGAAATGTGGTATGTCGGTCAGGACAGCTGGAAGGAAGACATTAAATTTGCCAATAAGAGCATGAGCGAAATCATTGATAAAGTTTCAGAGTCTAAATAAGAGAGGTGAAAAATATGCATGTAGAAAAAAAGGTAATATCAAATCTCAATAAGTGCTATTCCATGGCAGAGCTGAACTACAAGGGTCAGCATTGTTTCCTCGTTGCAGCGGAGAAACAGGATCCCTGCTATCTTTTTAGTGAGGACGGAACACAGCTCACAACAGTATGGGAACAGCCCGGCGGAGTTATGACCATGGCACAGGTTCCCGGAACAGACGGACAGTTCCTTGCAACCCACAAGTTCTACTCTCCTAATGATTCACTTAATGCGAAGATCGTTATCGCTACTCCAAAAGCGGATGGTTCTTTTGATATAAGAACTCTTGTTAATGCTCCTTTCGTTCACCGCTTCGGAATCCTTCACCGCTCAGGCGTTGATTATCTCATTGTCTGCTGCCTGAAGTCAGGACACGAGTATAAGAACGACTGGCGTTTCAAAGGTGCCTGCTATGGTGCGGTACTTCCAAAGGATCTTTCAGGATTCAATGAAGATAATCAGCTGAAGCTTACTCTTTTAAAGGATGGCATGCTCAAGAACCACGGCTATGCAAAGACCACACATGGCGGTCACGAGGCTGCCCTCGTTGGATGCGAAGAAGGAACCTTCCTGTTTGATCCGCCTGCAGTACCCGGAGCAGACTGGACAGTAACCCAGGTTTGTGATGTTCCTTCAAGTGATTCGGTTCTCATTGACTTCGACGGAGACGGAAAGCCCGAGCTTGGTATGATAAGCCCGTTCCACGGAAATTCACTAACAATCTGGCATCTTGATGAGCATGACAGATATGTTCCTCAGTGGAAGTTTGCCGGTCCGGAAAAAGACACAGAGATGGTTCACGCAACCTATGCCTGTGAGATACTTGGCAAACAGACCTGGATCGTAGGATGGAGAAAGGGAACCAAGGACACCATCGCCATCACATGGGACGAAGCTGCAGGCGATTACCATGTTGACTACATCGACAAGAACACCGGATGTGCAAATGCCCTTCATTTCAAGGACAAGGACGGCGTTGATGTAATAGTTGCAACAAACCGTGAAATAGACGAAGTAGCTTATTACAAGATTACAGAATAACATAAAAAACCGGGACGGTTCACGAGAACCGCCCCGGTTTTTTTGAATTCTTTTAATCTTTCACCTTCTTAATAAGCATAAGAACATTTTCATCTCCGTCTCTTTCATAAAGGACTTTGTCCATGGATTTCTTCACCATAAAGATCCCGAGACCGCCTATCTGACGTTCTTCAGCTTTTAAAGTTATATCAGGATCTTCTCTTGCAAGAGGATTATAGAATATCCCCTTATCCCGGAAGGTGATCTGAACATTATCCCCCGATGGATCCCGGGATAAAGAAACGCAGGCCAGACGAGGAACTTCCGGTCCCATCTCCTTATATGCATAATTAGCAATATTTACAAAGATCTCTTCACAGGCGATGCAGATCTTTATTTCCATAGGTGTACTGCAGCCCATTTCAGCCAGATACTCACTGATATAATCCGTGACATTATCGAGTTCATCGAGAACCGCATCTACCACGATTTCTTTTCTGTTGATCTCAACTATATCCTTCATAGTCATCGCACCTCATATTACAGCATCTTGTGAATCATCCTGCTCTGTACTGTTGCCCCTGTAAGAGAACCCCAGCATTGTGATATCATCAAACTGCTCCGAATCTCCCACAAACAGGTCTATCTTTTCCTTTACCGCCCTAAGAATTTTTCCGGGATCAGCACCCGGATCAATGTTTAGAGCTTCCAGCATTCTGTTTGTGCCAAACTGCTCGTCTTCAGCATTGGTAGATTCAGGAACTCCGTCCGTGTATGTAAACAGCGAACCACCGGCTTTAAGACAAAATTCATATTCCTTATACTTTGAACCTTCCATAGCCCCCAAAGGCAGACCGTGATCATCTTCCATAAGTTCAAAGGATTCCGCAGGTCCCTTAAGGGCCGGGTACTCATGTCCTGCATTTACGGCCGTAACCTTACCGGTTTTAGTGTCAATTTTTGCAAGCCAGGCAGTGACGAACATGTCCTCTTTATTGTTATCGCAAAGCTGATCATTTACTGTACGAAAAACCTCAGAGGGAGATATGCCGGGAAAAGCATTGGTCTTTATAAGTATCTTGCTTATCATCATAAAGAGCGCTGCCGGTATTCCTTTACCCGAAACATCCGCCATTACCAGCACGATATTATCATCGTCAATTCTGAAGAAATCATAAAAGTCTCCTGCAACTTCCTTGGCAGGTGTCATGGTTGCATAGAGATCAAAATTCTGTCCTTTTGTAAAATCCTCAAAATCCACGGGCAGCATATGTGCCTGAATATCCGTGGCCAGAGACAGTTCCGTTGCGGTACGTTCTTCCCTGGAAATTGCTTCTTTCAGATCCGCCTGATATTTACCGAGGGACTCTGCCATATTGTTGAAAGATACAGCAAGACTGCCTATTTCGTCATTCGTATTCACTAAAGTCCTGTGATCTAGATTTCCCAGACTTATCTTCTTCATATCACCGGCCAGAACCTTCAAAGGCTCACTAAGATTATACGATACTTTTCCTGCAACATACATTGAAATAATACTTAATATGAAAAACAACAGGAAACAGGTAACCAGCACTGATTCTATAGTAGTTTCTATAGTCTGGTTCATCAACCCGGTGTTTTGATCTATTTCATTTTCTATACTGTTTATGGGTCCCATTACAGAACTAAGCGGGCTTTGTATCACCAGTCTCAGATTGACATAATCTATATCCGAATATGCAAAAAGATATTCCTCCCGAGTTTCCGGATCTGTACTGAACAAAGCACCGGATTCAGCATATTTCCTTATTATTTCTTTCAATCCGTAAAGTCCCGGATAATTAACGAAACCGATGGTCATATCCTGTTCATCTTCAGTATAAACCTTACCGGTTTCTGCAAGAACAGCGCCTTGGTTATCCAGGAGAATCGCAAGATCAGATTCATTCATACCTTTACTGACTATGTCACTAAATATTTCCTCTGTGCTGACATCCAAAGCAACGCATCCGGCATATTCGCCGTTTTTATAATGGAAGGGTGCCACACAGGTTATTACATCTCCCCGGCCAAATCCGTCTTTATAGTGCTTCGTAAAAACCGGACCCGGGCTTTCCTTGCCAAGCTGATACCATCCGGTATCTTTAAAATCATAATATTTTGTATTGGCAATGCCCTGCTCAGTCGAAGATACATTCTCATCATAGGTAAGCAGCAATCCTTCTTCGGTGGCGATATAAAGGGCAGTTATCTCGGGATGGCGGCCTGATATAGACCTGCAAATATATTCAATATTTGAGAGAATCCCGGCCTTGGCCTGATTTTTTTCATCATAATCAATGCTTTCATCGCAAAGGGTAAGGAACATTGAATCATAACCAAGGGGCAATCCATCACCCCACACAATATCTTTCCTTGTGAATTTTCCCGGTTCCTGAAGAATCTCCTCAGCGTAAGCAGCCAGGTATTCTGCATCCTCCATATAGGTATAGAATTTTACACCGGCGATATTTGCCCTGTCGCAAACCGTGTTCTTTACATTATTTCTAAAGGAGTCTCGAAGAGCCACTCTGCTTTTCTGCGCCGCTTCCCTGCCGAACTTAATGCTTTCGGTTTCCGCCTCATTATGGACGAATCTTAAAGCATATACGCATACAACCGTAGATAGTATGATGGCTGCTATAGCAACGCACAGAGTCATGCCCGTGAGTTTCCTTGCGAAGGATGAGTTACTCTTTTTCCTTCTCCTGCTGTTAATATGTTCTCTCAGTCGGGTTCTGATATTTTTATGATTCATGACTCTTCACCCTCCTGCGGCTTTTTTCCGTTAAACTGCAGGCAAAGCATCGTAAAATCATCAAACTGCGGTGCATCCCCCACAAATTCATCAACGCTCTTTTTCATAAAGGACAGGATTTCTTCGGGAGCCTTATCTCTTATTTTGTTTAATGCCTCAGTCATCCTGTCAGTCCCAAACAGTTTTTCCTCCCTGTTTGTGGCCTCAGTGACACCATCTGTGTACAGAAACAGCTTGCTTCCGGGTGAAAGCATAAACTCATATTGTTTGAATTGTATGTCTTCCATGCTGCCCAGAGGCAGGGTATGTTTATCCTTCATAAGTGAGAATGCTTCGTGGGGAAGCATTATCGCAGGATACTCGTGACCCGCGTTGCAGGCTTTTACCATGCCCGTTTTCAGATCAAGTATCCCCAGCCATGCAGTTATAAACATATCGTTCTGATTATTTTCACAAAGTTTCGCATTTACATAGCTGAATACCTTTTCCGGAGAGTCCTCAACATAAGTATGGGTCTTTATAAGCGTCTTTGTTACGGCCATATACAGGGAAGCCGGAACGCCTTTGCCTGATACATCTGCCATTACCATTGCAAGATGATCTTCATCGATCAAAAAGAAATCGTAAAAATCTCCGCCCACTTCCTTTGCGGTATTCATGGAGGCATAAACATCAAAATCGTGTCTGTCCGGAAAAGCAGGGAATACACTAGGCAAAAGACTTGTCTGGATACTTTTTGCCATGGAAAGCTCTGCAGCGATACGCTCCTCTTTCACGGTAACACGTTTGATATTTTCCATGTGTTGCTGGATAGAAGATGCCATGCGGTTAAATGTCCTTGCAAGATCACCTATCTCATCCTTTGTATCAACTTTTGTCCTATGAGAAAGATCACCATTGGAAAATTTTTGCACATCAGATTCCAGACGCCTGATGGGATCGATCAAGCTGAAAGACTGAATCGTAACAACAACAGCAGTCAGCAGGAGAATAACCGCAAATATAATGAGACATTTATTGACAACCTGTCCGGAGGCCTCATCAAAATTCTTTGATACAGTTTCAACACTGTTTCCTATTTCGAGTCTTATATCTGAAGCAGCCTTTGTAAATGCCTCCTTAGGTGCCTTAACAACAAAAATCCAGTTGGTATGTTTGATATAGGATGCTCCGATATAGCAGGTCCCTTCGGGCTCTTCAACGGTATATAATACCGTTTCGTCTTCCCCAACCCCACTGAGATTACTTATCAGTTCATCAATTCCCTCGAAACTGCCTTCAGGATCATCATCCGTCATATCTTTGCAGGCAAGTATCCTGCCATCAGGTGTAACGATATACGCTTCCATATTGTCGGATACATTACTGTTTACCACAGCCCGGTACAGATCGTCTGTATGTATATCGATGCCTATACATCCGACAAAGTCGCCATTCCCATCAAAAAATGGTATAGCACAGCTTGTCACACTGCCTTTAATAAACTGATCCACGTATCTTGAAATAAATGTGATCTCCCCATTATTTTTGGCAAGCCTGTACCAGTCCCTCTGCCTGTATTCATAATATCTGTCATCGCCTTCATTGTCTGCAGCTATTTCAGCAAAATCATCATAGCTTATAAGTACGCCTGTTTCCGTACCCACATAAAGATCTACGTACTCCGGGTTAGCTTCTTTAATAGGCTTAAATATTTTGACTATATTTGCTATTAATTCAGCCTCATCCTTAACCTTACCTTCATAGATGACATCCTTATTTGCCAGAAGTTTGTACAAAGACATTTTGCCTGCCATATCCATAGAGATATCAGGCACATGAACGGGATCAAAACGGTCACTGTATTTATAAATGTCATTCATAAACGACTGAAGATAGCATGCGTCATTCATGTAACTGTTTATGGATTCGTTTACATAGGCCATTTTTTCGCCAAGCTGATCTCCAACCTGATCCTCAAGGTCGGCGATCATCGCTTCTTCACTAAGGTCAGCTGCGCTATGGGCAAAGCCTGCGCTTATCCTCTCAGTGGAAGAATGAACTCTTTTTATGGCAAAAATACTTATAAAGGAAGAAGCTATCAGAGTAATGACAACAAGGCCGATAACGGCATTGGACAACTTGTAAAAAATGCTGCTCCTGTTTATATCAACAGTATCTCCAGAAGCAGTATCCTTTTCCCTACGTATTTTTATGATTGTTTTTAAATATAATGCGAATGCTGTGAATATCAATATAATTAACAGAATAAGCATTATTGTTGCCTTGCGGCTGCCGATCATTGATACACCTCTTTTAGCATTAGTCTCTTAACAGATTTATACTCTTAAGAACATTGCCCTCAAAATCATATATGCTGAATATGTCTCCATCTATTATAGCATAACTGTTGGGGTTTCCACCCTTTGGAATAGAGGTACTTCCCGGGTTCAGATGATAAAAGCTTATGCCATCCTTTTCCATTTTCTCAGCATTGATAAGATGTGTATGGCCATGTAAAAGTACATCTCCGTCAGAAAGAGGCGGAAGGTTCACTTCATTAAACACATGCCCGTGGGTCGCAAAGATAGTATGGCCATTCAGTACCAATATGGCATAATCTGCAAGTACAGGAAACTTGAGCACCATCTGATCTACTTCAGCTTCGCAGTTTCCTCTGACCGCCCATATTTTGTTCTTCAAAGGATTAAGCATTTCTATGACTTCCTTAGGGGCATAGTCCCTGGGAAGGTCATTACGGGGTCCGTGGTACAGTATGTCTCCGAGTATGATAAGGCGCTCCGCACCGCTTTTCTCATAGGCTTCCAGGGTTTTTCTGCACCAGTATGCGGAACCGTGAATATCGCTGGCGATGAAGTATTTCATAGAATTACATCCTCTCAGGTGCGCTAAATCCCAGGGTTTCTATACAGGTGGTGAGGACCTTCCATGTTAACATGAGGAGGCTCATGTAGCCCTGTTTCTTTTTCTCATCAGGCTCGCCCAGGAACTTAACATCATGATAGAAACTGTTGAAAGCGTTGGACACTTCGTAGATGTAAGAACAGATACGATGAGGAGCAAGCTCTCTCCATGCACCGTTTATCTCATCCTGATATCTCGTAAGAAGTGTCTCAAGAGTGCGTCCGCTCTTATCTTCAACAGGAAGTATCTCAAAATCTACAGAATGTGCATTAATATAATCTTTTACCGGCACATCTTCTCCGATGCCCTGCTCCTGCATAAATTTACGTATAATAGAGCTGATACGAACAATGGTATAAAGGATATATGGTCCGGTGTTTCCTTCAAAGGAAGTGAATTTATCAAGATCAAAGATATAGTCCTTTGTAGCCTGATTGCTGAGATCGCCGTACTTAAGTGCAGCAAGACCTACAAGTGATGCAATCTTTTCGGCCTCTTCAGCGCTTATCTCATCACCTCTTGATTCCTTTATTCTCTCAAGTACCTTTGCATTGGTTTCAGCTATAAGCTTCTCGAGTCGGAGAACGCCGCCCTCTCGTGTCTTGAAGGGCTTTCCATCCTTACCGTTCATGGTACCGAAACCTATGAACTTAAGCTCCTCCTCCGGTCTTACGTAGCCTGCCTTACGGGCAACTCTGAAGAACTGGGTATAGTGGAGTGACTGACGGCTGTCCGCAATGTAAATGTATTCATCCGGCTTATAGAGCTTTTCACGTTCAATGATGGTGCCAAGATCCGATGTGGCATAGAGCGCACCACCGTCGGATTTACGAACCATGCATGGAGGAATTTCCTTAGGATCTTCAGGTTCATTTACATCAACAACGAGAGCTCCCTGTGACTCGTATGCAAGTTCCTTATCGATAAGATCCTGAATAAGTCCCGGGATATACTGCTGGGCATCACTCTCACCCTTCCAGAGATCAAAGTGAACATCGAGGTTTCCATAATTCTTCTTAAGGTCCGCAACAGAAACTGCCATGATCTTCTTCCATACCTCACGATACTTAGGATCACCTTCCTGAAGCTTTACAGTGGCAGTATGTGCACGTTCAGCGAAATCAGGATTGATCAGTGTTCCGTCTTCATTCTTATCCTTTGCTTTCTTGGATGCAAATGGATATATTTCTTCAAGCTGAGCTATATCAAGTTCCTCGTCAAGCTGTCCTCTGTCCTCAAGCTCAGCTATGATAAGTCCCATCTGAAGTCCCCAGTCCCCGAGGTGAACATCACCTATAACTTCATTACCCTGCTGCTTAGCCATTCTTTTAATAGTTTCTCCGATAACGGCTGAACGAAGGTGCCCAACATGGAGAGGCTTTGCAACATTGGCTCCGCCGTAATCTACGATGATTTTCTTTCCCTCATGGGCGTCAAGTCCGAGATCCTCACGGAAGGTCATCTCGTTAAGGTATTTCTTAACCAGGTCCTCAGAGAGGTTAATGTTTATAAATCCCGGCATAACTGCTGAAACTTCAGAAAACATAAGGATATCATCTCTCTTCATATCCTTAAGCTTTTCTACAACTTCATTTGCGATATCAATAGGCTTCTTGTGGTACTGCTTGGCGCCGGCCATGGCTCCGTTACACTGATACTCGCAAAGGTCAGGACGATTGGAAATAGTAACCTTTCCAAGTTCTGAATCATAACCGCAAAGTGCAAAACCGGTTCTTACCGCATCTCCGATAACATTAAGTATGGTAGTCAATGTGAAACTCCTTTTATCTATAAATATGAAAATTTAAGCGAGCAGGTAAACCCTTACTCATTATGAGTTAGCCGTCACATGGGTGTTTGTACAATTATACCGCACGCGTAACAACTTTAACGAGATTAAAAAAAGGTTTCCTTTCGGGAAACCTTTCTCAAAAACGGAGATTTCTCCGTAAATCTTTATTTAAGATTAACCACGAGACTCGTACTGACCAGTCTGTGTTGAAACGATAACCTTGTCTCCGATGTTGATGAAAAGAGGAACCTGGATATCAACACCTGTCTCAAGAGTTGCAGGCTTTGTAGCACCTGTAGCTGTGTTGCCCTTTACACCAGGCTCTGTGTGAACAACCTCAAGAGTAACCTTAAGAGGTGGCTCTACTGCGAATACCTTACCCTGGTATGAATCAACACGAACTGTCTCGTTCTCCTTAACGAACTTCATGGAATCAGCGATCTCATCGTGTGAAAGAGCGATCTGCTCGAATGTCTCAGGATTCATGAAGTTGTACATCTCACCATCATCATAGAGATACTGCATATCCTGTCTGTCGATGTGTGCTGGAGGGAACTTCTCTGTAGGACGGAATGTACGCTCTGTTACACCACCGTTGATTACGTTTCTAAGCTTTGTTCTAACGAAAGCTGCTCCCTTACCCGGCTTAACGTGCTGGAACTCAATAATCTGAACAACCTGACCTTCGATCTCGAGTGTGACACCGTTTCTGAAATCACCTGCTGATACCATAAAATCCTCCTAAATAATGAAACTACTGAATATTTCTATTCGGTTTGTTTATCGTTTTTTAATTAAATTCTCGTGCTTTGTGGCACCATGATAAGCCATTACGGCACTCGAGCTCACAAAATACTGATGTATTTTAATACATTAGAGAGCATAATGCAATACCTTCGTTGATTTTTTTGGCTGCGGATATTTGCGGATAATTCATTGAGATTAGTAATGTATTACATCAGTCTCACTTATGATTTTTTCAATAACAGATTTTGCTTCGTCGCTTGTGAAGTATTTGTACGTCGTCTCGGGAACAAGGTCTTTTATGCTGTCAAGCTCTCCGTCGTGGATTGCTTTTCGGACGGCGGAGGCGGAAATCGCCTTACCGTCGTGTTCTTTTCGAGGGACTATGTGGCACTCTATGCCGGCTTTCGGCAGGGCTTCAGACATGATGTCGTTATAGATGCCTGTGACAAGTGAGGTTGGTTCGTCTCCGACGAATCGGGAATTTATCAGGAGCTTCTTTGCGATGCCTTCAAATACGTGGAGGTCTATGCCCGCCTGGCTCTTTATGACAGCATTATCGCCTTTTTGGAAGTAGGCGGGGAAGGTTGCCGAGCTTATGATATAGGATCCCGAATCATGATATATGATTCCCTTGAGGTCGGCGGTGCCTTCTTCGATGAGTTTTCTTCTTACGGAAAACGGAACAAGGCTTGCATCTTCGGAGACCATGGAGAGGTGGAGTATGTCACAGTTCTCCATGGCTTTTTCAACGAGATATCTATGGCCGAGGGTGAAAGGATTTGCGTTCATGACTATGGCTGAAACCTTAAGTCCGGAAGCTTCGACAGTGTTTGCACCCGAAGCTGATTCGGTTTCGTTCTGCAGTTTTGCTTCATAAGCCTTTGCTTTGTCAAAGTCCATTTCCTGCAGCTGCGCTAATGTCTCTTTCTTCAGGTTCTCAAGATAGTCCCTGAAGCCGGTTCTCTTGTTTTCCATGAAGACGATATTACACTCTTCCATACGGGCTATTTCTTTAAAGCCAAGGCTGTTAAAGAATAGTGCAGTATTACATTTGGTGTACAGGAAGATATGATAGTTTCCTCTTGAGAACTGGTATTCGATAAGATGGGATACTATATCGTTCATCAGGGCTTCTCCCTGATGGTCGGAGCTTACCGCCATACATCTCAGGGTATTTCCAAAGCAGCTTCCTGTTGCGATGACATTGTAGTCATCATCCAGCATGGCTGCTGTGTAATCCAGATTTTTGTCGAGGTGGATGCCTTCTTTTTCCAGGAGGTCCTCCACCAGAGTTTTCATATAGCGGTCCCCGGGACCCACTGATGTAATAGAATAATTTGCTTCTGCCATGCTACCTCCAATTATCCGTACCCGCTGCGCTCCGCAAGGTCAAGTTCGGCCTAAGGAGGGCTGAACTTGATCCCTTCGGGACAAGAGCTCCGCTCTTGCCATATCGGTCGGAGTTTTCCCGATGGAAAACTCCTCCACTCAGAACCTGTGTCCTCCACCGCCGCCGTGGTGGCCGCCGCCTCCGCCGCTGCTGTGATGACCGCCGCCTCCGCCGCCATAGTGATGACTTCCGCCGCCTCCGCTTGAGGAATGTGGTATATATCTCTTGGTCTGTCTCAGGAACTGTTCCACACTGGCGCCAACTATAAAGCTGTTTACCGCATGTACCAGAACCTCTTCACTCTTTATTTCTCTCTTGTAAGCCCTTCTTGAAAATGCGAGAAGACCGTAATTTATTAGAAGTGCAAGGATGATGGCGAGGACGGCATTACTGGTGTACTTCATAGGCTGGGCAATGCGTCCGCCTTCAAGCACCTTCTGCATCTGTTCGAAAACAAGGGATGCACATCCAAAATAATCGGCCTTAGTCGCAAGTCTGTAGGCATTATCAGTAATTGTCTCTGCCCTGTCGTTACTTATGATTCCAAGGACCTCTCCATCGCTGTGGATGAAGATCTCTCTGTTTGCCATATCGATCATGAACATGGTTCCGCTGTCCCAGTCAAAAAGCTCCTGGTATCTGCTCTCAGTATAGTATCTGGTCGAATCCGAATGGGTTTCTTCATTGGTTACGAAGGCAACATTACCATATTCAGTAATGCCTTTCATTTTAACTACAAGGTCATTTTCCTCATCATCAGTAATGAGGTCTGCAGCATCATCAATATAAACCACATAGTTAGTCTCCGGGTTCGTATATTTCACTTCCCCCGCAAAGCTCTCAGAGGCAAAAATGAAGATCATCACCAGCATTCCTAATGCAGCTCTCATAAAGGATGAAAATCTGTTATTTCTTATTGCCGCTTCATTTGCCTTATATTGTTTGAGGATTTCTTTCATGGTAAGTCCGGTCAGCAGCATTCCCAGAAATCTGTTTTTCTTCTTAAGCATGAATGTTACCTCCTTCCCTGTCAAAGTACTCCGGAATGGGATGAGTGGACAGGATATTGTACTTCTTAATGATTCCCGTAATGGTATAAACTATTCCGGCGAAAACCGTGGTAGCTGCCGCATAAAAGATAATGTCCTCAACGGGATTCCATACAAGTACCACAGCGGATATCACAAGTCCGGCTATAACGCCCGCCATCTCTGTGTAGCTGTACTTTTTAGCTGCCTTTTTGTCGCCCTTTGCTTTGGCCTTGGATGCCTTCTTGCTGTCCGTCATATAAATAAACAGGACAAATAATCCTACGATCAAAAGGATGCCCGCAACTATAAACCAATACTCTATCACTACGAATAATACACCAAGAACTACCTCCAGTCCCCAGTACGTCATGACCAGATATCCAATGATACCTCCGCAGCCTGCCGGCTGATGTTCCTTCTTTCCACCTGTTTTGGTCTTGAACTCTTTGTAGGCATTGGATTCCACCTTTGCGCCGTCTTTAAAGACACCCTTGCATCTTGCAGCAACATAGCCCTGGTCTTCCGTCGGGTCCTCCTGCTTCTCGATCTTATCTATCTCTTTCAGATACAGGATTCCTGTTATCAGTGCCATGATCAGTGCGAAAATCAGAACAGATCTCGGCATGATAGTAAACTGCAGGTTAAGAAGGATAAAGATTGGTATGGCCATCAGGAAAGAAGCTATATAGAATGACTTGAAATCCACAGGGATATCTGCAGAAAGCTTTCCGGTGACACCATTCATGACAGAATAGCATACACGGTCTCCCTTCCTGTAGGTAAGAAACCATACGGGAAGCATCGCCTCTTTTTCCCCGTTGTACTTAAGCTTAACCACTTCCTCGGCTTTAATGACGCCGGAGCCCAGATTGTCTCTGTCAAAACCTTTCTTTTTGCATTCCTTATCAATCTGTTCAAAGGTATGCTGCAGAACATAAACCTCTGCATCATCCCTGTAAACATCTGACGGAACATCCGGAACATCCGCGTAGAATCCGCATAAAAATGATGGTGTAAACTCTATCATATCTTTTGCATCGTAAGGAGCTATAACCTCCGCAATGTGGTCATTAAAAGAGCTGGAAGCATCAAAAGCTATTCCGTCAAACTTACCATCAACTTCCATGGTGAGATTATATTTGTCCGTTATCTCATATCTTCCCTCTATCTTAGACTTGGAAACCGGAACCTCAGCCTCAGGTCCAACAGAAAAACCATATACCCAGTATGGCATGTAAATGCCTACAAATCCGGATAATGCCTCAGGGTCTGTCAGCTCCTTGGGAGCATAAATCGCCCCCTTCATTCTCTTTACAAACTTTTCCTTGCAGGCAGCCTTATCGATTTTGAAAGGAATGATCTTCTCCGGTCTTCTCTCGTTACTGATCCTTGAGGAGAACACCGCCGGCTGTCCGCAATAACTGCAGAATCCGGCCGCACTTAAATTGGTACTGGATATCTCCGCGCCGCAGCTCTTACAGGTGAATATGGTCATCTGCATTACACGTCTGTTTCCACCGCCACCGGCATCTTCAGTTCCCCCGGATGTCTCCTGAGTTTCAGCATTAGCAGAATCCGAACCTGCCACGTCTCTCTCCGGAGTCACAGCATCAGCGGAATCCGGACTTTCCGCAGCTCCCTCCCCGGTTACTTCCGGAGCCTCTACTTCTATAATCCGTTCCTCTGCATCCTGTTCCTTTTCAACAGAATAAGGGTCATATTTGGTATCACAATGCTCACATTTAAGCATCTGTGATGGTATATCGAATCTCAGATCTCCACCGCAATTCGGACACTCATACATAACTACTTCCCTCCAGCTTCAAAAGTAATATGGTTACAGCGAGAATATCCGCAGCCCCGCCGGGACTGATATTCTTCTCAATACATTTTACATTAAGTTCTTCAATTGCCGAAAGTCCTTCTTCACTGAAAGCCGCTCCCAGCCTGACGATTTTTGCGCTTTCCGACCTCAGCCACTTCATTTCTTCATAAGAGCTCCTGGTGAGTACATTGGTATCCCGGAGCTCCGACATGATGGCCATGAGGGTGCTAATGTTTACGGCATTTTCATAATGCTCATCCCGCATGTTTCCTTCATCTTCAAGGAGGTCGGTTCTCAATGTTGCAACCCCGGCAATTTCACTCCGAAGTTTCATGTCCCCGGAAATATTCATAAACTTTCTCATGGCAGGTATGCCGATGTCACGGATAATGGGGAAACCCTCCATAGCCTGACCACGGATACCCTTTTCGCCGTACTTATGATAGAGCTTTTCGCCATGGGATCTCGGTTCGCGTTTTTCCATCTCCTCGAAATCTCTCTCAAGAATTCGTGCAGACATTCGCCTTCCGGTCTCGAGGATTTCAACTATATCAAAGAGTCTTTTAACTATATCTGATTCATCACCTCTGACGATTTTATCTGTTCCTGTTTCTTCATCTCTGACAGTTTTATCTTTCCCGAAAAAGCTTCTTTCATCAGGCTCTGTCTCATTATCACATGGTTCATGGAATAACCTTCTCCCTGCATTTATGCCTGCTGCCGCAAGAAGTATCCCCATGGTAAAGATCATACCCTTATGGGTGTTGACATTACCGGTTGCAGCATACATGGCTTTTTCTGCTTCAATTCCGGTTTTTCTAATATTTAAGAAAACCAATTCTTCGTCTGTGATTATTTCTGCACCTGAGTCAACCAAACCTGAATGAGTTTTTGTTTTAATATCATCCGGGTTCCCGAAAAAACCGGGATCTGATTTTTCATAGCATTGATGATCCAGTCCCTGCCTGAACATTTCTACAAGATAAGGCGTTATAGCTTCAGTGCTGGCCAGAAACGTCTCAAAAGTCATGTCCTTGTGAGCACCTGTATCTCTTCTGTCCACAAGTCCTGGCTTGGGGGTAGCATAAACCTCCCCAAGCAGAGCATTACGCACATACCATCCGACCATCTCCACAAGCTCTTTATAGTTTTTAGCTTCATTATCATTGCCATGTCGCATATCAGTATCATCCCAGCTTTTACAGTCCTTGACAAAGTTCATATATACAATCTTACACTTGTAAATATAATCAGATTATTTTTTTCACTCATGAACTTTTGCATTCCTGATAATCCTTTTTATCTCTTCTACCATTTCACTGACCTTGTGGGACCTGTTCCTTGCGCAAAAATGGGCTTCTTCCTCACACATAAGGCACTTTCTGGGACCCATTCCAAACTCCTCACGGCTGACCTTTGTCCCGTCGGTTTTTATCACATCAATATCAAAAATACGTCCCAGTCTGTCAGCCTCTTCGATCTCACACATGGCTTTCTTAATGTTTACAGAATCACTGTCGACAGAAGCATAAAAAACATATCCGGTTACGTATTCCTCTGTTTCCTCATACACGATTCTTAAGTCATGCTCCAGAAGTTTATTCTTAATCCTGATGACTCCTTCATGGAATGCCCACGAAAAATCCTCTGACACTTTGTGGGGGCCGGGAACATTGAGCATAAAACATATTACGGGAAATCCGGTTTTTTCTATGATACTTCTCTGCATTTCAACTCTGTGATCCCTTGCTTCCATCATTTCAGGTACAGTAACCTCATGATCATAATCCAGTATTTCCGACATTTTCCATCCTCCTAAGCCACACCTTTTTCTTACATTCCGCATTCCCGGACCTTAAGCCCGTCCTTACGTGCTTACTGGGAACACCAGCCCATTGAAAGTCGCTTCGCGAGGGCTGGTGCTACATGACAGGTTCCTTCGAAACCTGCCACAAGTCATGTGGGGCGTATCATGAATTCTATATTCCACCTTTGTGTAAACAAAGGAGATATATAGAATTCATAACACTTAGTATCATTATACAAAATAAAGACGTTGTGATGTATCCCTAAGACCATCACAACGTCACTTTTATTAATGTATAGTTTTATAACCTATTCTTCAAATATCAGTCCTTAAACTCAAAAGGCTTGATCTCTCGAACAACATCCATGATGGTTCCGTCACGGCCCTCGATGATACCTACTACACGGTCACCGAACTGAACCTTCTCAGGCTCGCCTGTGATGCTGTAAGCAATGTCTCTGAGCTCTTCGATAGTCTTGATAGGAAGTCCCTTATCCTTTGTAGCTTCGATAAGGTCTGTTCTTCTTGGATTGATTGCGATACCGTAATCGGTAACAACAACGTCAACGTCCTCACCCGGAGTTGTAACAGTTGTACAATCGGTGCAGATTGTAGGAATTCTTCCCTGCATGATAGGTGCGATAACGATTGTGCACTTAGCACCGGCAGCTGTATCAGGATGTCCGCCCTGGGCACCTGTGATAACACCGTCAGAACCTACTACTACGTTACAGTTGAAGTGTGTATCAACCTCAAGAGATGCAAGGATAACGAAGTCAAGCTTGTTAACATAAGCACCCTTGTTGAAAGGATCTGCATACTCACTTGCTGTGATGTAGTGATGGTTAGGATTTGTTGCAACGGACTTGATAGCGTCCTGATCGAAATCCTGTGTATCTACAAGAGTCTTGATAAGACCTTCCTCAAGAAGATCACACATTGGCTTAGCGATACCGCCTACACCGAAGGACATGTGAATGTTCTTCTCTCTCATGATCTCAGCAAGGAACTTAGTGGAAGCGATAGAAGCTCCGCCGACACCTGTCTGATATGAGAAGCCTTCCTTGAAGTAAGGAGTAGCTACTACGAAATCTGTGCAGTACTTAGCCATGAGAAGCTTTCTCTGGTCTGTTGTAGGCTTTGCAGCACCTGTAGCAATCTTTGTAGGATCACCGATCTCATCAACCTTAACTACATAATCAACATAGGTCTGTGTGATCTGTGCAGGAAGGTTAGGGAACGGTACAAGTGTATCTGTGATAGCAACTACACGGTCAGCATACATAGCATCTGCAGCTGCGTATGAAAGAACACCACAGTCAGCCTTACCGCCGTTAGCATTGAGGTTACCGTACTCATCGGCTGTAGGAGCACCGATAAATGCTATATCGATATGTGTCTCACCACTCTCGATAGCTCTTGAACGGGCACCGTGTGAACGCATGATAGCAAGACCCTTAAGTCTTCCCTCGGAAATTGCCTTACCGATCTGTCCGCGAACACCTGATGACTGGATCTCTGTGATGGTTCCGTCATCAAGCATATATACTATAGGATCATTCTGGCTTCCAAGTGATGAAGCACAGATGGTGAGGTTCTTGATACCCATGTTATGAACTTCTTCCATAACCATATTGAGAACCTTATCACCGTTACGGAAGTGATGATGGAATGAAAGTGTCATGCCATCCTTGATTCCGCACTTTACGAGTACGTCATGGATACTGTCAACAAGCTTTGTTCCGTTTGAATTGATAACGCACTTTACTTTATGTGAAGCTGTCTGATACTCATAGCCGTCGAAATGATGAGTACCCTGGAATACTTCTTTACCTGTTGCCTTTAAGATTTCATCAGGTATATCTCTACCAACTGCATTAATCATAATTACAGATCCCCCTTATAAACTCCGGCAGCCTTTGCAAGCATGATGTTTCTCTTAGCACCATCATAGAAAGCGATATCGATCATCTTTCCGTCAACAGTGAATACACCGATGCCCTTAGCCTTCTTGTCATCGATTTCCTTGATAACCTTCTCTGAGAAGATGATCTCCTTCTGAGTAGGGGTATAAATATCATGAACTATGTCGATCTGACGTGGGTTGATACATGACTTTCCGTCAAATCCCATATCATGGATCATCTGAACTTCCTTACGGAAACCTTCCATATCGTCAAGATTGGTCCATACTGTATCGAAACACTGAACACCTGCTGCACGAGCCGCGATGATCATCTGCTGACGGGCACCCATGAGCTCTACACCTGTTCCGGTGATACGTGTCTGAAGATCCTTTGTATAGTCACCACCTGAAAGAGCTACACCGATCATACGGTCTGATGAAGTACATACTTCATAAGCATTCATAACACCCTTGCAGGACTCGAGAGCTGACATGATAAGAGTTGATCCCGGCTCACGGTTGAACTCTTCCTCAGCTGCAACGATCTTTTCCTCTACGGCACGAACCATAGCTGCATCCTCAGTCTTAGGGATACGGATAACATCAGCTCCGCCTGCTACGCAGACACGGATATCCTCTTCCCAAAGATCTGTATCGAGTCCGTTGATACGAACTACTCTCTCTGATCCTCTGTAATCAATGGTCTTAAGAGCGTGATAAAGAGAAAATCTTGCTGTATCCTTTGCAGTAACAGCTACGGCATCCTCAAGGTCAAGCATGAGGGAGTCAATCTTGTAAATGTACGGATCCTTGATAAGTGAAGGCTTCTGTGCATTCAGGAACATCATGGATCTTCTTAATCTTTTCTTGTTAGGATTCTCGATCATCTGATTGCACCTCCCCATGGTAAATCTTTGTACTGGTCTACTGAACGGAAAACTGCACCCTCGATACGAGCCTTAATTGTGCAGTCAAGCGCTCCCTTGTCAACGATAGAAATCTTTACGTTATCTACGCCAAGATTTGCTAATGTCTCCAGTGTCACCTTACGGATCTGGTTTCCGAACTGATGAGCTACAGCAGAATCCAGTGTGAAATCGATCTTTCCATCACCAGGCTCAACTGTTACCTGGCAGTCACTGGATTCCATAGTGCCCGCTACAGCAGGTTTCTTAATTTCCATAGTTTCCTCCTTGGATGCAGGATGCTTAATGATCCCGCGTAAACAATTGCGACATTAAAGTTCTTTCATAACGCTCATTTTAAGTGGACAAAAACGTCTCCTTGAAACAGCTATTATTTCACGATCCCGATGCGCTATAAATGCGCCTAACTATTAGTAATTATATCCTAGCGCCTCGGAAGTATAAACTTTTCATTTGTTATATTTTTATAATAAATCACCTTTGCTCTATAGTAAAATATTTGTATTATTATGGCTTTTATAGGTTTTTCCTATTTGCGCTTCGGAGAAAAAAACAGTCAGGTTAAGAATTTTGCAAGGGGGTCTGACCCCCCAAAAAAATAGGAATGCTATCCCGTTTTCAGGGATGGCATTCCTTATTGTCTATATCATTTTTGAGGTATGAAAATTATCAAAATCACTCAGGTACGGACCGGTTCATGCCGTACCCGGTGAAATGATTTTCAATTATTTATTATGACCAAACTTGTTGTAGTTGATGAGGCATCCGTCCTGAACGATCTGACGCTCATTCTCTGTCATAGGAAGAACATAAAGCTCGATCTCTGTAGCCTTTCCGTCCTTGATAACGTATGCCTTGATGTCATCAAGCTTGTTATCCTGAAGAGCCTTCTTTATACCGGGAACATAGATGTAATCATCTACCTCGAACTTGTCAGGCTCGCCCTTGAGATGGAACGGAACCATACCCCAGTTCATACAGTTGGATCTGTATCTCTTTGTAGCATACTCCTGAGTGATGTTTGCAAGAGCTCCGAGAACTCTCTGGCAGGAAGCAGCCTGCTCACGTGCAGATCCGTCGCCCGGCTTGTTGGCGTAAATTGTGGAACCTATCTCTACGTCAGCAGCATTAACATTCTGCTGACCCGGAATTGTGTTGATAACCTTGAATACATCAGCTATCTCTGCAGGAACATTTCCGTTCTTACGCTCAGCCTCAAGATCTCTTACAGCCTTAGCCTTTCCAACATACTGAGGATCTCTTCTTGAAAGTGTGAACTCAGCAAGTCCGAGAGGATTTGATCTGTAAGATGAAGTCTCACCTGAAGGGATAAGCTCATCAGTTGTTGTTACAGGATCAAGTATCTTTGATGCAACCTTAAGGAGAATATTGTCTGTCATCTC
Organism: Oribacterium sp. FC2011; assembly: GCF_000701645.1. NCBI lineage: Bacteria > Bacillati > Bacillota > Clostridia > Lachnospirales > Lachnospiraceae > Oribacterium > Oribacterium sp. FC2011. Next base: position 200,386 of record NZ_JNJM01000005.1, read on the forward strand.
CTCCTGCTCAGGCCAATCCTTGATGTTAGGTCCGAAACGAAGCTCTGTATCAAGCTTAGCTTCACCTACGCCCTGATACAGTCTGTTTCTGTAAGCCTTGTCATCGTAGTTGTACTCAGGGATATCGCCCCAGCAATCAAGCTCTTCAGCTGATGTAAGGATACCCTTGTTAGCTGCAGTAGCCGCGATTGAACGGGCATCCATGAGACATACTGCTGACATCTGTCCGTTACCCGGCTTTGAACCTTCACGGTTAGGGAAGTTACGGGTTGTATGACGAATTGAAAGAGCATTGTTGGCAGGTGTATCACCGGCACCGAAGCAAGGTCCGCAGAATGCTGAACGGATGATAGCACCGGCATCCATAAGATCTGCAAGAAGTCCCTTACGGTCAAGGTCTGTATATACAGGCTGTGATGAAGGATATACGCTGAGATAGAACTCACCGTCACCGATATTCTTGTCCTTAAGAGCATGGGCAGCCTCAACAACGTTTGTATAGTTACCGCCGGCACAGCCTGCGATGATACCCTGCTGAACCTGAAGCTTGCCATCCTTAGTGATCTTATCAAGAAGAGTAAAATGTGCTCTTCCTTCAGCAACCTTATCAGCTGCCTTCTCTGTCTCACGAAGAATGTCCTCAAGATTGTCGTAGAGCTCTGTGATCTCGTAAGCATTGGAAGGATGGAAAGGAAGCGCGATCATAGGACGGATCTCCGAAAGATCGATCTCTACGCAGCCATCATAGTATGCAACCTCCGCAGGATTCAGTTCCTTGAACTCATCTGCACGACCATGCTTTGCAAGATATGCCTTGGTATCATCATCTGTTCTCCAAACTGATGAAAGACATGTTGTCTCGGTTGTCATAACATCTATGCCGTTTCTGTAGTCTGTTGTCATAGATGAAACGCCTGGTCCTACAAACTCCATTACCTTATTCTTTACATAGCCATTCTTGAATACTGCCTTAACGATAGCAAGTGCGATATCATGAGGTCCTACAAATGGTGCAGGCTTTCCTGTAAGGTAAACACAAACCACGCCGGGGTATGCAACATCATAGGTCTGCTGAAGGAGCTGCTTTGAAAGCTCTCCGCCGCCCTCACCGATAGCCATGGTTCCGAGAGCACCGTAACGTGTATGTGAGTCAGATCCGAGGATCATTTTTCCGCCGCCTGCAAATTTCTCACGCATGAACTGGTGACAAACTGCTACGTGAGGAGGAACATAGATTCCGCCGTACTTCTTGGCAGCTGAAAGACCGAAGTAGTGGTCGTCATCATTGATAGTACCGCCAACTGCGCAAAGTGAATTGTGGCAACATGTAAGAACATATGGAAGCGAGAACTTCTCCATTCCTGAAGCTCTTGCTGTCTGGATGATACCTACATAAGTGATATCATGTGATACCATTGCATCAAACCTGATCTTGAGATCATCCATGTTTGAATTGGTATTGTGAGACTTCATGATACCATACGCAATAGTACCCTTCTTTGCCTCTGCCTTGTCTGCAGCCTTGCCGGTAAGCTGCTCTACCTTGGCTGCTTCCTTCTCGGGAACGATTTCTTTTCCGTTTACGAGATATACGCCGCCTTCATGAAGCTTGACCATAATAAAACCTCCTTAATAGTGCCCTTATGGGTTAAAATATACGTTTTTGAAAATCCATAGACATATGCACATTGCACAATTCCGATGTGGCTTTCAATAGTAAATTTACGTTTATTGTAGCACATTTTTAATCTGCAATCCGCTTTATGCCATCAATTATCTATGCAAATATATTAATTCAGATATGAATATTAGTAAAATATATATATCGATATAAAGGCCATAGGCATTTCCTATTGCCTTCGCCGCCCTGTATACAATCTTCCTATGCTTTTGAGAAAAAACATGCCGTTCCTACCACATTTTCCTATGAGTAGGAACGGCACTTTTTATTCATCTCTCATGATGAAGCTGTTATTGTGTCAGGAACCCGGAATTAATAGAAGAGATGTCCGAGATTGAATACACCGAGTGCAGCCATGATTACGTTGATTACAACGTTCATTACTGATAAGAAGAAAAGAGTCTTGAACATCTTGTTCATCTCATCTGTTGTTGTCTCCTTTGCTGCTGAGTAAGAAGACATGATGATCGCACCACCTGTTGAAAGAGGGCTGATAGCTGCTGCAAAGGATGTAGCTGTAACTGCTGATATAAGCTCTACATAGCTTACATTTGATCCGAATGTCTTAACAATGTTGTCACAGATAGGATAAAGTGTAGGCATTACAACACCGGTTGTTGAACTTACCCATGAAAGGATACCTGAAGTAGCTGCCATGATAGGTGCTGCTGTGCTCTGGTTCATATGTGAGCTTAAGAAATCTGATACAAGTGTGATACCGCCGAGCTTGTCGATAACATTTACAAGTACGCCTACACCACAGATGAGCATCAGTGTGCCCCAAGGGATTGACTTAATAGCCTTCTTCTCGTCTGCACATCCGAGAAGGATAAGTACTGCAGCTGCAACGAATGCAAAAAGTCCTGTGTCAAGCTTGAAACCGATACATGCAACAACCATGATAACGATAGCTGCAACTGTGATCTTCTGATCTCTGTTAAATGCAGGAATATCCGAAAGCTTAAGAGGATTGTCTCCCTTTACCTTGTAACCCTTGTAGTAGATGTAAAGAATAAGTGTGAAAACGAAACCTGAAAGAAGTGTTGTAAGGAAAAGGTGAGTGCCAAATCCTGTGTATCCCAGAGGCTCACTGAGGTTCTTAGCAAGGATACCCGTCATGGACAATGTGGAAGCACATCCTGCATTAGCACCAAGCTTTGCATAAAGAGCGGTAGCCATAGGATTGATATCAAGCTCAAATGCAAGATATACAGCAAATGTTGTCATAAGGATTCCGGCTGCGATATGTCCGGGTCCGATAGCTGAGATGAATGCTGAAAGAGCAAACATAAGAATCGGTATAAGATAAGTTCTCTTTCCTACGAGAGCTACGATTTTCTTGGAAAAAAGATCAAGTGTACCATTCTGTGAAGCCATTCCGAAGAAGAAGGTAACACCTACAAGTGTAACAAACATGGAGCTTGAAAAGCCCTTTGAAATATCCTTTGCTGACATCTCTCCTGCCAGACCAAGGAGGAACGCTGCTCCGATTGAAAAGAAACCGATATTTATCTTCTTGATAAATCCGACTGCAACTACTACAGCCAATACTACAAGTGAAATCAATGCAAAATTCATTTCTAAATCTCCTAAATTTTTCCGAGGCTGAATGCCTCTACCATAGATTCAAATATCCCAAACGTTATATGTCCAAAGAATCACTATCCTGACTTCTGATTTGTCCGGTTTTCCGGAATCAGAAGAATTTTATTCTATACTATTATGTCTTTCTTTTCAGCCTCTTATGACTGCATTACCTTCCATAATGAAGTTAGCAGTTCTGAATCCAAAGGTATCGTCGATCTTTGGTACACCCGGCTTTTCTGCATCTGCAGCATAGTCAACTCCGCACTCAAGAATGCCGCTTGCGTGTCCTATACGGATAAACTGTGTATCTGTGTCTGCCGAGAGAACCTTATTAACAACGCTTCCCTTAACTACAGCTGCTGCCGCTGTGCACATAGCACCTGTCATTGCATAGCTTGGATGAGCCTTCTGCATTGACATCATTCTGGAAAGAAGGTCAATGTTTTCTTTCTTGATTTCCTTGCCATCCATGGTTGTATAATCCGCAGCTTCGGAAACGAAGGTCATCTTTGGTATACCCGGTGTCTCCCATGCTGACTTTGTATAATCATCGATGAGACCAAGCTTTACTGCCGCAAGACCTCTTACCTTTTCAAGAAGATCAAGCTTTTCAGCATCGCCGTTAATGTCATCAGGTGTCTCACCGCCGTTTAAGCCAAGGCTCTGTGCCTTTACAAATACCAGAGGATTTGCTGCATCAACGATGGAAACCTCAACCTTACCGAAATCAGGAACATCCAGGACATCTACAGCATTTCCTGTAGGAAGAAGTCCTTTTCCAAGGGTTCCTGCCGGATCTATAAATTTAAGCTTTATGGGGGATGCTGTTCCGGGAACTCCGGCTATAGCGAAATCGCCGTCATAAACTACTTCTCCGTCTTCAGTCTTAACTTCCTCTTCAATGATCTTATCAGTGTTTGTGTTGAAGACGCGAACGCTTGTCATTCCGTCCTTTACTTCAACCAGTCCCTTTTCAATTGCGAAGGGTCCTACACCGGAAGAAATGTTTCCGCAGTTTCCTTTGTAGCTTACGATTGGCTTATCAACCGATACCTGAGCGAAGGTGTAATCAACATCTGCATCAGGTCTGTCAGACTTCTTTATGATAGCTACCTTACTTGTTACTGACTGTGACCCTCCAAGTCCGTCTATCTGCTTTTTGTCAGGACTTCCCATAAGTCTCAGAAGGATGTTGTCCCACTCGCTTTTATCCTTCGGAAGGTCACTTTCAAGAATGTAAACGCCTTTGCTGGTTCCGCCTCTGATGATAGTAACCGGCAGCTTCATCGCACTTTCTTGCATCTTTCCCATATTATCTCCTTTTTTGCTGCCACTTCCTTAAAGCCACAGCCTCTAAACAGTCAGATCAGAAAATGTTACCCATCGGGGGATGATGAGCAACATTTCGTTAGGTTTTCAATGAACAAGTGCGCATTTGTTTCTGTATCTTTACAATAGCATTTGTATTTTTATATATCCAATGCATTTATTCGATAAAAAGTATGCATTGGACGTATAGTTTTGCCGGTGATATGATTAAAAGGCAGGAGGTGCTTATGGATTTTAAGGATTTGACATATTTAATTGCAATAGATAAATACGGAAATATTTCGAAAGCGTCGGAGGCTCTTTTTCTGTCACAGCCTTCGCTTTCCAGATTTTTGCAGAATACCGAGTCCTATGTGGGGCAGCCTTTATTTAACCGTATCGGCAATAAATATGTGCCGACCTATGTGGGGCAGAGGTATCTTGCGAGAGCAAAAGAGATATTAAACATAAAAAAAGAACTGGATCAGGAAATCGGAGACATTCTGAAGAATGACTCAGGTCTTCTTAATGTGGGCTTCCCTGCCATGAGAGGAACCTATATGCTGCCCTGCACTCTTCCCATATTCCACAGTCTGTATCCGAATGTAAAAATCCAGATTCACGAGGCCAGCTCCAGCCGTCTTAACGAATTGATCCTGAACGGTGACATTGACCTTGCGTTATATAATCAGCCCGATGACAATCCTAACATTGAGACCGAGATAATAAGCCGCGAGGAGATGGTTCTGGTAATGTCTCCGGATAATCCTCTGTGTGAACTGGCTTATCCCATGGAGGGATGCCGGTACCCACACCTGGATCTGAAGCTTCTTGAGGAAAAGGGGCAGGGTGTAATAATGCAGAATCCCAATCAGCGTACAAGAACCATCGTAGACAGACTTTTCCGGCAGCATCATGTCACTCCAAATATCATTTTGGAAACCAGTAATATCCGTGCTGAAGCGGAGCTTGCTTCCAGGAATTACGGTGTCTGTTTCATTACCGAGACTCATCTGAAGCATATGAAGCTCGACAAACCGCTGAAGTTTTTTTCCGTGGGTGACCCAAGCACTCCCATCAATTTTGTTGCGGCATACAGAAAGAACAGTTATCTGCCGTATCATGCTACGGAGTATATTAAGATTGTGAGGGACTTCACATAATTTCTAACCGGACAGGCAGACCAGAGGGGCATCCCTGATACACCGAGTCGCCTGCGGTGGAAAAATCGAAAATATCCCCCCCTAAGAATACCGATAAAAAGCTTGCTCTTAAAGAAACCTGCAACATCGATGTCTGATGTAACAGTCTTTCCGTCTGCCTTCATCTTCTTAAGTGAAGTAACGATATTTACTACTGAAAGAACTATCATGATGGCGAGAATGATCTGTGGCCAGAATGCCGCACCAAGCTCTGTCTCTGATGCTGCCGCTGCAGGATCAGCGCCGATCATCGCGAAAAGTCCTATTCCTGCAATGATTAAAACTGCTGAAAAAATGATACCAAAATAAATCCCCCTTTTTGAAAATCGGGGAAACAAATAACTTGTTCCCCCGACCAAACCTAACTCATTAATCCAATATTCCGAATTACTTAGTACCAAAGAGAGCTGTGAGGTTCTGATAGTCTGAATCCCACTCAGCTGTGTAATCAGCTGTATTGAGCCAGCCCTGTCTCTGATCAAGACCCTGCTGCTTGCAGAACTCCTGGAAAGAATCAGATGCAACAGCCTTCTCAGCAGCTGCCTCAAATGCCTTTATAGCTGCATCAGGTGTTCCAGGGATGTAGAAGATACCACGTGCAGGACCATAAGTTGTCTCGTTGTTGATGTCAGCAGTTGTCTGAACATTCTCCCAACCTGCAAGTGTAAGAGGCTTATCTGTACAAGCACCGATAACCTTCATGTCGCCTGACTCTACCATTGCAGATACCTCAGCAGGACCCTCACATCCAAGGTTGATGTGTCCGCCAACGATATCAGCATTGAGCTGTGAACCCTCTGTATAAGCAACAGCCTCAACTTCGCCGTCAAATACACCCTGTACGCAAGCTGTATCAAGACCTGTGATAGCCATAACGCCGCACTTTACAGAACCAGGATTTGCCTTAAGGTACTCCTTGAGCTCTTCCATGTTGTTGTATGGCTCATCCTTACCTGCTACGAATACGTTAACGTCATTTACGAGCTGGCAAAGAGGCTTGATTGAACCGTAAACATCGAAATCTGTAGCGCCTGTGATCTGAGCAAGCATAGGTGACTGTGTGCAGAGGAGATATGTATATCCGTCTGCCGGCTGTGAAGATGCGAACTGAACACCTGTAACTCCGCCTGCTCCTGACTTATTGCTTACATCAACCTTAACGCCGATTTCTTTCTCAAGAGCTGTAGCAAATGCTCTGAGTGTTGTATCAGCTCCACCGTCTTTTCCCCAAGGACAAACGATCTCAATGCTACGCTCCCAGGTCCAGTCGCTTGCAGCAGCGCCTGCATCAGCAGCACCACCAGCCTCTGCCTTAGCCTCTCCGCCTGCAGCCTTAGTCTCAGTTGTTCCGGATGATCCGCAACCTGTAAGAACTGCCATTGACATAGCCACAATAATTGCGACAGTACCTAAAAATGATTTTTTCATAATAGAACTTCTCCTTTCGTTCTTTAACCTATAGGCACATTATATTTTTTATCGCATTTCAAGGCAATATTTTGGGCACATTTAACAATGACAGTTTTGTCATAAAACTAACAGAGGGTTACTCTCCGGTTGCTCCGGGTAGATTTAAAGGATCTGATGATATAAGAAGACTCAGTTCTTTATAAAGATCCTCCAGAGTTATATGACGGTCAAAATATCCGTTGTTAAGATACCACTCAAACTCAGTCAGTTTTTCCTGACTCGTCAGTATAAGTCTTATTTCCGGGTTAAGACTTCTTATGATATTCAGGGTTTCAACTCCGTTCATTATAGGAGTGTGATAAGAAGAAATGACCATTCCGAAATAATGCTTATTTCTCTGGATAATAGATATGACCGCAGCCGGATGATCGAAATATTCTATCAGGTATTTACTGCCTTTGAATATCTCATCAATTCTTTTAAGGTTCATGCGTTTATTGTGAATTATGGCGATACGCCTGATAGCTGCCAGCCTGTTGAGAGTCTTAGCCTGTTCATATTCCTTAACAGGGAAATGAATCGTAAAGGTTGTGCCTTTATTGCTGCTCTTTACATTCATCCTTCCTCCCATGGAAGTAACAGTATTCCTCACTACCGAAAGACCAAGACCTGTACCCTGTCTGCTGCCCTTGGTAGTGTAGAAGGGCTCGTAAATCCTTTCGATGGTTTCATTCGGTATTCCGCATCCGGTATCCGACACCGTCAGGATTGCCTCATCAGTTTCTTTTTTCAAAGTCACCCTGAGTAATCTCTCTTCAGAATTTTCCATGGCATCGAAAGCATTTTTACAAAGATTAAGCAAAATATGCTCAATGCTTCCGTTTCTGCCATAGAGATGAATGTCTTCATCCGTGATCTCACTTTCAAATTTTATCTTGTGGGGTGTCAGACGTTTCACCATATTCACAGCTTTTTCGGTCTCATCCCGCAGATCCATGTAATTAAGCTTTGCCCCGGTATCCTGTCTCGCAAAACTGAGAAGATCAGTAGATAACTGCTTTGCCTGATCGAGAGATGTAGACATTTGCTTCAAAAGCTCATGATTTTCTTCAGAAATATCCGGGTCCGACTCAAGGAGATCTACGTAGACCATTACCGGTGTCAGAAAATTGTTAAACTCATGAGCGATATGGCTGGACATCATTCCAAGTGACTGTATCCTTTGATAGTTTCTTATTTCGTCACTTTGCTTCTGAATCATCTCCATGCCGCTGTTAATTTCACGGAGATAATTTATCTCTCTGTTTTGTCTTATGATGTTCATAACCACCGCCGTTCCGATTATGGCTATCATAAACATAATAAGCGTAATGATAAGGAAAATTGAGAGAAATTGATTTAAGGGCTGAGACAAAACCTCCATGGGAAGAATGGCCGTAACTGTCCACTCTTCGTTCTGGATATATAATTTTGTAAATGCTCCGATAACGGTTTCGGGATTTATTACTTCATTATCCCTTGTATAGATATTAATTACATCAAATCCTTCCGCATCTCTTTTCTGAATACTGTTCCACCGGAACATGTCGTCAAAAGCAGTTGGATCTCCGGTAGTATTTTCATATATCGATTGAAAGCCGGTGGTCCCTATCTCTTCCTTTACGGGATGCATGATTATTGTGTTCTCTGTATCCTTAATGTAGATATATCCGCCTCCGTTTATACGCACAGGTTTAATGATTCTGTTATAGATTTCAGTCAAATCCAAAGCATAAACAGCCGTGTAAGGATTACCGGAAACGCGTATTGATTTCTTTAAATACAAGGCAAATTCGCCTTCTTTAGGGTCATAGTTTTTTCCTACAATTTCAGCTCTGTAGTTTTTTTCAAGACTGTATTTTTTTGCTCCGCTTATCAATCGGTCTTCTCGATAGGAGTCCCTTCCTCCGGGCATGACGAGATCCACGATATTAGAATTCTTATCTATAAGAACATACCCTTTGTAAAGCGGAAAACTGTCATCAAGAAGGTATTTGTTTCTATCATGCACTTCGGAAAGATCATTGCACTCTTTGGAAAAAGTTACGTCTATCTTGTCTCTTTCCTGATTAAGGAAGTTATTGAGGTTGTCACCCACGATACGGGCTATGGAAAGAAGCTCTGTCTCCTGCTGCTTTATAAGAACATTGCTGTAAGTCTGAAAACTGTTGTAATCAAAATACAGGATAATGATCACAAGGATGAGAGCTATGACAAGTCCCGATTTTTGCACGATGTCCGCAAAAGGCATATTGTTTTTTCTGGATGAATTAGTATTCATAAATATACATTTTCCTTAATATAATTATCTTTTTCCTATTCCATTATATGTTGTGTGCTCTCAAAAACACAATAATATACGAGAGTGACAGTCTTATCACAAAAAATCGAGCAGGAGGAAAAATTCCTCCTGCCCGGTTTATTCGTTGTATTTTGTTGGAGTCTCGGGAGTTCTGTACCCCTTTTTCGAATGAAAAGTTCTGAAAACTCAGGCTGCCATTGCGATCAGCTTATTGATCTCGCTGATCAGCGCATCTGTATACTCTGTTGTACTTGCATTTCCGCCGATATCCTTTGTAGTGTGAACACCTGCGTTCATAACATTGCTGATAGCAGTCTTAATAAGATCTGCGTAATCACTTAATCCGATATGATCAAGCATCATGCATGCTGACCAAAGGAATGCTGTAGGGTTAGCGATATTCTTTCCTGCGATATCAGGAGCTGATCCGTGAACCGCTTCAAACATTGCCATATCTGTTCCTACATTTGCTGAAGGCATGAGTGCTACGCCACCGATGAGACCTGAAGTAAGGTCTGTAAGGATATCTCCGTAAAGGTTCTCAGTTACAAGAACGTCAAACTTTGTAGGATCAAGAACCAGGTTCATGGCACATGCATCAACGATCATGTTGTCTGCAATGATGTCCGGATAATCCTTGGCAACATCTTCAAATACGTGAAGGAAAAGTCCGTCTGTAAGCTTCATGATGTTAGCCTTGTGTATGCAGGTTACCTTCTTACGACCGTTAGCTCTTGCATATTCAAATGCTGAGCGGCAGATCCTCTCGGACTTATCTTTTGTGATAACCTTGATGCTGTGCATCTCATTGTCGGAAATCTTCTCTTCGATCCCTGCGTAAAGGTCTTCTGTATTCTCACGGAATGTTACGATATCTGTGTTAGGGAATGGTGTAGCAACTGCCGGATTTGACTTTGCAGGTCTGAAGTTTGCATAAAGATCATACTTCTTTCTCATGGTTACGTTCAGTGAACGGAATCCCTTTCCAACCGGTGTTGTGATAGGGCTCTTTAAAAGAACCTTTGTCTTCTCGAAGGATGCAAATGCCTCGTCCGGGATGAGCTTGCCGTTTCTGTTGTACTCTGCTTCACCGACATTGTATATATCAAACTTAACGGGAACATGAGCAGCCTGGAATACTGCAAATACTGAATCCGAAATCTCAGGTCCGATACCGTCGCCCATAAAGAATGTTACTGTCTTCATTGCCTTATCATCTGTTGCTCTCATAGTTTACCTCCCGCCCCAATGCTTTAGTATTTTGTCATTTTATCGGGTCTTGAATCATTTATATTTGTATCTCGTCTTTAAATGAATTGAAGACTCAACTTTGACTTCGTGGATTATTTAGGACTTGTTTGTTGTGTCCTTTTTCTTATGTGTCTAATGATATACCTCCTTTAAGGACATGTCAAGCGTGTCCTTTATTATTTTTTGGAATGAGTTATATAACCTGGGAGTTGTTATTCATTATGAAATGGGTCAGAAAATGCAAGGGACGGTTCTCTGGCGAGAATCGTCCCCACTTGTTTTATTGTATCAAATGGATGTCAGTTGATTATGTCCTAAACTTATAAATCGAATGAGATATTAATTTCCTTTATAATGATTAATCAAGCAACCTGCCAAAAGTATGTTTCTTTCCTCTTCAGTTAATACGTCCAGTGTTGCTTTTATGGTCTTTATGACATAGCTTTTGATTTCACTGAGGTCTAGGTTTATTACGTCTTTTTCTGTATAGATGTCGAATTTTTCATTCAGTATTAGTATCTCAACTTCGTTCCGACCGCAGCTCAGTATTTCTTTTATGTCCGAAATAAAGAGATATGTTCCGACGGGTATGTCCAGAGGTTCTTCAGTACGAAGTGGCAGGATACCCCAGTTGATCAGGTTGCTTCTGTAGCGTTTTGTTGAGTATTCGTTGGCCAGGTTGGCAAATCCTCCGAGGACTTTCTGGCAGGAGGCTGCCTGTTCGCGGCTGGAGCCGTCTCCTATCTGATCGGAGATCATGATGGAGCCAAGGGTTATATTGCCGGCTTTGCTGTCAAGGTTTAAAGCTGCTTCTATCATTCTAAGGGCTTTTGCTCTGCCAACATAATCAGGGTCTCTGGAAATCATGGTGAAGTCGGATATCTTTTCCGGGTTAGATCTGTAAGAGCTGGCTTCTCCGGAAGGGATAAGTTCATCTGTTGTGACAGATCCTTTATAGGATCCTGCAACTTTCAGAAGGATATGATCCTTAAGCGGTGCCATCTCCGGCCAGTCGGCGATATTAGGTCCTTTAACCAGTTCTTCTGAAGGATTCTCGTGTCCGTAATTATCAAATACCTGTTTTTCGTATATCTTTTTGTTGAATGTGTGCTTAAGTTCACGATATTCAACGTCAGTAAGCTCATCCGCTCCGGTAAGTTTTCCACCGTTTCTTACTGTTGCGGCTATAGAACGCGCATCCATAAGGCAGACTGCAGCCATCTGTCCCTGTCCGGGTTTGCTGCCTTCTCTGTTCGGGTAATTACGTGTTACATGTCTTATTGAAATCTGATTGTCAGCAGGTGCGTCGGTTACACCGAAACATGGTCCGCATATGCAGGGGCGCATGGTCACGCCCGAGACTGCAAGTTCTGAGCCTATTCCTTTCGTCATCAGATCTTCCATTACCGGGAGGGACGCAGGATTCACATGGAGATTCAGTTTATTCCCTCGGATTCCGTAGATATCCCCATCATTACCTGATTTCAAAATGTCCGCAACTGCCACAATATTCTCGAAAAGACCGCCTGCACAGCCTGATACCAATGCCTGATCCGGATAAAATTCTCCCTCTTTCATATGGTTCATGATTATAAAGGGTTCGCCATGATCACCTTTTATCCTGTTGCCTTCTGCTTCAATCTCTTTCAATATATTTGCCATGTCAGTCTTGAATTCACGTATAGGCATAGCGTGTGATGGATGGAAAGGCAATGCGATCATGGGCTCAACATTATCCATGTCTATTTCGATGAACTTATCATAGTAGGCACCTTCTTCGGTTCGGAGGCACTTATACTCCCTATCCCTTCCATGCTCAGCCAGGTATTGTTCTGTCTTCTCATCTGTTTCCCAAACAGAACTAAGAGCCGCAGATTCAGTTGTCATAACATCGATGCCCATTCGGAATTCCATCGACAGATTGGCTATACCGGGGCCAACAAACTCAAGAACATTATTTTTGCTGAATCCATTGGCAAATGTTTTTGAAATCAGAGCAAGCGCCACATCCATAGGGCCCACACCCGGCTTAGGTTTACCCATGAGCTTTATGCCTACGACCTTCGGATAAGCTATATCGTAAGTCTGTCCAACCAGCTGTTTTACGAGTTCTCCTCCGCCTTCTCCGATACCCATTGTACCGAGGGCGCCGTATCTGGTATGGGAGTCTGAACCCAGGATCATCTTTTCCCCGCCCGCCATCATTTCACGCATATACTGATGCAGTACTCCTCTGTATGGCGGAAGGAAAATGCCTCCGTATTTCTTTGCATTTGATAATCCAAATGCATGATCGTCCTCAAGTATGGTTCCGCCAACAGAACACAAAGTATTATGGCAATTGGATAATACATATGGCACGGGAAATTTTTTAAGTCCTGAAGCTTTAGCCGTCTGCAGAATATTTACATAGTTGTTATCAGGAGAAACCATGCAATCAAACTTTAATTTTAACTGCTTCATATTTCCGCTGTGGTTATGTTTTTCCAGAATCCTGTAAGACATGGTTTTCTTGCGGCCTTCCTCAATTCTTCTTACATCATCCTCGGCAGAAACCACATTATATGCATCATCCAAAAAAACCCCATACTCTGTTAATTTAACCATATCCCGCTCCTCCTATATAAGCATATGCTTCTCGTTATAGTCTTCTACAAATATATCAACCTATTTGAATAATAATTTCCAAGTACAAAAACAGCATCTTTATAACCTTTGATTCGATTATAAAGATGCTATACTCATAAGTAAAATATATGGAATTATATGGTTTTTATATAGAGTTTTCTATCTAGTTCCAATTATTCTCTTTTCAAATACCTTTTGTTTTCATCATATTTATCAAGCCAAATAATCTGCATCCGAGTGCCAGATTACACGGCAAAAACGGCGTCATTGTATAAGATAGATTTACCTGTCATCTGTGAACAGCCTTGTCAGCAAATGCTTCCTTCATGGTTTTTATAAGTGCTCGTTCTGCCTCGTCAAGATAAATTCCATCTTTATATACCACATTTACATCCCAGGAATCTTCTTCATCACTAAAATTGTAGACATTGAAATCCGGATTTTTAAAAGGCTCAATTGCTCTCTCCGGCACAATAGTTATGCCAAGTCCTGAACTAGCAAGTTGAGTAGCTGATATACAGCTGGATACCTCCATAACTTCCTTTGGTATGAAATCAAACCTCTTAAAGATTGCGTCAACTTTTCTCCTGATATACTGTCCTCTCTTCAAAATAATAAATGGAAGCTCCGATAATTTTTTAAAATCAACTCGAGGATATGCTCCCTCTGATGAAGAATCTTTTATCAATTCTGAAGCAATCATATCTTTTGAAGTAACAAGAAAAAGCCTCTCTGTATAAATGTATTCTGTTCTGACCCCAGGCGGTAAATGATCATCACCTCCCGGCAAAACACAAAAAGCTATTTTGTCATTCATCAGATTGTTTATGATTTCTTCCGATTTTGACTCCTGAAGATATATTTCTACATTTGGATATATCTCTCTGAATCTGCCTATAAGCTTAGGAAGCATATATCCCGCTCTTTCGGTGGGTATACCAATATTTATACGTCCCTTTTGACCGTGACCTATGTCAGATAACTCACGTCTCAAATTATCCTTCAAAACAAGTATCTGCCTTGCGGTTTTTACGTATCTTTCCCCGGCATAAGTAAGGCTTATAGGATTTGTTTTTCTGTCAAACAGTTTCACTCCCATGTCTTCTTCAACCTTGGAAATTATATAGCTTAAGGAAGGCTGGGATATATAAAGTCTTTTTGCAGCTTCCGTAACAGAACGATAATCTGCAACTGCGGTGATATATGTCAATTCTCTGAAATCCATAGAATATCTTCTCCTCATGAAATATGTGCCGTCAGAAATAAACAAAGCTGCATGACTGGTATATAAAGAAAGACTAAACTTCTCTTAGAATCGCTGGTTCTTATTTTAGAATAGATAATAGAAGATATCTATAGATTATATGCTAATAAATATAATATTTTGATGTGTCCGCTAAAAGTTTAGCCGAGACATTCAATATGGCTGAAGCCTGCGTTCAGCCTATGATTGTCTCGGCAAAGTCATAGCATATTAATTTCTTATATAAACATAACAGTCCATGATACGTCTTGCAGTTCTCTGGACAGCCACACCCGGCACTTTATAACCGGCCGGATCATTTCCCTCTTTTATTACAGTTGGGACCATGGTCATAATTCCGCTTGGGTGACCGATACGAACAGTATTCTGCCCGTCTTTTACAGGAGCTATTTTATTTACGATAGTTCCTTCTAAGAAAGCAGCAGTTGATACAGAACTTGCGGCAGTAAGCGGTATTGCTTTATGACATTTAAAAACAGAAATCACTCTGGCACAGATATCCATTTTTGAAGCGTCAACATTTTTTTCTTCCATGTCTTTAAAGCTTTTAGGTACAGTTACGAATCCAACTTTTGGAACACCAGGCTGATTATCTGTTGCTTCTTTAAGATCTTTTGCAAAGCCCATCATCACACAAGCAGTCCCACGAATTTTCTCCAAGGTTTCCATTACGTCTTTATTTGAGTTAATTTCTTCCGGAAGCTCTGTTCCTTTCATGCCCAGATCTTCAGCTTTTACAAGTACAATAGGATTTGATACATCAATTATGGTTGATTCGATTTTTCCAAAACCCTGAATATCCAAAACATCCACTACATTACCGGTAGGTAGAAGCTTTCCTGTTTTTGCACCTGCAGGATTCAAAAAATCAACCTTTAATTCAGCAGCGGTTCCGTCTACACCGGCTATTTCGCAATCTCCATCCTGTGCAAAGGTATGAGTTTCGGGATCAATAGGAACATCAACATTGATATACTTGTCAGTGTTCTTATTAAGCATTCGAACTGTAGTAACCGGTTCCTTAATTTCAACCATACCTTCTTCAACGCAGAATGCAGGAACAGCAGCAGTCATGTTTCCACAATTAGATTTATAATCGACCTGGCGTTTTCCAACAATGACTTGTCCAACCAGATATTCAATGTCTACATCTTTTTTTTCGGATTTCCAGATTATAACGATCTTATTGTTTGACGATACAGTTCCTCCCATACCATCAATCTGTTTAGGATCAGGGCTTCCCATTACCTCAAGGAAGATATCATCCCATTCAGCTCTGTCAGACGGAAGATCCTCTTTCTTAAAAAGACATCCCTTAGACGTACCACCACGCATAAATACAGTCTTAAATTTCCTCATATAGTTTCTCCTTTATAAATCAATCAACTCTAAAAAAATGCATCAAAATTTCTGTACATCTTATTTAAACCTTTTAAATCAAATTATGTTTTCATAGAGTACTCACATCTGATTGAATTATAAAGCACGTGGCAAAATATAGAAAATATATAAAGATGTATCCTTCTTATAAGGAATCGTCTATGACTAAATTAAATAATACAGCACCACCGAGGACGGTACAAAAACCTGACAATACACTCCCCAAAGGACATGGGTTTCAGTAAAACGTCTATTTGCAGCATAGCAATAAAAAACTCTGATTCAAATGAACCAGAGTTTTGAAAACATCATAAAATATTTAACCGTACCTTCAAAACAGCATACCATTTATGAATCATTCTCAGTAATCCATCTAAACCTCTAACCTTTCCAGCCTTTTTGGACAAGCCCTCGACCTATTAGTAACTATCACCTGAATGCTTTACAGCACTTACAGCTTAGCCCTATCTACCTCGTAGTCTTCAAGGGGTCTTACTCTTAACGATGGGATATCTCATCTTGAGGGTGGCTTCACGCTTAGATGCCTTCAGCGTTTATCCAGTCCCGACATGCCTACCCTGCACTGGAGTTGATCTCCAACAGGTCCAACAGAGGTCAGTCCATCCCGGTCCTCTCGTACTAAGGACAGCTCCTCTCA
>NZ_JNJM01000006.1:0-203124 GCF_000701645.1 Oribacterium sp. FC2011
TAAATATAGCTTGATTACTAAAGGTTAGCTCTTAGATGAGTACCAATGATTATCAGGAGTTTTTTAATGGATGAAAAAACTGGAGTAAAGAAAATAAAAGCTAATTGTCCATGTTGTTTGACCGGCTGTGATGATATCGTATGCCAAAATTCCGGTCCCATTGTAAGGATATATTGCTCCAAATGTGGCCTTGTTTATGATGATACAGATGCATTAGAGAATGGATCCAAGGGATATTTTTGGAAAATAGGGATATAAAAAACAGCCCGGAATACCGTATAGTGATATTCCGAGCTGAAGATAAGTTCTCTTACGAGTCCATTATTCTTATATTTAATTCCTGACCGCCTTAAGATAATCTTCTTCTGAGACTGATTCACACCATTCATTGCTTGCATTTTCACCTTCTATTTCGATCGCAAGATGTGAGAACCATGAATCTGGAGCGGCACCGTGCCAGTGCTTTACTTCTGCAGGTATATTAATGACTGTTCCGGGAGTCATAAGGACAGCTTCCTTACCCCATTCCTGATAATAGCCTTTTCCTCCTACGCATATGAGCATCTGTCCTCCGCCGCTCTTTGCATGATGGATGTGCCAGTGATTTCTGCATCCCGGCTCAAATGTGACGTTATAGATTGGAATCTGTTCCGAGGAAACCGGAGCCAGATAGCTCTGACCGTCAAAATACTGAGCAAAAGCATCATTTGGAGCACCTACTGGGAAGAAGATAGTATTCTGATATTTATCCTTTTCAGTAAGTTCTTCAATCTTCTCGGAATATACTTCCTTGGCAAGATTAAACACAGCCCAGGCCTTTGGCCATCCCGCATAAAATGCAACATGAGTAATGATCGCAGTCATTTCTTTCTGTGACATACCGTGGTTCTTGGCGTTCATTAAATGATATTTAAGGCTATTGTCAGTTATGCCCTGTGACATAAGCGCCACTACAGTAATAATACTTCTTGTCTTTACATCAATATCCTGATTATTCCAGTTCTCACCGAAAAGAACATCATCATTAAAATGTGCAAACTCCGGTGCAAAATCTCCAAGCTGTTGTCTTCCAGCTGTCTGTACTATTTTTTCCTGCATTTCTGTTTTCCTCCGAACTCTTTTCTATATAGCAAGCCCTAATATCCAGCTCTTAAGATCATCTTCACTGACACTTCCGCTGAATCTGTTCCCATCAAGCCATCTGCCACTTCCGGCTTTTTCTGAAAGATTTCTACCGCTGTTTCCTATACCGCTGCTTCCGGACGTGCAGAAAGGGATAACCGTAATACCGGAAAAGTCATAGCTTTCAACAAATGTATCCATTATCCTTGGTTCCTGGCCCCACCAGATAGGGTAGCCTAAGAAGACTGTAGAGTAGTTATTCTCTATGTCCAGATCAATGGTTTCAAATTCCGGTCTTGCATCAGGGTCATTCTGCTCCCTGGTAGCTCTGGTACCGGAATCATTATAGTTAAGGTCTGCATCCGTATATGTTTCTTTAGGAACTATCTCATAAAGATCAGCGCCTGTTACTGAAGCGATTTTTTCTGCTACTCCCTTAGTTGTTCCGGTTGCAGAAAAATAGATCACGAGAGTCCTGGCAGTATCTTTTTCAGAAATGTTTTCAGTAGTTTCTGTAGTCGGAGATTCAGGTGTCTTAGAAACAGCTTCATCGCTGCCAGACTCTGTTACGGATTCACTGATAGTGGATTCTATTACTGAATCTTCTTTCACTGTACTTTCAGGAACTATGTTTTTATCATTACCTCCACACCCTGTTAAACTTGTGATAAGCAGCATGGTAGAGAGTATTACAGGTATTATTTTCTTTTTATTCATCTACAACCTCATCAATCCATCTTTTAAGTTCTTCAATAGACATGTTTGCTGTTAATCTTTTTCCACTGGTTACCAATGCTTTGCCCATTAGTTCATTCCTCCATCTATTTCCTTATAAAATCAGCATCCTTCTCAGGCATACCATCATCAGATATATATCTTTCTACAGTCATATGTAGATCATACTTCTCACGAAGCTCCATGATTGTTTTCATCATCGGTGATGCATGATGTACATCAATTGATCCCTGATCTTTCCAGCTGTCTATAAGAAGTATCGTCTCAGGATCATCCAGTGACTGATAGTATTCATATCGGAGATTCCCTGCTTCATTTCTTATCGCATCGACTGTACCGCTGCTGATCATTTCACCTGCAAACTTTTTTGCAGATCCATTCTCGCCTTTATATCTAAGATTAACTGTAATGCTCATCTCATTTACCTCTGCTTTTAAACATTCTTTCCTGTTATATAAGCTTTATTCATGGCTTTTGTGCCTGTTACTTCGCCTTTCTGCCAAACACCCTCGCCCCATATGATTCCTCTGCACCACGTTTAAACTCATCAACCAGAATACTTGTAGAACCCTTCTTATTAGGACTTCCCAATAAAACCGTTATTATCATTACAAAATCCTCTTAATAATAAGCCTGCGGCAAAACCGTAGACTTATACACAATTACTTATTCATCTTGGCGCAGTCGCCCACCTTATCACCTGTTACAAAATACTCATAAGTCGGGAACTCGAAAAGCACCGGCTTAAATACATGGTAATCAATCTTGCCAGCATCATTCAGCACTGACTCATCTGCGTATGTGGCAAGGATCTTTCCGATAAAATTGTCAAAATTCTCAAGCTCATAATTGTGATCCATCTCACACTCAATTGAAATCTTTGCATCATCAATAAGTGGAGCGCCATTCTCGCCAACTGTGTACTTGAATGCCTCTGACTTATCTTCCTTATTACCTGAAACGATGCCCATTCTGTCAGCTTCCTTAAGCCATGACTCATCAACAACATTTACTGAAAAGAGCTTATTTTCACGTATGCCTTTGTTTGTATAGTGTGCCTGCACCATGGATACCATAAGATGGCTGTGAGCCACTGTTCCGGCATGTGCAACAAGGGTCCAGTTAGGCTTTCCGTCTACCATTGCTCCTACTACGATTACAGGTGCCGGGTATAATGCTAATGTTGCTCCAATATTTTTCTTCATTTTATATTCCTTCTTTCTTTGATTATAAGATCAGCTTTAAGAACTGATAGGTCATTTCATAGATAGTTACATCAACATGTGAAAGTTTCACTTCGTCCATTGCTGATATCTGTTTCTCTGTAGGATACGAATAAGGATAGATCCCGTACATGTAGGGAAAAAAGGCATATCTTATCTGTTCATTCTTCTGATCTGTTATAGCAAGATGCTTTTTCAGACATTCACCAAAAAGCTCTATCGTTTCTTTGAAAGCTTTTTTGTACTCCACAAGTAACTCATCCCTGCTGTTCTCCTCTATCTCATAAAGGTTCATGGCTGAGATCTTGAGAAGTGTCTTTCTCTCCTCCATGGATTTGGCAATGGCTCTTGCAAGGGCTTCCTTATCCATATCGGCATTTCTCCTGATGATGCTTCTTAAGGCATCATTCCATTTTGTATATTCACGGGTCAGCAGACCTAAAAAAATCTCTTCCTTGGTCTGAAAATAATTATAGATGGAAGGTCTGGAAAAGCTTGTCTCGGTACTGATGTTCTTTATTGTAATGCTGTGGAAGCCCATGGTTTCATAAAGCTTCTCACAGGCATCCATTATCTCCTCTCTCCTTCTGTCTATCGTCTCTTTAAGTTCTACTGCCATGATGGGTTCTCCTATAAATTCCTGTGTGTAATTAAGCTAATATTACTATGTCGTTGACACACAGTCAATAAAAGCATAAAAATCAATCCATCTTCTTTTCCCACATACGGATAAGGTTGAGGCCCAGACTGTCGGCAGTCTTTTCAAGTTCTGTGATCTCTTCGGCAGTAAGGGAAATATTGCAGGCCTTGACTGCATCATCAACGTGATCAACCTTTGTGACACCGATGATTGGAAGTGCTCCCTTAGCGATTGCCCATGCTACAGGAATCTGTGCAGGTGCCACATTATACTTGTCTGCCACTTCCTTGAGCTTGGCATTCATTATCTCAAGCTTATCAAGTAAAGGGTTCTCTTCCTGAACCCTCCGGCATTGGGTTCTTAGTATCATACTTTCCTGAAAGGGCCCCCTGCTCAAGTACCATATATGCCCAGAACTGAATGTCGTTTTCCTTACAGTAATCAACGATTCCTGAGTCTTCTGAAGATCTGTTAAGAAGGCTGTAGTGGTTCTGTACGGCTCCAAGCTTAAGTCCGTGCTCACGAAGGATCCTGTCGGCTTCCTTGATCTCAGCAAGGTTATGATTTGATACGCCGATTACCGGAACATTGTTCTTTCCTTCAAAGTACTTTGCAACCTCTGTGATCCACTTCGGTGCATCCACAGGATTATGTACCCAGTAGATATCCATGCTGTCGATTCCGAGCATCTCATACTCTGTCTTAAGCATATCCTCAACCGGTGTAGCTGAAGAGTAGTCTGCACACTGTGGTGTGAACTTATCCGATACGATGTATGAATCTCTTGGTAAGTCTTTCAGGAAGCTTCCCAAAGTCTTCTCAGAGGTTCCCATGCCGTATACATACGCTGTATCCCAGAGGTTAAGTCCTGCCTTCATTGCGGCATCGAATATAGGTCTGAGAGAATCAGCAGTCCAGTTGTCTCCAAATGTTCCATCATTTCCCCATGCCCATGCGCCGAGTGCTATCTTTGGTAATGTCTTTGTCATAATTATTATCTCCTTTCGGTTGACATCGTGTCATTTAATGATTGGATGATAACATCGTGTTGACTTCGTGTCAACATATATTTTATAGTTTATAATTATTTTATTTTTTATAAAAAAAAGGACAAACTCCACCAGGTTGAAAACCTGTAAGACTTTCTACCTGTTCCCTTGGTATCATGTGCGGTTTGGTATGGAATACAGCCTTGAACTTTGAACTGTTCACCTTTCCATCTCCGGCCAAAAAAATAGTACTTCTCCGGTACCTGATAGATACTTTTGAAGTACTTTTAGTTAACCTTAGGGTCTAAAAACCCACGTAATTTCAAGCTTTTTTCTCAAAATCATGCGGTTTATTCTGGTTTGTCATCCTGCCCGTATATGAGTAGAAGTATGTTTTCATCATACCGTTGTAGATCTTACGGTTCTTGTCAGCCTTGCCGAGGTACTTCTCGGAATCCTCCCAGGCGGTGATGACATGCATAGCCCAGCTGTCGAGGCTCTGGTATGCTTCTTTAAGCTCTGTGTAAAGCATTGGAAGGTTTCTCTTGTCCTCGATACGCTCGCCGTAAGGCGGGTTTGTGATGATGTAGCCGGCTTTTCCGCTGTGTGAGAAGTCCGCAAGATCGCGTACCTGAAGGTGAATGATCTTGTCAACTCCGGCGCGTTCCGCATTCTCTCTTGCTACCGGAATAACATCAGGGTTAATGTCATAGCCCTGGATGTCAATCTTCTTTCCTTCAGCTGTCATGCCGGTTTCAAGAAGCTGATTGTCAACCATCTCATTTGCTTCGTCGAAAGCATTGTACCACAGCTTCTTATCGATGAAGTTGGTCCAGGTCTCGGAGATGAAGGCTCTATCCATACCGGGGGCAATGTTTGCGGCCATCATGGCTGCCTCGATAACGAAGGTTCCGGAACCGCACATAGGGTCAACCAGTGCATGGTCTCTGTTCCAGCAGGACTGCATAAGGAGGGCTGCTGCAAGAGTCTCAGTGATAGGAGCAAGACCCTGTTTCAGACGATAGCCTCTCTTGTGAAGTGACTCTCCTGATGTGTCCAGGCAAACTGTGAACTCGTCCTTATAGGCAAATACTCTCACCGGATACTTTGCACCGTGTTCTTCAAACTGTGAAATGCCGAAGTGCTCGCCAAGTCTGGCAACCATAGCTTTTTTCATGATGGACTGAATGTCTCTGGTAGAGAAAAGTTTTGACTTAACGGAGCTTGCTTTCGTCACCCAGAAGCTGCCGTCTACAGGGATGTACTCTTCCCATGGAAGCTTCTTGGTTGCCTGGAACAGCTCTTCCCAGGTTTCAGCCTTAAAAGAACCAACCTTAAGAAGGATTCTCTCAGGTGTACGCATAAAAATGTTTGCACGGCAGATGGCATCGGCATCGCCTATGAAGCCTACACGTCCGTCGGTTACTGTAGTGATATCATATCCGAGGTCTATGACTTCTTTTTTTGTTACCGCTTCAAGACCAAAATGGCAGGGAGCTACTAATTCAAATGTTTTCATATTTTTCCTTTTCTATTTAAAAAGACGGATCTGAATGCGTGGATTTTAATCTCAGCATAACAAATCCGTCATCCATGATTACCGAAAAAATCTGTTTATCAGCCAAACAACACAGAAAGCTGCTATCAAAGATGGGAACAACGGTGACAGCAACCACACAATACCGCCTATAAAGTATACAAGTATGAATAAGAAGATGATAAACGCTATAAGACAACCCCATCCGCTGGTGCTGAATATATGTCCGTAATTACCATTATTGTTTCCGGAGAAACCTCCTCCGAAACGCGGCCGTCCATTATCGTTTCTGGTGCCGTCTTCCGAATAGCTCTTCTGTTCACGACGGTTCTCATCCTGGTAACCCTGCTGAGGATCATCGTTTTCAGACTCTGAGTAGGATGAACTCTGAGAGTTCCTGTAGGATTTGTCTCTTTCGAACTCAAGGGCGTCAGAATAAGGTTCTGTATCTATGGTTCCTCTGATTTCTTCATCCTGATTTGCAACAGGATCTCCCGCTGCCTCTGCAGTATCGATGATGGTTTTTGCAAGGAGTCTTGGGGAGCCTAATTCCGCAACTACTTCCGATTCTGATCTTCCCTTGCTTACTTCGCCGCTGATGTAGTTGTCATAGTAAGCCAGCTGTTCACGTATGATCTGATCGGATACGCTGAGATTTAGCTGTACAGTTAAATCATGGAGGAATTGTTCTTTTGTCACTAGTATGTCCTCTCTCTCGAGTTTAGTCATTAATAGAATAAACCGAGACTGGCATATGATGCAAGTCTCGGCCGTAAAGTTCATATAAAATTCACTTCTATTCTAAGCAGTTCATGTTAAAACAAAGCATATTCTGCCGGCTGATTACCGGGCAATTCTTTATTATCCATGACTCTTATAGCCGAGCGGGAGAAAAAATCCCGTTCGAACGAAAAATCAGTTTTCTTCAACGGATTCTTCAGGCTTCTCATCAGGAACAACAGCGATTCCGAGGTCAACAAGCTGCTGCTCATCAAATACAGGAGCCGGAGCTTCCATCATAGGGTCTGAGCCGTCCTTAACCTTCGGGAAGGCGATGACATCACGGATAGTGTCTGATCCAACCATCCACATGGCAAGACGGTCAAGACCGTAAGCAAGACCTGCGTGAGGCGGAACGCCGTACTTGAAGGCCTGCATAAGGAATCCGAACTGCTCATTAGCCTTTTCAGGTGTGAAGCCAAGCTTCTCGAGCATCTTCTCCTGCACGTCTGCCTGGTGGATACGAACTGAACCACCACCAAGCTCTGTACCGTTAAGAACGATATCGTAAGCCTTTGCACGAACTGCGCCCTGATCTGTATCAACCAGAGGGAGATCCTCATCCATAGGCATTGTGAACGGATGGTGCATAGCCTGGAATCTGTCAAGCTCCTCTGACCACTCGAACATAGGGAACTCTGTAACCCAAAGGAACTTCCATGCGTTTCTGTCGATGAGCTCGAGGTCTGCACCAAGCTGGAGACGAAGTGCTCCGAGGGAATTCCATACAGTTGTCTTCTTTGTATCTGAAACGATCATGAGCATATCGCCCGGCTGACCGCCCATTGCATCAACAAGAGCCTTAAGCTCCTCTTCTGTCATAAACTTTGCGAAGGAGGACTTGTAGGTACCGTCTTCATTGATGGCAAGGTAAGCAAGACCCTTTGCGCCATAGCCCTTAACGAACTCGGTGTACTTGTCAATCTGCTTACGAGGCATCTTTGCCTGGCCCTTAACATTGAGACCCTTGATGACGCCGCCGTCCTTAGCGCAATTTGCGAATACGGCGAAACCGCAATCCTTGACAGCCTCGGTAACATCCTGAAGGAGCATCTCGAAACGCATATCAGGCTTGTCTGAACCGTAGTTGTTCATGGCATCTATCCACTTCATGCGGCGGATAGGAAGCTCAATGTCTACATTGCAGATCTCCTTGAAAATATACTGAAGGAGTCTCTCATTTACTCCGATAACGTCATCAACGTCTACGAAGGAAAGCTCCATATCTACCTGTGTGAACTCAGGCTGACGGTCTGCACGGAGATCCTCGTCACGATAGCATCTTGCAAGCTGGAAGTAACGGTCAAAGCCGGATACCATGAGAAGCTGCTTAAGAAGCTGAGGTGACTGCGGCAGAGCATAGAAAGAACCGTGGTGCATACGTGAAGGTACAAGGAAATCTCTTGCTCCCTCAGGTGTTGACTTGATAAGTGTCGGAGTCTCGATTTCAAGGAAACCGTTGTCCATCATGAACTTACGGATGTAGAAGGCAAGCTTTGCACGGGTCATGATGCGCTGTGCAAGCTCAGGTCTTCTGAGATCAAGATATCTGTATTTGAGACGGACATTCTCGTTTGTTGCGATTCCGTCCTCGATAGGGAATGGCGGAGTCTCTGATTCGGAAAGGATACGAAGTGATCTTGCCGAGATTTCGATTGAACCGGTCTTCATGTCCTTGTTGGCGTCCTTGCCACGGGAACGAACGATACCGGTTACTGCAATTACGAACTCTGAACGAAGCTTTGCTGCCTTCTCAAATACCTCTGATCCACAGTCTGCTTCCTCAAAAATGATCTGTAAGATTCCGGAACGATCACGAAGATCTGTGAAGATAAGACCACCCTTGTTTCTGGATTTCTGAACCCAGCCCATCATGGTTACTTCTTTTCCGATAAATGATTCATCAAGCTCTGTACATCTGCACGTTCTGTGCAGACCTTTCATTGACTCTGCCATAAGTATTACCTCTATATTATTAATTGATGATGAGTTGTCCAATGTTTAGGCTTCTCATCTATGTAAATGCCGCCAGGTTTAGACGACAGTACTATCTGTTAAATTGTTACCTCGCATAAAACAAAATGTGAGATCAGCTATTGAACATTCACCCGGTATAAATCGATATACGGGATGACATTTCAGCAGTAAGTAAAAAAGTGATTTAATCGGCGCTTTTAGTTCAGTGCATCCTGGTAAAACTCTTTGAACTCTGTATATCCTTCTTGTGTGAGCTGCTCCTTCTGGAACTTTTTGTTCTTGTTCATGCGGGAAACCAGAACTGTTTCACCCTTTGCACGAAGCTCCATAGCTTCATTGAGAGCCTCAGCAGTCTTCTCTGCATCAAGGTTCTTATCAAGTAGGAATGCTGTCTTCTTGTTTTCTCCCGGAACATGCTCGTCGGCATCCAGCATGATGGTGATGATACGCTCAAAACCGATGGAGAATCCAACAGCAGGTGTATCCTGTCCTGTGAACTTTCCTACCATTTTGTCATATCTTCCGCCGCCGCCAACTGAACCGCCGAAGCCTTCGGCACGGATTTCGAAGATAGGTCCGGTATAGTAACCCATGCCGCGAACGAGAGTAGGATCGAATTCAACATTAACCTTAACACTCTTCACCTTAGCAACAGCTTCTACTATCTCGGCAAGGTTATTTGTTACGCTTTCGGGAAGAACCTCTTTAAGCTTCTCACCAAGTGAACGGATGTCCTGTGCCTCTGTACCGATGCTTCCGAGAAGTGTCTGATACTTGTCGATGACTTCCTCTGCATATCCGAGTGAAAGAAGCTCTTCCTTAACACACTCATTTCCGATCTTGTCTGCCTTATCAAGGCTGATACATACCTTCTCGAAATCCTCCTCAGGGAAACCTGCATAAGCCTGCATG
Source organism: Oribacterium sp. FC2011 (assembly GCF_000701645.1). Lineage (NCBI taxonomy): Bacteria > Bacillati > Bacillota > Clostridia > Lachnospirales > Lachnospiraceae > Oribacterium > Oribacterium sp. FC2011. The sequence goes on from NZ_JNJM01000006.1 coordinate 9,916, forward strand.
CCTCGAAGGATCTCACGGTCGTTGATGACGATCTTGAAGTTGTACTTCTCGCCGAAACCTATACGGTTAAGAAGTGTTGAGATCGCAAGGATAAGCTCGATTTCTGAGACATTGGAACCATCACCGAAGATGTCGATATCGCACTGTACAAACTCGCGGAAACGTCCCTTCTGAGGACGGTCTGCTCTGAATACAGGTCCGATCTGAAGCGCCTTGAAGGGGCTTGGGAGCTGTGCCTGATTCTGGGAATAAAAACGGCTTAAAGGAAGTGTGAGATCATATCTGAGACCTGAATCGCTGAGATCGTCGAGGCTGCCGTTCTGGTAGGCTGACTCAAGTTTGTCGCCGCGCTTCATTACCTTAAATATGAGCTTTTCGTTGTCACCGCCCTGCTTGCTGAGGAGGTTTTCTATATGCTCCACAACCGGGGTTTCGATCTCTGTAAAACCAAATTCCTTATATGTTCTTCTGATCTCTGAGAGAACATACTGACGGAGTTCCATCTCACGGGGAAGGATATCCTTCATGCCTGTAACAGGCTTTTTCTTTAATGCCATTTTCATACCTCAATATCAATAAATTTACGGTCAATTATTATATCAATATTCCATAAGTACCGCAAGAGTAAAACGAAGTAACAGTTCAGCCGGGGCACAAGCAGGGCCGAGCAGTCGGGCATCCATTTGAATGCGAGTCGCTTCGTCGGAAAAATCTAAGGCAGCCCCCCTAAGAACCACTAGGCCCTCGCCAATGTCAGATATTTTCTTTATGAAAAATCTGACTTGGCGAGGGGGCTAAGGAAAAATGGATCCAAGTGGTTCTAAGGGGGGCTGTCTTGATTTTTCTCGACTCAGCTCAACGCATTCAAATGGACACCCGACTGCTCGGTCCTACATGTGCCCCGGCTGAACTGTTACTATCAGAGATATTTCTTCATTGTGTCGTCTATATCAAGGGTTGCGAAGTAGTCGGCAGGGGTCTGTGCACGGCGGATAAGCTTCACTGAGCCGTCTTCTCTCAGGAGGAGCTCGGCGGACCAGAGCTTTCCGTTGTAGTTGTAGCCCATGGCGAAACCGTGTGCACCGGCATCGTGGATAAAGAGGTAATCTCCCTTCTCGAGCTCCGGAAGTTCGCGGTCGATGGCAAACTTGTCATTGTTCTCGCAAAGGGAACCTACCACATCGTAAACTTTGTCTGCAGGTGCATTCTCTTTTCCGAGAACGGTTATGTGATGGTATGCACCGTACATGGCAGGTCTCATAAGGTTAACCGCACAGGCATCAACTCCTGCGTACTCCTTGTAGGTGTGCTTGAAGTGGATGACCTTTGTGATAAGGGCTCCGTAAGGACCTGTCATGAATCTTCCCATCTCTGTAAAGATGCTGATGTTTCCCAGGCCGTTTGAAACCAGTACCTCGTCAAAAACCTTATGTACGCCGGCACCGATGATCTCAATGTCATTGCCTTCCTGATCAGGCTTATAAGGGATGCCTACGCCGCCGGAAAGATTGATGAAGTTAAGCTCAACTCCGGTCTCGTTTTTGATCTTTACCGCAAGCTCGAAAAGCTGCTTCGCAAGTGTAGGATAATAATCATTGGTTACGGTATTGGAGGCAAGGAAGGAATGCATTCCGAAACGCTTTACACCCTTTGATTTAAGGATCTTAAAGCCTTCGATGATCTGGTCTGTGGTCATTCCGTACTTGGCGTCCTGTGGATTGTCCATGATGGTATTGGCGATCTGGAAGTATCCGCCCGGATTGTAACGAAGTGACATGGTCTCAGGGAAAGAACCCAGAGTCTCTTCCAGTTCTGCGATATTTGTGAAGTCATCAAGATTTATGATGCCACCAAGCTTGTGGGCGAAAACATACTCAGAAAGAGGAGTTTCGTTGGAAGAAAACATTATATCATGACCGGAAAAACCGCAGGCATCTGACATCTGAAGCTCTGTAAGTGAACTGCAGTCGGTTCCGCAGCCCTCTTCCTTAAGAATCTTAAGGATAGTCGGATTGGGACATGCCTTTACCGCAAAGTATTCCTTAAAGCCCTTGTTCCAACTGAAGGCCTTCTGTACTTTACGGGCATTCTCACGGATGCCCTTTTCGTCGTAAAGATAAAAAGGTGTGTCATAGGTTTCGGCTATCTTCTGTACCTGTTCAAGTGTTGCATATGGTGTCTTCATAAGGTTTCTCCTCGTATATTATTAAAAAAAGCCTCACAAACATACTATCTGTGAGGCTTGTCCCCGCAATAAAAATAATAATAACCTATATTGCGTAAAATATGAAATAATTTTTGGTTTATGCTCCCATTACTCGCATGATGTTTGTAGGAGTAACCGGCTGATTACGTGTAAGTCTTGAAAGGATACCTGCTGTGATTACGCAGATATCGCCCTTCTCAACGATTCCGCGGCTGCGAAGCTCGTCCATGGAGTTCTCGAAGAGCTCATCTGTTGTATCGGATCTCTTTGCCCAAATAGGAGTAACACCCCAGAGGAGCATCATCTGGCGTACAGTTGCCTGGCTTGGAGACATTGCATATATAGGTGTTGCAGGACGATACTTTGAAATAAGTCTTGCGGTTGAACCTGTAAGTGAAGGTACGATAAGCGCCTTTGCATGAAGCTCTGAAGCAGTTGTAACGGAAGCCGCACAAACAGCATTTGAGATATTCTCATATGTGCTCTTATCAACCTTACGGTTCTTATAAGCGCTGTAGTCAAGGAACTGCTCTGTGTACTCAACGATGGAAGCCATCATCTCAAGAGCTTCCACAGGATACTTACCTGCAGCTGTTTCGCCTGAAAGCATAACTGCGTCTGTGCCGTTATATACAGCATTGGCAACGTCTGTAACCTCGGCTCTTGTAGGACGCGGATTACGGATCATGGAATCCAGCATCTGGGTTGCAGTGATTACAAGCTTGCCTGCATAGTTGCACTTTTTGATCATTTCCTTCTGAAGCTGTGGAAGACGCTTTGCTTCTATCTCAACACCAAGGTCACCACGGGCAACCATGATACCGTCAGCGGCATCAATGATTTCATCAAGATTGTCGAGACCTTCCTGTGACTCGATCTTTGCGATGATCTTCATGTTTGAACCGGCATTGTCAATGATCTCACGGATCTGGCGAATAGTCTCAGCATTACGAACAAAAGACGCTGCAACGAAATCGAATCCTACCTCGAGACCAAACTTGATATCAGCGATATCCTTATCTGTAAGGCCCGGAAGCTTAATGCTTACGTTCGGGACATTCACACCCTTCTTCTCACCAAGCTCACCACCATTTGTGATTTCACAAAGGATATCAGCTCCTTCAACCTTCTTTACAACAAGACCGATGAGACCATCATCAATAAGGATTACATTACCCTCTTTAACGTCTTCATTGAGACCGTCATAGTTGATATAAACTTTGTCCTTGTTTCCGATGCACTCTTCTGTTGTAAGGATTATCTGTGCTCCTGTCTCAAGAGTAACCTTCTGGTGATTCTCCAGCTCACCGGTACGGATTTCAGGTCCCTTTGTATCAAGGAGAGCTGCTATCTCGCGTCCGCTGTCTTTTCTGGCTTCCTTAAGGAGAGTAAGTCTCTCGAGGTGCTCCTGATGGCTGCCGTGTGAGAAGTTGAAACGTGCTACGTCCATGTTTTCGGCAAGCTTTTTAAGAATATTATAATCATTCTCGTTAGGTCCAAGTGTACATACAATTTTAGTCTTTCTCATTAAAAATCCTCCTGGAATATTATCTAAAATCATTTATATGGAAAACATTGCTCTTCTTTTGCTTCTGATTGGTAAGAAAGAAAAACAATGCCACATTCAAAAGGGATACGGCTATTTCAACCTGGGTGCTGCTTAAAAAAGGTGCAGAAATAAACATGTACAAGTAGAGCACCACTTCTGCTATGGCAAGCCACTGCGCTTTTATCGGTATGAAAAAATACAGATAGAAAACACTGTCCGGAAAAGTAAGCGCATATGCCAGGAATATACTGAAGGTCATATAAGTGGGATAAAGCCGCATGGATACGCCTGTAACAATGTAAAATAACAGAGATGCCACTACCAGCAGCAGGACTCCGGAAAAATAAAAGAAGTTGTACTTAACTGTTCCCCACATTCGCTCCAGGGTTGTACCGAGACTGTAATAAACAAATACAGCTATGACCATCCATATAGGTTGAAAGGACGGCGGAAAAAACAGAAAAGTTATTATACGCCAGATTTGTCCGTGAAGTATCTTATCAGGGTCAAGAGCCAGCCAGTAATCGTAATAATACGGATTAAACATCATGATAATGTAACCTACCACGTAGATTACGCAGATGTATTTCATGAGATCGGGGATTGCATATTTCCCGAATTTTCGTTCAAGCCTTTGATAAAATGTCAATTCTCATTCTCCTTAATATTGTATTTTGTTTCTTTTTTGGAAACACTTGCATTTTCTGTGCATCCTCATTTATATCTCTTACAAGTTTACTATTTTTATAAGAAGAACACACGCTTTATTGCAAAAAAATTTCAATACAGTATATAAACACTTTGGGTGTTTTTCAAGACAAAAAAGACATTTATTCACAAAAGTTTTACATTATCACAGTTGAATGGCTCTTTTCTAAATGTTAATATAGGTCTTTAGTTTGTGCCTTCTAATAGGTAGAAAACAAAGTATCTGATTTGGCTGAAAAAGGAGACGGGGTTATCTCTGAAAGTCTTATTAAGATACAAGCCGGAAATGAATTACCGGTTCAAGGGATGTTATAAATGGGGTTTTATATATGCAGAGAAACAGACTTGGAATAGATATAGGTTCTACAACTGTTAAGATTGCGATTATGGATCAGGAGGATAAGCTTCTGTTTTCCGATTATAGACGTCACCATGCAGATATTCAGGGAACACTTGCGGATATTCTTGAGGAAGCAAAGAAACAGTTGGGGGAGATCAGTCTTTCTACAGTGATTACAGGGTCAGGAGGTCTTACCCTGAGTAAACACATGGACGCGGCTTTCTGTCAGGAGGTTGTTGCCGTTGCGACAGCATTAAAAGCATATCGTCCGGATACTGATGTAGCCATAGAGCTTGGTGGAGAAGACGCCAAGATCATATATTTCAAAGGCGGTATCGATCAGCGAATGAACGGTATCTGCGCCGGAGGAACGGGATCTTTCATTGACCAGATGGCATCACTTCTTCATACTGATGCCGCAGGACTTAATGTTCTCGCAAAAGACTATCAGATGATATATCCTATCGCTGCAAGATGCGGCGTTTTCGCAAAAACTGACATTCAGCCGCTTATAAATGAAGGTGCAGCCCGTGAGGATCTTGCAGCTTCTATTTTCCAGGCGGTGGTTAATCAGACTATATCGGGTCTTGCCCAGGGTAAGCCCATCAGAGGACACGTTGCATTTTTGGGCGGTCCTCTTCACTTCATGCCCGAATTAAGAAAAGCCTTTATACGCACTCTGAATCTGCAGGGTGATGAAATAATCGAGCCTGAAAACAGCCATCTTTTTGCGGCTATCGGCTCCTGCCTTAACTGTCCGGAGGAGGCAAAGGAAGAATCTGTCACCCAGCTTATCAATATGCTTCGTAACGGCATCAAGATGGATGCAGAGATAAAGAGAATGGATCCTCTTTTCGGGAATGAGAAAGAATATAAGGAGTTCAGTGCCCGTCATGATAAAGCAAAGGTTAAGACTGCCGATCTTTCACAGTACCATGGTAATGTTTATCTCGGTATAGATGCGGGCTCCACCACTACAAAGCTTGCCCTGGTATCCGAGGAAGGCGAACTTCTTTACAGATTTTACAGAAACAACAACGGTTCGCCTATCGCCACAGCGATAGAATCAATGAAAGAGATACGGGATCTTCTTCCGGAAGATGCCCGGATTGCCTACAGCTGTTCCACAGGATATGGGGAAGCTCTGCTTAAGTCTGCTTTCCAGCTGGATGAGGGTGAGGTTGAGACCATTTCCCACTACTATGCAGCTTCATTCTTTGACCCTAAGGTAGATTGCATACTGGATATCGGCGGACAGGATATGAAGTGCATCCGTATAAAGGATGGTACAGTTGATTCCGTGCAGCTTAATGAGGCCTGCTCCAGTGGCTGCGGTTCCTTCCTGGAGACATTTGCAAAATCCCTTGACTATTCGGTTATAGATTTTGCTCATGCGGCGCTTTATGCCGACAATCCTACGGACCTCGGTTCCAGATGCACTGTTTTCATGAATTCAAATGTAAAACAGGCACAGAAGGAAGGAGCAACTGTTAATGACATCTCCGCAGGTCTTGCATACTCTGTTATCAAGAATGCACTTTTTAAGGTTATAAAGGTTACCGAAGCCAAGGATCTGGGCGAACATATCGTTGTCCAGGGCGGAACCTTCTACAATGATGCCGTGCTCCGTGCTTTTGAGAATCTTCTGGGAGCTAATGTTGTAAGACCTGACATAGCCGGAATCATGGGCGCCTTTGGTGCTGCTCTCATAGCCCGTGAGAGATACCATATGGCAAATGAAAAGATCAAAAACATGAAGCCTACAGAGGAAATAAAAGTTCCACTCACAGCTTATGGCCGTGTTCAGACTACAATGCTTCCTCTTAGTGAAATCATTAACCTTAAATATACAACAAAGATGACCCGCTGCCAGGGCTGCAATAACCACTGCGTTCTGACAGTTAATCAGTTCGGTGCCGGACGTAATTACATTTCCGGAAACCGCTGTGAAAGGGGCTTAGGAAAAACCAAGATAAAGAGGGATATTCCAAACCTCTTTGAGTATAAGCTTAAGAGAATGTTCGACTATGAACCGCTGCCTCAGGACATCGCGGTTCGCGGTGAAGTAGGTATACCGAGGGTTCTCAATATGTATGAGAACTATCCATTCTGGGCTACCTTCTTCAGAGAATTAAAGTTCAGGACTGTACTCTCTCCTGCAAGTACCAGAAAGATTTACGAGCTTGGAATAGAAAGTATACCTTCAGAATCCGAGTGCTATCCTGCAAAGATCGTTCACGGACATATCGAATGGCTCATTAGAAACGGACAGAAATTCATATTCTATCCATGCATACCTTACGAGCGTAATGAAACACCCGATGCGGGCAACCATTACAACTGCCCTATGGTTACTTCCTATGCAGAAAACATTAAGAATAATGTTGAAGGCCTGGAAGATAATTCGGTTATGTTTATGAAGCCGTTCCTTGCATTTACTGATGAGAAAATCTGTACGGATCAGCTTGTAAGGATATTTATACATGGCGGCGAAATCGAGCGTTCCATCCGCCCTGTAGGTGAACTCACCGATAGTAAGATTGAAGAACAGTTTAAAGCATGGAATATTACTGAGGATGAGGTCAGGGCGGCCGCTCACGAAGCATGGCTTGAACTGGAACGTGCTCATACCGATATGCAGAAAAAGGGAGAGGAAACTCTTCACTGGATGAAGGAAACCGGTCACCGTGGAATAGTTCTTGCGGGAAGACCTTATCATGTGGACCCTGAGATACATCACGGAATTCCTGAACTTATCACAAGCTACGATTTTGCGGTACTTACGGAAGATTCTGTATCTCATCTCGCAGAGGTGGAACGTCCCATCATCGTTACAGATCAGTGGATGTATCACACAAGACTATATAGAGCTGCTGAGTTTGTAAAACACAGAGAAGACGTTGACCTTATACAGCTCAATTCCTTCGGATGCGGACTTGATGCTGTGACTGTGGATCAGGTCAGAGACATTCTTACCGGATCTGATAAGATCTACACTGTTCTTAAGATTGATGAGGTTAATAACCTCGGTGCCGCACGTATTAGAGTGAGATCTCTTATCGCTGCCATCAGAGTCCGGGATGAAAAGAACTATGTACGTAATATCCGTCCGGCTAATTATGAGCGAAAACTTTTCACCAAGGAGATGAAGGCAAAGAACTATACCATCCTTTGTCCTCAGATGTCTCCCATACATTTTGAGATAGTTGAAGCTGCCTTCCGTGCCGCTGGCTATAACCTTATAGTACTGAACAATGCAAACCGTTCAGCCATTGATACCGGTTTAAAATATGTTAACAATGATGCCTGCTACCCATCGATCATAGTTGTAGGACAGATCATGGAAGCCCTCAATTCAGGTAAGTATGATCCCAATGAGACTGCCGTTATCATGACCCAGACCGGAGGAGGCTGCCGTGCATCAAATTACATCGGATTTATACGCCGTGCCCTGGAACATGCGGGAATGTCACAGATACCTGTTATTTCCCTCAATACCAACAGCATGGAGTCAACTCCCGGATTTAAGCTTACTCTCCCGCTCTTGACAAGAGCTATGCAGGCAGTGGTTTACGGCGATGTATTTATGAGAGTCCTTTACGCTACAAGACCGTATGAGGCGGTTCCGGGATCTGCTGAAGCATTACACCAGAAGTGGCTTAAGGTCTGCAAGATGGCTGTCTCAAAGAAGACAACCTCCATGTCCCTTTTCAAAAAAAATGTAAAGGGAATCATAAGAGACTTTGATAATCTTCCTTTGAAGGAAGGTTTGGTTAAACCTAAAGTCGGTATAGTAGGTGAGATCCTTGTTAAGTTCTCTCCTCTTGCCAACAACCATATAGTTGAACTTCTTGAAAAAGAAGGTGCCGAAGCTGTAATGCCGGATCTTATGGATTTCCTGCTTTACTGCTTCTACAACCAGAATTTCAAATATGAGAATCTGGGTGCCGGATGGAAGGGAAAGGCATTATGCAACTGTGCCATAAACTTCCTTGAGTACTTTAGAAAGACGGCCCGTAAGGAATTTACCAAGTCCAGGAGATTTACTCCACCGGGAGAAATCAAGGAGCTTGCAAAGATGGCCAGAGAATATGTTTCCATCGGTAATCAGACAGGTGAGGGCTGGTTCCTGACCGGCGAGATGTTGGAGCTCATGGAGGAGGGTGTGAACAATATCGTCTGCACTCAGCCTTTCGGATGTCTGCCTAACCACATCGTCGGCAAGGGCGTCATCAAGGAGCTGAAGAAGCACAACCCTGATGCCAACATCATCGCCGTAGACTACGACGCAGGTGCTTCCGAAGTCAACCAGCTAAACCGTATCAAGCTGATGCTCACTGTTGCGCAGAACAAGCTGAAGGAGCAGGCGTAACACTTTGGCTCCCCGGCCAGAATTCGGTGGCCGGACGTGAATCCGGTCTCCAATGGCGCCTGTGGTTATTGGCAGCCGTCCAGAATTCGGCTTTCATGGCGACGGCCCACGGCGTTGAAAGTACATCTCATACGAAAAATCCGTGCAGATCGTACGCTTACGCGTTCGCTCTGCACGGATTTTTCTATTCGATGTTCTTTCAAGCCGCAAGCCTAGTCACCATTGAAAGCCGAATTCTTACTTTTGCGGAATAGCGCCATTGGAGACCGGACTCACTGTTATACACTTTCGTACCGGGCACCGAATTCTTCACTTTGTGTAGAGCAATAGTGCTAAGAGCTATCACGCCATGCATTTCTATGAGTAATATCTGTTCAGGTAACTTTTCGCATCAGCTTTCAAAAAAATAATGGAGTTACATGGTTTCGGGAGAGAAAGTCAGTGAAAACGGCGGTTCAATGGTGACTAGGCTTGCTGCTTGAAAGAACATGGAGCGAAAAAAGTCCACCAGGGATGAACACGTAAGTGTCCAGACCTGGTGGACTTTTTTTGCGGAATGTACTTTCAACGCCGTGAGCCGTCGCCATGAACCGCCGTTTTCACGTCCGGGTTGTAATAACTTTTAGCCTTCGTAAATCGGGTACTTGCGAGTGAGCTCGGCAACCTTGGCGATGACTTCTTCGCGGGAGTTCTCGAAATCGGTGGCAACCTTCCAGATACACTCGGCGATAGGCTTCATGTCCTCCTCCTTGAAACCTCTGGTGGTTACGGCAGCTGTACCGATACGGACACCGGAAGTAACGAAAGGTGAACGAGGATCGTTAGGAATAGCATTACGGTTAAGAGTGATGTGAACCTCGTCGCAGTTGTTCTGGAGAACCTTGCCGGTAAGCTCAGGGATATTTGTGAGGTCAACAAGCATTAAATGGTTGTCTGTGCCTCCTGAAACAAGCTTGAAGCCCTGAGCAACCATAGCCTCGGAAAGAGCCTTACAGTTCTTGACGATCTGCTCCTGGTAAGCCTTGAATTCAGGTTTTAAAGCCTCTCCGAAACAGATAGCCTTGGCAGCGATAACATGCTCGAGAGGACCGCCCTGGCATCCCGGGAAAACAGCCTTGTTGAAGTTGTACTGCTTTGCGATCTCTTCACTTGAAAGGATGAGACCTCCTCTTGGTCCGCGGAGAGTCTTGTGGGTTGTAGTGGTAACTACATGAGCGTAAGGGATAGGTGACGGATGAACTCCGGCTGCCACAAGACCTGCGATATGAGCCATATCAACCCATAAAACAGCGCCGCACTTATCTGCGATCTCACGGAATCTCTTGAAGTCAATGATTCTTGGATAAGCAGAAGCTCCGGCAATGATCATCTTAGGCTTCTCGCGAAGAGCTGTTGCCTCTAATTCATCGTAATCTATAAAGCCGTCAGCATTAACACCATAAGGAATGATATTGAAAAAACTGCCTGAGAAGTTTGCAGGTGAACCATGAGTAAGGTGTCCGCCGGCATCCAGTGACATTCCGAGGATCTTGTCTCCCGGTTTACAGATTGCCATGGTTACGGCCATATTTGCCTGAGCACCTGAATGGGGCTGAACATTGGCATACTCGCAGTTAAAAAGCTTCTTGGCTCTTTCGATGGCGATGGTCTCGATGTCATCTACGTGTACGCAGCCGCCGTAATAACGTTTTCCGGGGTATCCTTCAGCATATTTGTTTGTAAGGATCGTGCCCATAGCCAGCATGGATGTGTCTGACAGAATGTTTTCAGACGCTATAAGCTCGATGTTGTTCTGCTGACGGTCATACTCCATAGCAATCAACTTTCCAACCTCAGGATCAGCCTGGGTTATATAGTTCATCACTTCCTTGATCATAGTTACCTCCATAAGACATGATTTACTAAGGCTTCAACTGATAATCATCTATGATTATCTGAAGACTCTGAGTTCCATTATATTCATTAATCTGTGGATAGTAAACCACATCTATTTTTGTGCAGGTTTTCTTCTCTCTTAAAAATTCATCACCATTTGTAAATATCAACCCATCCATTAATGAACCGGTTTCTGACTGAAGTCTCATTTTTACAACATTTCTGTTTTTTCCAAAGACCCGACAGTCCGTAATTCTAAGGTTTTTTGTGGCAAAACAGGGTTTTTCGTTTCCTTTTCCAAAGGGCTCCAGTTTTTCGAAGTCGTGGATAAGGTTATTTGAAATATAATCAATCGGCATAGGGACGTCTATCCAGATTTTGTCAATGAGCTGGTCCGGACTCAGATTGCAAAGAGTGTTAAGCCTGGTTCTGAATTCGTCGATATCCTTTTCCAAAAGAGTGAATCCGCATGCCTGTGGGTGTCCACCCCATTTAACCAGCAGTTCGCTTACTTCCTGGAGATGCTCTGACATATTATAACCGTCAATGCTTCTGCCGGAGCCCTTTGAGAGAGCTTCACCGGCTTCTACGCCTTCAGCCTTTGTTATGACAAATGCCGGCCTTGAAAATCTTTCCCTTAATCGTCCGGCTACAATTCCGGCAAGGCTTTCATGGAGTTCCGGCAGATATATTACCAGCACGAACCGGTTTAAATAATTCTTTTCAACCATTTCAATGGCTTTGTTGGTTGCCTCTATGGTCATGGCTTTGCGGGATTCATTCAGCTCTTTTAGCTTTACGGCTTTCATAAGAGCCTTCTCTTCATCCGTGGTAAAGAAGAGATCCAAAGCAAGTTCTGCAGATCTGAGTCGGCCGCCGGCATTGATACAGGGACCAATAATAAATCCGATATGATATGTATTAAGGTGCTCCTGCTCCAGAAGATCCTGAACTTTAAGGAGAGCCCTCAACCCTTTATTTCCTGTTTGTTTGATCTGCTGGAGTCCAAATTTCACTATGGTTCTGTTCTCGTCCCGGAGATCCATAACATCACAGACCGTTGCAATGGCGGCGAACTCCAGAAAGTCATAGTACTCTTCCTCCGGAATAGTGTGATTCTGGTATAGCATGATGATGATCTTCCAGGCTACAACAGCTCCGCAGATATCCGGAAAAGGATAACGGCTGTCTTCTCTTTTGGCATCCACCACCGCACTTGCAGGAGGAAGAATGTCTCTGGATTCGCAGCCATAGTCCTCATCCTGTTTTTGTCTCACATCATGGTGATCTGTAACGAGGACGGTGAGTCCCAGATCTCTTGCGTGCTTCAGTTCCTCTATGGCAGCTATGCCGTTGTCGCAGGTGAGAATAACATCAACTCCGTCTTCTTTTGCTTTATCAATGATATTGACATTAATTCCGTAGCCGTCCTTTATACGATCCGGAAGAACATAATCCACCCTGGCCCCGAGTCTTTTCAGGCCGTTGACCAGAATATATGTTGCACATACGCCGTCAACATCATAGTCTCCCACAACCCGTATATGTTTTCCTTCCTTTATAGCCCTGTTGAGATGATTCATACATTTAATCGCATCAGGAAGAAAAAGAGGTGAATGAAGATCCTCCTCAAGGGAACCGTGAAGGTACTGTTCGATCTGCTTTTCCGAGTTAATGTCTCTGTTTCTCAGTATTCTTGCGGTAACCTGATCGATGCCGAATTTATCTGCAATGGCTTTGAAATCAGCCTTTTTATTGTAAAGAAACCATTTTTTCATATTATTTCCTTTTATGGTATAATGTTTAGCGAAAACCTTGTAAAGTATACCACAATAAATTGAAAGTTGTGGTAAATCAGAGGCTAAATTTAAACTAAAGAGTTGGAGACGACAGTGTATGACTTATCCGGTTAAAAGGTTGTTTTCGAAAATTGCCATTACCATTCTGGTATATGAGATCATATTTCAGATAGGTGGATCCTTCATGATGGAAGTTGGTTCCAATTTATACAGGGATCCTAATTTCTCCATGATGATTGCAGGTTTTGTGGCACTGACAGTTTCACTTTTGATGCTGGGGACCGAAAACATTCACGTAAGATACAAAAAGTTCAATATATTCACTTTTATTTATTTACTGTTTATCATCTTTGGTATCCAATGCTTAACCAACTATCTTATCGATCCCCTTGAGGATCTGCTGAAAAACTTCGGTTATTCTTTGGATAATGCCAAAGAAATCGCCACCGGTTCCGATATTCAGGATTTCTGGTCCATGATTTACGCCTTTCTTGCGGCTCCCCTTTTGGAAGAGTGTTTCTTTCGAGGAATTTTGTATGGACATTTCAGAAAGCATGGAAAAATATTTGCCATAACCATAACTTCATTGTTATTTGGCCTCATGCACTTTAATATTGTTCAGTTTATAGCTGCTGTTTTTATTGGAATTGTATTTGCCTGGATAAGAGAGAATTACGGTTTGAAATATTCCATTCTGATGCATATCGCCAACAATACGGTTGCCCTTTTACCGGTTTTGCTTTTTAGTGAATCAATGGCAGTTAATGTAGCATATTTTATACTTCTGTATGGCGGTGCCTTAATCCTTGTGATATCTGTTATTAAGAACTTTAAGGTGTTTCTCGATGACCTTGGTAATGAGTCTTCTTTAGGGCGAATGTATGCGCTGTGGTTTACAACTTTTTCAGTAATCATCGTAACGCTGCTTTGTCTCGCAATGACGTTCTATAGTGTAATGATTTAAACAACAAACGCTTCTGCCGATTATCCGATCGGTAGAAGCGTTTATTTTATAAGACTATACGGGATTTTTAACTCCTGAAGAAAGTATCCAGAAGACCTCTTCCGAGAGCGGCCCCGATATTACCGCCTACTCTCTTACCGAAAGTACCCAAGAAGGTTTTTCCAATTGCACCACCGGCTTCTCTTCCCAGTGTTCCTGCTGTTGAACGACCTACTGACTTAACAGCGGTCATTCTTCCTCTGTTTGCCTTTTCCTGAGCCTTTGCAAGGGCTTCTGCATCCTTTTCAGCCTGTTTCTCTGCTTCAATTCTGGCAGCTTCAGCAGTTGCTTCGTCAGTGAGCCTCTTGAAGAATTCATAAGCAGAATCTCTGTCAACTTCTTCGCTGTACTTTTCTGCAAAATCAGAAGAATTAATGACCATGAGCCTTGATGAATCATCAGCCGGTCCCATCAGTGATTGAGGAGGTAATACACGGCAGCGTCTTACATTATCAGGTTTTCCTTCTTCATCAAGGAAGGAGATTAGTGCCTCTCCGGTTCCAAGGTTCTGGAGAACTTCGACTGTACTGAAATTCTTATTCACTCTGAATGAATCAGCAGCAGCTTTTACCTTCTTTTCCTCTGAAGGAGTATAGGCATGAAGTGCATGCTGGATCTTATTTCCAAGCTGTGCCAGAACAGAATCCGGTACATCACTGGGATTCTGGGTTATGAAGAAAATGCCTACGCCTTTGGAACGTATGAGCTTAACCACCTGCTCGATCTTATCCACAAGAGCCTTGGGGGCATCATTAAACAGTAAATGAGCCTCGTCAAAGAAATAAACCATCTTAGGCTTTTCCCGATCGCCTACCTCGGGAAGCTGCTCAAATAGCTCGGATAACATATAGAGCATAAATGTAGCGTAAATGACAGGATTCTGCACGGTGCTTTCTGCTTCAAGTATGTTGATCATTCCTCTTCCGTCGCTGTCCTGTCTGAAAAAATCATGTATATCGATAGCAGGCTCACCGAAGAATTTATCTGCTCCTGCTGTTTCCAGCGCCACGATGGATCTGAGAATAGCATTGAGTGAAGCGGTGGTCATGTTCCCGTATTGTGAGCTGTATTTTTTGTTGTTCTGTGCTACATACTGAACCATGGAGCGAAGGTCCTTGGTGTCCAGCAAAAGAAGGTTTTCTTCATCTGCAATGCGGAAAATGATTGTAAGGATATTGGTCTGAAGATCTGTGAGCCCAAGGATACGGGAAAGTAAAGTGGGTCCGAATTCACTTACGGTGGTTCTCAGGGGTAGACCTTTTTTGCCGCTTATATCCCAGAATTGTGTAGGGAAGTTCTGATAAGTAAAGCCTTCTTTATCAAGGCCGAAATACTGAATGCGTTCCTGCATGTTTGCGTTGTCAACTCCGGGCTTGATCATTCCGGAAAGATCGCCTTTTATGTCGGAAAGAAATACCGGAACGCCCATGTTGCTGAATGATTCGGCAAGTACTTTTAATGTGATCGTCTTACCTGTGCCGGTAGCTCCGGCGATGAGTCCGTGTCTGTTGGCCATACGCGGCAGTATGCATACTTTTTCGTTGGTGTCCATGTCCAGGCCGGCCCAAATGGTGTTGTTATATAGCATATGTTCCTCCCCATGCTTTAAAATTCACTGAAATAACTAACTTTCATTTTATCACGGAGGGGATTGAAATGGTACAGAAAATGCAAGGGATGCGTGACGGATTACGATGTTGAAATGGTGCAGAAAATGCAGGGGATGCGTGACGGCCCACGGCGTTGAAAGTACATCTCATAAATAAATCCGCCCAGCTCGGACGCTTACGCGTTCGTTCTGTGCGGATTTATTTATTCGATGTTCTTTCAAGCCGCAAGCCTAGCCACACATCCCCTGCATTTTCTTTACTTTTCTAACTGTGCCACACATCCCTTGCATTTTCTTCCGTTTTCGCTACCGGAAGGTAAATGTGAAGTCCCTTTGATATTTATCGTAGCTGTTAGTTTAAATATGGGTTAGCAAAGTGGATTTTTTGCGTGTCATATGCCAAGCCCAACCCATTTGACGAATTAAAACCTTATCGTACCCCAAGAAGTTCTTCCGCGTGCTTTACAAGCTCCGGGGTCGGAGTGGGGGTGTCGGTAAGGGTGTATTTCAGGCCGAGTTTTTCGTATTTGTAGAGGGCGAGGGTGTGGTAGGGGAGGATTTCGACTTTTTTTACGGTTTTAAGGGTGTCGATGAAGGCTTTGGTGGCAATGAGTTCTTCGTCGGAATCGGTGAGACCGGGGACGAGGACGTGGCGGATCCAAAGGTCGACTCCCTGATCGCTAAGATAGGTACAGCAGTCAAGAATGTTTTTGTTGGTATGGCCGGTGAGTTTTTTATGTTTTTCGTCATCGATTTCTTTGATGTCGAAAAGGACTGTGTCGGTGACTTTTATGAGGCGGTTGAATTTACTGAAGAAGGGTTCTTCTCTTGTAAAGGGCTGTGCGGAGGTGTCAAGACAGGTGGATATGCCCATGGCTTTGGCTTTTTCAAAAAGGTCTATGACGAAGTCTATCTGTACCAGCGGATCTCCGCCGCTTACGGTTATGCCGCCCTCTTCGCCCCAGTATTCGCGGTATCTAACAGCATTCTGAAGAATTTCGTCTGCGGTCCGCATATCAGCGCTTGTGAAATCCCAGGTATCGGGATTGTGGCAATAGCGGCATCGCATATTGCAGCCTTTGAGGAATACTATATATCTTACTCCGGGACCATCTACAGATCCGAAGGTTTCAATGCTGTGGATCGCGCCTTTGATTGCTTCTGCCATATGTTTTTCCTCCATTTGCGATAAAAAAAGCCGCCACTTCCGATGAAAGCGGCGGTTAGTTTTCAAGGTTATATGTGAATTAAAGTGCCTTGTGCTCTGTTCTTGAAATTACGTCAAGCTGCTGCTCTCTTGTAAGGTCAATGAACTTAACGGCATAACCTGATACGCGGATAGTAAAGTTAGCGTATTCAGGTTTCTCGGGGTGTTCCATGGCATCCTTCAGTTTCTCAACGCCGAAGACATTGACATTAACATGGTGAGCGCCCTTTGCGAAGTAGCCATCCATAACTCTTACAAGTGTTGTAGCCTGCTCATCCTCGCTGTGTCCGAGTGCTGCAGGGTTGATGGTCTGGGTATTGGAAATACCATCAAGTGCGTACTCGTATGGCAGCTTTGCTACAGAGTTAAGGGATGCAAGAAGACCTGAGTTCTCTGCACCGTAGCTTGGGTTTGCTCCCGGTGAAAGCGGAGCGCCTGCAGGACGTCCGTCAGGCATAGCACCTGTTGCCTTTCCATACACTACGTTTGAAGTGATGGTAAGGATAGAGGTTGTAGGCTCTGAATCTCTGTAGGTGTGGTGCTTCTTTATTTTTGTCAGGAAGGTCTTCAAAAGGTTAACTGCTATATCATCTGCACGGTCGTCATCATTACCATACTTAGGGAAGTCACCTTCCACTTCGTAATCAATTACGAGGCCATCCTCGTCACGTACAGTCTTAACCTTGGCGTACTTGATGGCAGAAAGTGAATCAACTACATGTGAGAAGCCGGCGATGCCTGTTGCAAAGGTACGGCGTACATCTGTATCAATGAGAGCCATCTCCGCAGCCTCATAGAAGTACTTGTCGTGCATATACTGGATAAGGTTGAGAACGTTTACGTAAACTCCTGCAAGCCAGTCCATCATCTGGACATACTTGCGGCAAACCTCATCATAGTCAAGATACTCTGAAGTGATAGGCTTGTACTCAGGACCTACCTGCTCCTTTAACTTCTCATCAACACCGCCGTTGATAGCGTAAAGAAGGCACTTTGCAAGGTTTGCACGGGCGCCGAAGAACTGCATCTCCTTACCGGTCTGTGTAGCTGATACACAACAGCAGATTGAGTAATCATCGCCCCATACAGGTCTCATAACATCATCGTTCTCGTACTGGATGGAAGATGTTGTTACAGAGATCTTTGCGGCATACTTCTTGAAGGTTTCAGGAAGTCTCTTTGTATAAAGTACTGTAAGGTTTGGCTCAGGTGCAGGTCCCATGTTCTCAAGAGTGTGAAGGAAACGGAAATCATTCTTTGTAACCATTGAACGGCCGTCCTGACCCATACCTGCAACCTCAAGTGTAGCCCAGACCGGGTCACCGGAGAAGAGCTGATTGTATGAAGGAATTCTTGCGAACTTAACCATACGAAGCTTCATTACAAAGTGGTCGATAAGCTCCTGAGCTTCCTGTTCTGTTAGAGTTCCTTCTGTAAGATCTCTGTTAATGTATATGTCAAGGAAGGTTGACACACGGCCTACTGACATTGCTGCACCGTTCTGTGTCTTGATGGCAGCGAGGTAACCGAAGTAAAGCCACTGTACAGCTTCCTTTGCATTCTTTGCGGGAAGGGAAATGTCATAACCATAGGATGCAGCCATCTCCTTCATCTGACGGAGAGCTCTCATCTGATCTGCGATCTCTTCTCTCTGGCGGACAACATTGTCTGTCATGGTTCCGTCGCCGCAGTTATCAAAATCCTTCTTTTTCTCTTCGATAAGGAAGTCTATACCGTAAAGAGCGATTCTTCTGTAGTCGCCGACGATACGTCCACGGCCGTATGTATCGGGAAGACCTGTGAGGATATGGGCATGACGAACCTTTTTCATCTCAGGTGTATACGCATCAAATACGCCCTGATTGTGTGTCTTATGGTACTCTGTAAATATTTTATGAAGAAGAGGATCGGGAGTGTAACCATAAGTTGTACAAGCCTGCTCTGCCATCTTGATACCGCCGTATGGCATAAATGCTCTCTTGAGAGGTTTGTCTGTCTGAAGACCTACTACCTTCTCTTTGTCTTTTGAATCAGCGGTAATGTAAGCAGCGTCATAAGCTGTGATACCGGAAACCACCTTTGTTTCCATATCGAGAACGCCGCCCTTTGCTCTTTCTTCCTTCTGTAATCCCTGAACCTCATTCCAGAGATCCTTTGTTGCCTCTGTTGGTCCCTGCAGGAAGCTTGCATCACCATCATATGGTGTATAGTTGTTCTGGATAAAAGAACGAACGTTAACATCGCTTGTCCAGTGTCCGGCGTTAAAGCCTCTCCATTCCTCTCTCATGTCTTTTCCTCCAATATAATAATTGTTTTTTGATTATCAGACCCTTTTTCCGTTGGCTGTGTTCTGCCTACGGACTCCTCCTCTATCTGACACATCAATATTAACCCCTTACCTGAAGCAAAAATGTTGCCCAAGCAACAAATACTGAATTTTGTATACGAGGGAATTACTGCTTCAAGCATCGAAAGTATATTATCTTGACAATGTTTAGTCAATATAGTAAAAGTTCATATCGCAGATGTTTTCCTATAAAAACAATAGGAATTACTGTTATTGTATTTACTTAAAAACGTACATTTCCCATGCCTTGAATAATGCCTAGTGATATGCTAGGATTATTTAGAGTATAGGCATCAGCTATGCTTTTAGTAACTATGGAGGATTTTTTATATGATGATTTCCACAAAGGGTCGTTATGCTCTTTCGACTCTGATAGACATTGCCCAGAACTATGACGGAGTAACTCCGGTCAGCATCAAGGAGATTTCAGAACGTCAGGGGATTTCCATAAAATATCTGGAGCAGATCATTTCTCTTATGGTAAAGGGAGGTTTTTTGAAATCAATCCGTGGGGCTAAAGGCGGATATCTTTTTACACGTCCGACAGATGAGATAAAGATTGGTGAGATCCTTGACGCAGCCGAAGGAAGTCTCGCACCGGTGGAGTGTGTCAGTGGATCCTCTTCCTGCTCAAAGTCTGCCAGTTGTCTCAAATTTCCTTTGTATAAGAAGATAGACGAGGCGATTTATGAGGTTGTTAACAAATATACCCTGTATGATCTGGTTAATGACAGGATTTGATATCATCTTGGTTCATCATTATTTTTGTTTTTAGATTGATTAATCATATGGATTAAAAAATTTTTCACGTTTATCGCAACAAAATTCATTTTATCCTTGACTTTCATCTTTTAATTGAGTATTATTACACACGTCTTTAAGAAAGAGTTCTGAGAGACAATGAGATGCGTGCGTAGCTCAGCTGGATAGAGCGTCTGGCTACGGACCAGAAGGTCGTGGGTTCGAATCCTGTCGCACGCAGATTAAAGCGAGTCTTCTGACTCGCTTTTTTGATGGTTAGAATATCCACCGGGGGCGGATCTCGCCGGCGAGAACCGTCCCCAGTGGATAAAGGCACATGATCAGAAGTGATCATGTGCCTTTTTTCTTCTCTGTATTTCTTTCTTTAAATATGAAAATGTCTTCTCCTCTCCTTCTGTTTTGAGCATCCACAGAAGCTCACTGATCTCTTTTCTGGTTTCGTTTTCTAAAAGGAGGGAGTCTTTCGTCGGAAGGAAGTATTCCCATGGGTAACCATCGTTATAGTCTTTTCCTTTGTACACTTTTGCTGCAGCAACACGGTCACAGAACATTTCCGCCACATATCTGTAGGGCATTCGGCAGCCTACCATGAACCCCTTTTTTTCCAAGTCATAATCGCACCAGTATTCAAAATGGTGTTTGTTACGGCCCTTATGATGAAGCCAGGCTTCACAAACTCCTGTTTCAAGTCTTTCTGCAGTATTCGGACTTCTGTTGCCCTGATAGTAAAAGATGCCTGTCTTAAATTCTGTCCAGGTGTATTTGGAGAGGTCATGAAGCAGCCCCTGCTTATAAAGCCCTACCCGGAAACAATTTTTCATCACTTCAAATTTATGTTTGTTTATAGTTCTGAAGTGTTTTAATGCATTTCTGAAATAATTCATATAAACGCCTCATTCCGCCTGTTTTCCCGGCGCACAGGTAGTAATAAACAATATTTTACAGCAGGCGCCTATTGAGAATTAATATATTAAAACTCTTCAGTAAGCATATGATTTGCTTTTTTATGATCTCCAAGTTGTATGAAATAATCATATAGGAAGTCTCTTTGACGATTCGTTAATGGTCTGATATGTGTTGCAGAGATTTCCTGCTTTCCGGGGTCATGTATGAGGCAATACCCTTTATCACAAAGAAAGTCACGCTCATTTGCGCAGTATCTTTCGCAGAATTCATGATACCAACCCTTTGACCGGATTATTTCTTCGGCTCCGGTAGTGTGCTCGCCCCAATCATACTGAGTGAAGGTGCCATCAGGTGAAACCCATCCGAGAACAGCTTTGGAATCATACATAGCTTGACCTCCTTTGGTCAGATATAAGATATTTTATAGAAGAGTTTTTTAGATATTTCCATCATATCACACTTGTATAAAAAAAGAAGCTTATGTTTATCTTCCGGATTTCACTAAGATAAACATAAACCTCTTTACAATCTATAATGCAAGTATTACTTGGTAACCTCTGACCATGAACCCTTCATGCCGATGGAACCAAATTTACATGGATTAACCTTAGAATAGAAATGCTGCTTTCCGCTGTCATCAATAACTGATACACAGAACTGGTTCATATCCTCAACTTCATAAGTCTTTCCGTTTGTAAGTCCGTTTACGAAGCTTGCTCCTCTGTACAATAACCTAGTCATTACTCTTTACTCTCCTTATACACACATGTAATCGTTACTATTCCCCAAAAAACATTCCCTATTATATCGTTAAAAAAATATTATTCAACTATAAATTTAATTATATAAAAATTATAGAAGAAATCTTAGATAGGTATAAATATAATTAATTCAAATAATTTAATAAGAAGAATCAAAAAGAATATATAAGAGAACAAAGGCAGGGGTCAAATCCCCTGCCTTGGCAATTTGGAAACCCGATAAAACATGGGCGTCCATTAATATCGGTTTACTTGTTCACAACTTCACAATGAACAAAACATGTATTGGGTATATCAGTCGGTGATGCTGTAATGTTAATCCACTGGTAAGAAGCGCCATCATAGAGCTTGGTTCTGATATATTCTCCCTTTGCGGCTCTTGAGATAAGGCTTATACATTTCTTATCCGTGTTAGGGAATACCTCATAATAGCCCTTCCCCAATAACTGTTCTCTTGTTCTGCCGGTCAGCTCGCAATATGCCTTGTTGACAAATATATAGATGATATCCGTTGGATCAGTGCTTCCCTCAATGTATTTCGGAGTTGCCATAAAGCCCGGGAATGGTATATCACTGTAGGGATCAGGAACTATTTCAAGCTTCACTCTTGCGCTGGAATCTCTGCCCTTCTGACCGGTATGCATCTTTTTATTGGTCAGTTCGACAATATTCTCAAAATCATCCTTTTCAGATGCGGAGGTTGTTCCGTAATGAGCAACCAGCCTGCAGCTGCGGCCGTCTATTTCTGTAATGTTATTTACAGATGTTACGCAATCAGAAACATGATCCAAAACCTCACTGATAGGAATTCCTTTTTCGCAGATTCCGAAGGTTGAACCTTCATTTCTTGAAATAGCGGCAGTTTTTCCAAAGGCTGCCTTGACCCTGTCCGCAAGTATACCCAGTAATTTATGGGCAACAGTTTCTCCGTAATCATGGAGTACAGCATTGTAGCCCTCCACATATAATGAGGTGTAGCAATACTCTTCTCCATTGGTCTTAAAATTATTTTCAAGTTCAATGATGGCCGCCTGCATGCCCTGGGCATTCATGACTCCTGTTATAGGATCCATGAACCTGTCATCTCTGGATGCACCATCTGCTATGATATCTTCATCGGCGTCAACAAAATATCCCACCAGACCCACAATCTTATTGTCATGGTATATAGGTATCTTGGAAGCAACTATGTTGTGAGATCTGCCATTTATGATGTTGATGGTAGATTTATTATATACGGCAGTACCTTTTGAAAGGAGGTCATGTTCGTCAGACTCAAATGGAGTATCGTTAAGATGCCAGCCGATTTCTTCGTCGGTCTTTCCCACTATATCGTCCTTTGAATGGAATCCGTAATAATTATAAAAGGCTTTGCTTGCTCCCAGGAATCTCCTTTCAGTATCCTTCCAGAACAGCTTCAGATTACCCTCATTGATAAAGGAAGCCCAGATGTCCGAGTTGAAGTTATCGCTATCATTAAGCTTCAGATATCCATAGTCAAGTATACGTCTTATATAGTCCTTTTTTTCCTGAGAATCCAGCTGATCTATATAGGCAGGCTTGATGCAAAGGAGCAGTCTTTCATTTTTGGAGTCACTAAGCTTTTCTACCATCGCCTCTATCCAGGAATAGTTACCTTTAGCATTCTTTATCAAAAAGATTTCAGAAAAGAAGCCTCTGCAGGATTTTCTGATTCTGTCAAGAAGATAATCCTTATCGGAAAACCGATTCCATTTTTCATGATCATCAAAGAAGATATTAAGCTTGATGCCCAGCTCCTTCAGCATATCCAGAGAATCGTACCGGTCTCCCACAGACTCACCAACGAGATTGGAGGTCAGTACATTGATACTGTCAGTTGTTACATCCAGTACATAGACATTATCATACATAGCTGCCAGGTTTCTGAGATCTCTGTCGGACTGGTTTGCCTCCTCCAGCTTCTCATATATTTCGCTGCTGATGGTGGCTGATAAAATATGTCCTTCACGGGATGCGGCTACAGCCTCAAAGGATAACAGGAAATATCTGCCATTGTATACAAATGTCGTCATATCCATTTTTCCGCTCGATATGACTTTATCAGCCAGATTCTGGAAAATATGATATATCGTATCTTTGCTGAGAGATGTGCCTTTATCAATGGTTCCGGTGGAAGTAAATGAAATGTCGGCAACATGCTCGATATAGGCAGTATTTTTATATACAACAGAAAAATCTTGTCCATCATAAAAGTATAAAGCAAGCGGTAAGGACGAAACCACATCGATCATTCCTGCTTTCTGATAAAGAGAATAAAGCTCTCTGGTTTCCATGAGCATACCCTTTTCTTCGCGGAACTTTTCTGCTTCGCCGTAAGGCATGGGTTTACCGTAATAGTATCCCTGGATGCGTTCGCAGCCTATATCCCTCAGGAAATCCGCATGCTCCTTTGTTTCCACACCTTCGGCAAGTGTATGCATGCCCAGATTTTTGGCCATTTTCACTGCCATGGTAACAATGGTTTTGGACTTTTCGTTAAAGTTCCTGAGGAAACCCATATCTATTTTGATTTCGTCAAAATCAAAATCCTTCAGTATGTTTAATGAAGAGTAACCGCTTCCGAAATCATCCATATACACTTCGAAACCTGCAGCATGGAATTTGCTTATAGCTTCACGTATCTGTTCCCGGTCTGTCATGATCGCAGTTTCCGTTATTTCTATACAGATAAGATTTCTTCCGACTCCATGTATATCACATTCGTTTGAAATGATCTCTACCGGGTCGCAGTAATCGAAATCGGATCTGGATATGTTAACAGAGACAGGAACTGTGGGAAGACCTGTCTTCTGTCTTTGCTGCAGCATGGTAATGGCTCTTCTTGCGATGTACATATCAAGCTTATAAGAAAAACCATTGTCCTCAAGAATCGGGATAAAATCTCCGGGAGATAAGAATCCGTGTTCCGGATCTATCCATCTTGCCAATGCTTCATATCCGCATATCTGCTCGGTATAGGTTCTGATGACAGGCTGATAATAAGGCTCTATCCAGCCTTCTGATGTAGCCCTGTCGATATTTGTCAGAATATAGTTCTTTTTGGATATGGAGTGTTCGATATCATTGTCATACCAGACGTAGGTGGAATTTACTGCTGAGGATAATGTATCTGCCGCGACTTTTGCATTGTCACAGGCTGTTTCTGCACTCACATCGTCTCCATAAAGGGAAAGCCCCATCCTTACAGACAGAGTTTTACCGTTATTAAGCTCCTTTAGTTCATTTATGATACTGTCCAGTTTGTCCTGAAGACTCTCTTTATCGGTATATACATAAAAGTGGTCTTCGCCAAAACGAGAACAATGTTTAAGTCCGAAGCATTTTACCAGAAGCTGGGCAAAGGAAATAAGCAGTTTGTCACCTTCCTCCATCCCGTAACGTTTATTGAAACGTTTCATGGCGATGAGGTTAAGAGCTATGATAACAGGGGTCATGTTCTTCTCAAGGAGTTCTGCGGCGTAGTCATTTGCAAGATTGAAAAAACTGCGTCTTCTGGTTAGTCCTGTGAGAGATTCGGTTGAATACTTATATTGATTAACAAACATCAAAACAACAGGCGTTTCGCCTTCGCCTGCCGCATCAAGATAATTGCAGTGACAGACTACATAAATAGGCTTGCCGCCTTTGGTGCTCATTCTGAAATTTTTCTGGACGAAAAGTTCATCTGAAGATGACAAACGCATATAAAGGTTGTTTCGTACCGTATCATAATCTTCAGAATAAGCGATTCCCTTAAAAGAGTTGCCAGTCAATTCCAGAAAATCAGTTTCATCTTCATAGCCTAACAGTTTAATTAAGGACTTATTTGCATAAACCAGCTCTTCCTTATCCCATTCAGCTTTAAAAATCAAAATACTGCCGGACTGCCTGGCAAGATTATCAAGAATATATTTACTTGCGTTAGATATATTTGTGATATCAGTGATTGATTTCATACTAACGATACCTCATTATATAGATTCCCAAAGAGGTTGTCGACAGGTTTTATGATAAAGATAATTGTTTTGACGAAAAGGAGTTATTTTAATGGAAGTATTTCAGTGAAGACTAATGGAAGAATTCCATCGGTGATAGTTCTCTACGGCGAGAACCTTCACCGGTGGAAAAAACAGGCAGGAAAGCCTGTTGACTTTCCTGCCTGTTACGGAGCGCAGAGGGTGGGGTTCGAACCCACGTGCCCTTGCGGACAAACGGTTTTCAAGACCGCCTCGTTATGACCACTTCGATACCTCTGCATATTCTTTTAAGTTATAAGAGCGTTGGATTTAATCCAACGCTCTGAGCCCTTAATAGCGAGAGGGGGATTTGAACCCTCGACACCACGGGTATGAACCGTGTGCTCTAGCCAACTGAGCTATCTCGCCATATGATTCTCGACCCAGGCCGCGCATAAAGCGCAGTCCAGACCGAAGACGTGGGGCCTACAGGGCTCGAACCTGTGACCCCCTGCTTGTAAGGCAGATGCTCTCCCAGCTGAGCTAAGACCCCGTCTATCACCTTTCGAAAAATTCTTTCTTTCGGCGACTCGTATATATTACTAAATCAATCTTTTGTTGTCAACAAACTTTGACAAAAAAATCAAAATAATCCGTATAAATAATTATTAAAGCAATATACCGACGCCAATAACTAAAGCACATTGAATGCATTTATCCAATGTGCTTTGGGTGTTTCTCAGTTAAATCCGTAGAACTTCCGTGCCAGCTTGTAGCATAGGATGGTAAGCTTGTTTCCTGCCTTGCTTTTGAAATTCATGCCCTGGCCCATGAAGGACGCTCTCATACGGAGCCATATAGGGAAGTTGTATTCCTTTATATATTTCCAAAGCTCCTTCTTTTTTTCCATATTCTCTTCAGTGCCTGATTTAATGGCAAGAACAGAAGAAACGGTTGTGATGATCTGAAGATAGCTGAACATATAATTTCTTAATTTACGGCTTGGTAATTTAGTGATATCACAGCATTCCAGCATTATCCTGTTCACCTTCAGCTGCTGGTCTATACGTCCTATCATTACAGTTTCATTTACCGACTGGTCATCTCTTCCTATAAAATAATGGTACAGGTTTATGTTCATGTAATAAATTGACTTAACTGAAGGCAGCGGCTGATAAACAAAAATGTTATCTACATAGAAAGTATGTTTGGGAAGAACCAGGTTACAATCCCTGAGCATCTGAGTACGATAGATTACTGAATGCATAAGTATATACTGTCCTATGTGGAAATGTCTTACATCATTCCAGGTAAATATCTTATCCTGAGGAAGAGCGGTAGTATATTTCATTACCTTTTTATGGGTCTGCCCTACTTTATCATAAATGAAATTGCAGACAAACATATCCACAGGTGTTCCGGACATTACCAGTTCACGAAGCTGGGTCATCACCTTTGGAAGAGCCTCATTATCAAGCCAGTCATCGGAATCCACAACCTTAAAATATAGTCCTGTTGCATTTTTAAGTCCTGTATTAACAGCCTCTCCGTGGCCGCCGTTTTCCTGATGAACAGCCTTTACGATACCGGGGTACTTTGCTTCATATTCCTTTGCAATTTCAAAGGTGTTGTCCTTTTGTGATCCGTCATCAACTACTATGATTTCAACTTCGTCTCCTCCAACCAGGATAGACTCGATACACTTTCCCATATAAGCTGCTGAGTTGTAACATGGGATAGCAAAACTAACTAATTTCATGATATTTCCTTATTATAAACATTTTAAAAAGCTACGTGGAAATTTTAACCCCACGTAGCTTTATTTTCAAGTTAATATATACTTACAAAAATGCTTTTTAGCTAAGCCGGGATAGTATATGCAGCATTTACATATCCCTGCCTTTTTATCATGCAATAGTTGTTCCCGCAAGTCCGGCAACTGCTTTCTCAGCAAGTTCCATGGAAGTTATGATAGCACGACGGCCATTTCCTGCCTCTACGAAGTCTATTCCTGCTTCGACCTTCGGCTGCATGGACTTAAACTCGAAGTGACCGTCCTTGATATACTGCTTAGCTTCATCAATGGACATTTTATCCAACGCTTTTTCATCCGGCTGTCCGAAGTTTAGTGACACATGATCTACAGCCGTTGTGATGAGGAGAATGTCAGCGTCTATCTCCTTTGCAAGAAGTCCTGCTGTTCTGTCCTTCTCAATAACCGCTGCCGCGCCTTTAAGGTTATTTCCCTGTCTGAGAACCGGGATTCCGCCTCCGCCGCAGGCGATGACCACCTGGTCTGCATCAAGAAGAGCCTTGATGGCATCGATCTCAACGATGGACTTGGGAACCGGCGCTGAAACTATACGCTGGAACTTTCCTTCGGATATCATGGTTACATGATTTCCGTTGTCTTCTTCTCTTTTGGCCTCCTCTCTGTTCATTATCTTTCCAACCTTTTTTATAGGGTTGTAAAAGCTTTCGTCATAGGGATCCACAAGCACCTGGGTGAGGATTGTAGAAGCTGTTTTATAGATTCCTCTCTTCACGAGCTCTGCCCTTACCGAGTTCTGAAGGTCATAACCAATCAAGCCCTGGCTCATGGCCGAACATACGCTTAAAGGAGTATTTACATACTGATCCGGGTACTCATCTGCAAGGTTTTTCATGGCAGTATGGATCATACCTACCTGAGGAGCATTGGAGAAGACCAATGCCACCTGATATCCGTTTTCAACAAAATCCGCGATCATAACGGCTGTCTTTTCTGTTGCAGCCTTAAGCTCCGGAAGTGTAAAGCCCAGGTCCTTATGACCGAGAGCGATAACCATACGCTTTTTACTCATATAATTGTCTCCTTTTCGAGAGTCTTCAGCCCGAAAAACGTGTCTCAGGGGCTGAAGTCAGTATATATCCTTTATGTCAGTTTTCCTCATCAAGCTTAGCTATATCCACAAGGGTAAGCTCCGATGACTTGTTTTCAAGTGAAGTTGCAAGAGCCTTTGCGGTATCAATGGCGGTAAGAACATTAACACCGGTCTCAACCGCGTTTCTTCTGATGACGAAACCGTCCTTTCCTGCCTCTGCACCTTCCTTAGGTATGTCGATGACGATATCAAGCTCATGTCCCAGAACCAGGTCGAGGATGTTAGGAGATTCCTGCTCCACCTTACGTACCTGGAAGCACTTTACGCCGCCCTCAGAAAGAGCCTTCTGGGTTCCGAGGGTTGCGAAGATACGGTATCCGAGAGCTTCAAAACGCTTTGCGATAGGAACGATTTCTGCCTTATCCTCATCCTTAACTGTGATAACCATGTTCTTATACTTGGGAAGCTGGATTCCCGCACCCTGGAAGGCTTTGTAAAGAGCCTCGTTAAAGGACTTTGCGATACCGAGACATTCGCCTGTTGACTTCATTTCAGGTCCCAGGCTAATGTCGGCGCCCTTTATCTTCTCGAAGGAGAATACAGGCATCTTTATAGCGTAGTATGCGGCTTCCTTCTGAAGGCCCGGCTCGTAGCCAAGCTCTCTTATGGTATGTCCGCAGATGATCTTTGTGGCAAGGGGTACGATAGGAATTCCCGTAACCTTGCTGATGTAAGGCACTGTTCTTGAGGAACGAGGGTTAACTTCGATAATGTAAACCTCGTCACCGTCTGCAATGAACTGAACATTAACCATACCGATAACGTGAAGAGCCTTGGCAAGGCGCTCAGTGTAATCGATGACTCTCTGCTTTGCTGTTGCTGTAAGGCTTCTCTGCGGGTAGATGGAAATTGAGTCTCCGGAATGGATACCGGTACGCTCTATATGCTCCATGATTCCCGGGATGAGAATGTCTTTGCCGTCACAAATTGCATCTACTTCAAGCTCAGTTCCGCGGATGTACTTATCTACAAGGATCGGGTGCTCCTGGGCGATCTGGTTGATCTCTCCTATGTACTCATCGATATCCTCATCACAGATGGCGATACGCATTCCCGCGCCACCAAGCACGTAGGATGGACGTACAAGTACAGGATATCCAAGCTCGTTAGCAGCTTCCTTTGCTTCCTCAGCAGTAAATACGGTCTTACCTGCGGCACGCTGGCAGCCGGTTTCCTGAAGGATGGCATCGAATCTCTCACGGTCCTCTGCTGCATCCACGTCATCCTGCTGGGTTCCGAGGATAGGTACGCCCATTTTCTCAAGGGCATCAGCAAGCTTGATGGCGGTCTGACCACCGAACTGGACCACTGCTCCGTCCGGCTTTTCTATATCAACCACATTCTTCACATCCTCCGGTGTCAGAGGCTCGAAGTAAAGCTTGTCTGCTATATCGAAGTCGGTTGAAACCGTCTCAGGGTTGTTATTTATAATTATAGTTTCATAGCCCTCTTTTTTAAACTGCCATGTACAGTGAACCGAGCAGAAATCGAACTCGATACCCTGTCCGATACGGATGGGACCCGATCCCAGAACCAGAACCTTTTTCTTCTTTTCGGGATCACGGAAGGCACCGGTGGATTCATTTTCGGAACCGAAAACGCTGTAGTAGTAAGGTGTCTCAGCCTCAAACTCAGCAGCACAGGTATCAACCATCTTGAAGGCTGCCTTTATATCCCACTTGTCACGCATCTCGGCAATCTCTGATTCCTCGTAGCCTGTGAGACGGGCGATAACATTATCCGGGAACTCGATCCTCTTGGCTTCACGAAGTAAAGTCTCGTTCATGGACTCGCTCTTTAAACGGTTCTCCATGTCAATGAGTATCTTGATCTTATCTATAAACCACTCGTCAATCTTTGTGATATCGTGAATCTCCTGGTAACTGTAACCGCGGCGCAGTGCCTCAGCAATAACCCAGATACGACGGTCATCCACTCTGTGAAGGAGCTTCTGGAGGTCGTGATCATCAAGGTCAGAGAAGTCATAGGACATAAGTGAATCCACATGCTGCTCCAGTGAACGGATGGCCTTCATGAGACCGCCCTCGAAATTGTTGGCGATGGCCATAACCTCACCGGTGGCCTTCATCTGGGTTCCCAGTGTGTGCTCGGCGGTTATAAATTTATCGAAAGGAAGACGCGGCATCTTAACTACCACATAGTCAAGCATGGGCTCAAAGGACGCGTAGGTTTTTCCTGTTACGGCATTCTTTATCTCATCCAGAGTGTATCCGAGAGCAATCTTTGCAGCCACCTTTGCGATGGGGTACCCTGTCGCCTTTGAAGCAAGGGCTGAGGAACGGGAAACTCTCGGGTTAACCTCGATAACGCAGTACTCCATGCTCTCCGGGTGAAGTGCATATTGAACATTACATCCGCCGGTGATTCCCAGTTCCGTGATAATGTTTAAGGCTGAGGTTCTCAGCATCTGGTATTCCTTGTCACCGAGAGTCTGTGAAGGAGCAACTACGATGGAGTCACCTGTGTGTACGCCTACAGGGTCAATGTTCTCCATATTACATACGGTGATAACATTACCCGCAGAATCACGGATAACCTCGTACTCGACTTCCTTCCAGCCGGCGATACACTTCTCAACCAGTACCTCGTGAACTCTTGAAAGTCTGAGACCGTTCTCAAGAATCTCGGTGCACTGCTCGCGGTTCTCGGCAATTCCGCCGCCGGACCCTCCAAGGGTGTAAGCAGGACGGAGAACTACAGGGTAGCCGATCTCCTCTGCAACTCTGAGACCATCCTCAACCGAGTGAACAACCTCTGATGGTGCCACCGGCTCATGAATCTTCTCCATGGTCTCCTTGAACATGAGACGGTCCTCAGCCTTCTTGATGGTGAGAGCTGTGGTTCCGATAAGTCTTACGTTATGGGACTTAAGGAAGCCTGACTCGTCGAGAGCCATGGCAAGATTGAGACCTGCCTGTCCGCCGAGAGTGGGAAGGATGGAATCCGGCTTCTCCTTCTCGATAAGTCTCTCAAGAACCTCTATGGTCAGCGGCTCAATGTATACATGATCCGCGATATCCTTATCCGTCATGATGGTTGCAGGATTTGAGTTGAGAAGTACTACCTCGATACCTTCCTCCTTAAGAGAACGGCAGGCCTGGGTTCCTGCATAGTCAAACTCTGCGGCCTGGCCTATAACTATAGGGCCCGAACCGATCATCAATACTTTTTTAATGCTGTTATCCTTCATTCTCTCATGCCTCCATCATCTTCATAAAACGCTCGAACAGATATGCACTGTCCTTAGGTCCGGGACAAGCCTCCGGATGATACTGCACCGTAACGATGTTCTTGCCCACATACTTAAGGCCTTCGTTGGTGCCGTCATTAACATTGACAAAGGCTTCCTCGCAAACCTTTGGATCCAGTGATTTAGGGTCAACTGCATATCCGTGGTTCTGTGAGGTGATGTATACGCGACCGTTTGAAAGGTCCTTTACCGGATGGTTTCCTCCGCGGTGACCGTACTTAAGCTTGAAGGTATCTGCGCCTGTGGCAAGAGCCATAAGCTGGTGTCCGAGGCAGATTGCGAAGATCGGAACCTCCGAATCGTAAAGCTTTTTGATTTCCTTTATGATGGAAACATTTTCCTTAGGGTCTCCGGGACCGTTTGAGATCATTATTCCGTCGGGATTCTGGCTCAGGATGGTCTCTGCTGTTGTATCCGCAGGATAAACGGTGACATCACAGCCCTGTCTCTGAAGAGAACGTATAATGTTTCTCTTGGCACCAACATCGATGAATGCTACTCTCTTCGGCTCCTTATCGCCTGTGTAGCGGCTGCCGTCCGGGTTCTGGGCCTGAGCCACATAAACTCCCTTTGTGGTGGTCTTCGCAACAACACCTGTAACCGAGTAAGCCTTGATCTTCTCAAGGATGGAGGAAAGCTCCTCTCCTTTGTAACGCTTAGTGGTAACCATACCGTTCATGGTTCCCTTGTCACGAAGGATCTTTGTCAGTGCTCTGGTGTCGATTCCGGCGATTCCAGGTATATCGTTTTTCTTTAAAAAGTTCTGGATTGTATTTTCAGATCTGAAATTGGACGGCATGCGTGAGAGCTCACGAACTATAAATGCGTCCAGCCATGGGCGATCCGACTCCATATCGTCGTAACAGATACCATAATTACCGATCAAAGGATAAGTCATGACAGTTGCCTGTCCCGCATAAGAAGGGTCGGTTAAAACCTCAAGATAACCTGTCATGGAAGTGTTGAATACCACCTCGGAAATGACCTCCTTTACAGCGCCTATCGACGTACCTTTGAAAACTGTTCCATCTTCAAGAATCAGAAATGCGTCCATTGTTTCTCCTTTTGGTTAAAAAAACTTGTTGTCATGCTCTGTAGTCCTGGTTTTCCCCAAAAAAATAGAGATGTATGAAGCACCTCTATTTAACTGATGAGAAATCTCCTGATGTTTATACCGTAAGAATATGTCTATTTGGTATTACCGGTACAGCATGACGTATATCTTAATATCAGTTCAATGATATTAAAAACTACATATGGTGCGGTTTGACTAATGTATGAAATATTATGTACAGGTATCACACCGAATCAGAAATCAAATCGGGATAATAGGATGAACACCGTAACATTTCATTTGTTCCTTTCATTAATCGGGGAAATCTCCGCTGAAGACCTCCACCGCAGGTCCTGTCATGAAGCAACGGCCTGTGGCGGATTCATATTTAATTTTTAAATCGCCACCTATAAGGTGAACCGTAACCTCTGTGTCAGGCTGAAGCTTCTTTGCCATACATCCGGCGGCAACAGATGCTGTTGCTCCTGTTCCGCAGGCTAATGTTTCACCCGAGCCTCTCTCCCATACCCTGAAATCAATCTCAGTAGGGGAAATGATCCTGATGAACTCCGAATTTACCTTCTCGGGGAACCTTTCATGAGTCTCGAAATCATGTCCATATAAAAGAAAATCCAAATCAGAGACCTTAGAAACATTAAGCTCAGGATTATCGGACAGGAAATAAATCGCATGAGGATTACCGACGTCTATGCCGATAAAACGTAAATGCATCCCATGAACAGTGATATCTTCAGGAAGCTCGGAAGTGAGTTTCGCAATACCCATATCAACTGTTGCGTGGGTCATTTTACCGTTGTCTGTATAAAGCTTAATTTTCTTAAGTCCCGATTTGGTATCGATGACTGCTTCATCACGGTCACTTGGAATAATGCCGTGATCATATATGTATTTCGCTACGCAACGTATGCCGTTGCCGCACATATTACCTTCGGATCCGTCCAGATTGAACATATGCATATAAGCATCTGCTTTATCGGAGGGCTCGATGAGGATGAGACCGTCGCCGCCTACACCGTAGTGTCTGTCGGCGATCTTCACCGCAAGTGATGATGGATCCTTGACCTTCTCCGAAAAGCAATTTACATACACATAGTCGTTTCCGCAACCCTGCATCTTTGTAAATTTCATAGGCTTTCCTTTTCATATGATACGAGGTCAAAAGTTCAAACTATAAAATACCGCATATGTTCAACTTCCAAACCCCGATTGTTCAAATTTTCAATATAATATCAAAAATCGTGTTCCGGCACAATATAAATAATATACATAAAATGAATTTTTGTATAAACAATAGGTAATAGCAATGGATTCCTCTGTTAAGAAACACATGCAAAAAAGAATCCATCGGGGACGGTTCACTCCGAAAGAGAACCGTCTCCGATGGATTAAACCCCGGCAGGGCATTGATTACTAGAGCTTTTCACTTGCGTAATCCATATACTGCCAGATGGCCTGTTATTATCAGGTTAAAATATTACTTCTTCTTTCCAAGGTAAGCTGCCTTGATATCGTCATTTGCCAGAAGCTCTGCTCCGGTACCGGAGAGAGTGATACGGCCGGTTTCCATAACATAGGCCTTGTCGGCAACCTTCAATGCCATGTTGGCATTCTGCTCGATGAGGAGTATGGTAGTTCCCCGCTCCTTGTTGATCTTCTGAATGATGGAGAAGATTTCCTGCACAACGATAGGCGCAAGACCGAGTGAAGGCTCATCAAGCATCATAATTTCCGGATTGGACATAAGAGCACGGGCTACGGCAAGCATCTGCTGCTCACCACCTGAAAGAGTTCCGGCAAGCTGCCAGTTACGCTCTTTAAGTCTCGGAAACAGATTGTAAACATTCTCGATGTCAGCTGTAAGATCATCGTTTCTTAAATATGCGCCGATCTTTATGTTCTCAAGAACAGTCATATCAGGGAATACTCTTCTTCCCTCGGGACAGAGCACGATGCCCTTTCCCACTCTCTTGGCTGATGGCATGTTGGTAATGTCTTCGCCGTCAAGATTGATGGTTCCCGCACTGGCCTTAACAAGACCTGCAATGGTACGGAGTGTTGAAGACTTTCCTGCACCGTTTGCTCCTATGAGAGTTACGATGGAATGATCCGGAACCTCAAAACTGATGCCTTTAACCGCCTCGATTCCGCCATAGTTTATTTTAAGATTATCTACTTTAAGCATCCTCAGAACCTCCCAGATAAGCTTCGATTACTTCAGGATTGCTCTGAATCTCATCAGGAGTTCCCTGAGCGATGAGCTTTCCGAAATTAAGAACATAGATGCGTTCTGAAATCTGCATTACCAGATCCATATGATGCTCTATCATGAAGATACTGAGCTTGTACTGATCACGTATCTTAACGATGAAATCAGTTAACTCCTGAGTCTCCTGAGGGTTCATGCCGGCAGCCGGCTCATCCAGAAGCAGAAGCTCAGGCTGTGTCGCAAGTGCTCTTGCAATCTCAAGATGTCTCTGGAGACCGTAAGGAAGTGAAGATGCGATCTCATCCTTAAGCTCATAGAGACCCTGCTCTTTAAGAAGCAGCGCGGTCTCTTCTCTCATGCGCTTCTCTTCCGCACGGTTAAGTCTCAGCGTCGCGGTGAAAACATTATCCTTTGCACGGAGATGCTTTGCGATGAGAACATTATCAAAAACAGTAAGATTTGAGAAAAGTCTTATGTTCTGGAAGGTTCTTGCGATTCCGAGTTTTGTAATCTCGTCCGGAGAGTTTCCCTTCAGGTTTTTGCCGTTAAAGCTTACCATTCCGGAAGTAGGTACATAGATTCCGGTGATACAGTTAAATGCAGTTGTTTTACCTGCACCGTTAGGACCGATGAGAGCAACGATTTCTCCCTTATTTACATCAAGAGAAAGATTGTCTATGGCTCTTACGCCTCCGAACTGCATGATGACATTCTGCATGCTGAGGACATTCTGTGTGTTATCGTTCATTATGCCTTGCCCTCCATCTTTTTACTTTTCTTTTTGAACGGATGCTTAAAAAAGCCAAAGATTCCGTTCCAGCTGAATTCATTTGTTCCCATGAGTCCCTTTCTGTAGAAAAGAACTACAACCATGAGAAGTATGGAGAAGATGACCATACGGAATCCCGGTCTGAAAAGCGGCACCTGAATTCCTCCAAGCATGAGTGGCTCATCGAAGAATCTCAGAAGCTCTCTTCCTGCGGTAACGATGAAAGCACCGATAACAGAACCTGTAACAGAACCGATACCACCGATAACAACGATGAGAAGGATATCGTAGGTAAGGGCAACCTGGAAGGTCTTACTGTCAATTGATCTCATGAACATGGCAAGCATTCCGCCACTTATTCCGGCAAAGAATGAAGAGATAACGAAGGAAAGCTCCTTGGTTTTGAAAAGGTTGATACCCATTGCCTCGGCTGCTATCTCATCCTCACGTACTGCCTTAAACATTCTTCCGTATGAAGAATTGATGAGAAGCACCATAAGTCCGATGCAGATTACCGATAATGCCAACGGCTGGAAAATATTGGTAAATCCGGGAATGGACTTAAGACCGTAAGATCCGTTTGTGATGGTATCGAACTGAGGGGCAGCTATACATGCACGGATGATCTCGGCAAATCCAAGGGTTGCAATTGCAAGGTAGTCAGACTTGAGTCTGAGAACCGGGAAACCGATAAGAGCTGCAACACCTGCGGCAACAAGTCCTCCAAGAATCAGCGCCACGATGATGGGGAGCTGAACATTTGCAATGGCAGGATTTATACCGGAAATGTAATAAACGGAAGGTCTCTGTCCCACAGGGATTGTAAAAATAGCTGTCACATAAGCACCAAGTGCCATGAAACCTGCCTGACCAAGTGAGAACAGACCGGTGAAACCATTAACCAGATTCATGGAAACCGCAACTACTGCGTAAACCATGGATCTTTCAATGATGGAAATTGCATAACTGTAGCTGTATTTATTTGCTTCAAGAAAACCACATATTCCAAGTACCGCTGCTATGAGAACAAGGGTACATATATTGTTTCTTTGTTTTTCTTTATTGATCATTCTGTTTGGACCCATCCTTTCCTCCTTAAACCTTATTGGTTGTCTTCTCACCAAAAATTCCGGTAGGACGGACAAGAAGAATAACTATCAGGATAACAAAGGTAAACGCATCGGAGAAGGTGGACTGTCCCGCAGCGACCAACGCAGTTTCACCTATTCCGATGAGGAATCCTCCCACAACTGCTCCCGGGATGGAGCCGATGCCACCGAAAACCGCAGCTACGAAGCATTTCATTCCGGGAAGTGAGCCTGAGAATGGGAATACTGTCATTCGGTCTGTAAAGTAAAGAATAGAACCTACAGCCGCAAGAATAGAACCTATGGCGAAGGTAATGGAAATAGTACGGTTGATGTCTATACCCATAAGAGAAGCTGTCTCATAGTCCTTTGATACCGCTCTCATGGCCATACCCATCTTTGTGTGCTGGATAAGTGTCATAAGAAGATATACAAGAATAAGTGTGAGAACCGGTGTCAGGAAGGTGACGAAGGATGCTGAAAGTCCTCCAAGCTGATATACCTTCTTAAGTACCGGAATCTCAGGGTATCCCATCGGCAGTGCCGTAAAAAGATAGGTTGCAAGATTCTGGAGCAGGTAGGATACACCGATGGCTGAGATCATAACAGACATCCTGGGTGCCGAACGTAGTGGTTTGTAAGCTACTCTCTCGATGCTCACGCCGAGAACCGTTGTCACTATGAGAACGATCGGAAGGGCGATAAACCATGGAAAAGATGCCATGGCAAATATCATGAAGTATCCTGCCATCATGAAGATATCACCATGTGCGAAGTTGATAAGTCTGAGTATACCGTATACCATGGTGTAACCGATGGCGATAAGTGCATAAGCACCACCCAGTGAAATACCTGTCAGACACTGCTGCAGGAACGTTGTAAGAGACATAAGATGATTCCCCTTATAAAAAGAATAGATTTGATATTGATATGATTCAGCACCTTGCATACGGATGTGTGCCAAGGCGCTGTAAGTGAATGACAAATACTTTAGACATTCACCTCATAGGTTGATCTGAAAAGTATAAAGGGACATCTTTAAAGGATGCCCCTCTTACAATACCGCTAATGTTTCGTAAGGCTATCATATCGGTCAGTTCCTGATCGATGATCCTGAATAGTTACGATAAAACAGAAAGTGATGATTAGCCGTTGATGGTTGTAGTTGTAAGGAACTTAAACGCACCATCCTGAATAGTCTTGATAAATGCCATATCCTTATTTGCGTCACCCTCTTCGTTGAAGGAAACAGCTCCTGTAACACCGTCAAATGAAACAGTCTTGAGAGCTTCCTTGATAGCCTCGCCGTCTGTTGACTGAGCCTTCTCGATAGCATTGTATGCTGCAAGATAAGCATCATATCCAAGAGCGGATACTGCAGGGATGATCTCTGACTGATTATTTGCCTTTAAGTAATCCTTGAAGCCCTTGATAAATGACTCGGCCTCTGCATTGGCAGGCTCAGCCTCATCGAAGAAGGTTGAAAGAACTACGCCCTCTGCGTTAGCACCTGCGTTTTCAATGATGGTTGAGTTCTCCCAAGTATCACCTGCAGCGATAAGAGATGTGATTCCAAGTTCTCTTGCCTGCTTTATGATAAGCGGTGCTGTTGTGATAGATGAAGGAGCAAAGATAACGTCAGGATTTGCTGCCTTAATGTTTGTAAGAACAGCCTTGAAATCTGTCTGGTTTGTCTGGAACTGCTCTTCGTCTACTACTGTTCCGCCAAGCTCTGTGAAAGCAGTCTTGAAATAGGAACCAAGGCCTGATGAATAGTCATCACCAAGCTGTGTAAGGATAGCTGCGCTCTTATATCCGTTCTGCATAGCGTAGTTAGCCATTACAGTTCCCTGGAACGGATCAAGGAAACATGTTCTGAAGTAGTATTCATTGCCCTGTGTAACCTGAGGGTTTGTACATGAGCATCCGATGGCAGGAACCTTGGCATCTGCAAAGATCTGTCCGGCTGCGATGGAAACACCTGAACCATATGAGCCAAGAACTACTGAAACCTTTTCGCCCATAAGTTTGTTGGCAGCATTTACGGCTTCAGTCTTATCTGACTTGTTATCTACCTCTACAAGCTCGATGGTGTATTCCTTGTCACCGATTTTAACTGTCTTGTGAGTTTCATTTGCATAACGGATACCAAGTACCTCCTGGAATCCGCCACCGCCGTTCTCACCGGTTGTAGGCTCAAATACACCAATCTTGATAACGTCTCCGCCTGCGCTTGCACCGCTTCCTGAATTTCCGCCGGATGATGCTCCGCCGCAGGCAGCAAGTGATGCAGTCATAGCTGCAGCAAGACCTAATGCTAAGATTTTCTTCAGTTTCATACTTCCCTCCT
Organism: Oribacterium sp. FC2011; assembly: GCF_000701645.1. Classification (NCBI taxonomy): domain Bacteria; kingdom Bacillati; phylum Bacillota; class Clostridia; order Lachnospirales; family Lachnospiraceae; genus Oribacterium; species Oribacterium sp. FC2011. The sequence continues at coordinate 49,020 of NZ_JNJM01000006.1, forward strand.
TAGTAATGACATATCAGTCAAAAGTCGATATAAGCAGTTTTTTTATCTGGTATTCTGTCAGCTTATATCTGTAGTGTTTTTTAGTACATTTTCACCGTTTTGTCCGTGGTGGAAAAACAAGTGTATTCCATGTACACACATTTGTGATTATTCTATCACTTTTAAGGATTATTTCAACATATTTAAGGCTAAAATATTACCCAATGTTAATGATAGAATATTTATGACAACTGCGGGTTATGACTTGGCGCAAAAAAACGGAGCTACCGCATGCGCGGCAGCTCCGTTGCTGTCCACTATATGTTATATCAAGCCGGACGAAAATGCAAGGGATGAGGTTCTTGACCTATTATTTGTTTTTTGGAATATAGGTCATATAAAATGGATTCTATTTTGACTCATATTCAGATTTTATGGATATAAGTCATATAGAAGACAAAAAACATGCCCGGCCGGATTGGGATTAGTGTTTACATCCTGTGGTCTTTACGACCACGGCTGATGTTTTTTCGGTTGGAAGAACTTTTTGAGTCAAAATGGTCGTAACGATTGTTGTTGTAATTGGAATTAAAATTATTGTTGTTGTAGTTTTGGTTCTTTTGAGATCGGCGGATCTGAAGGACCTCCATGAATTCCTCTTCGGACATGTCCAGGTCTTTGAGGCGTTCGGTTCGGCGGTCATGCATGTATCTGGCCATCTTTCGGGAATCTCTTACACGTTTGATGCCGAGAGCGGCGAATGTGGCTAAAATGGCAACACCGACAACGCCGGCAATTGCGGTCACGCTTATGGAGGTCAGGGCTTCCTTAGTCTGTTCGTCCGCAGCGGAGGATTCCTGAGAGCTGGTTTCTATGGCGACTGTCGGTTCTTTTTCAATAAAATACCTTCCTACAGGGAGTCCGTCTGCAAGATATTCTATTTCTGCTATGGTGTGTGCGGAAACATAATCCGGCAGGTTATAGTTCAGTCTGTAAGTCAGTCCTTCCTGAGAGGAACCAACGGGTAATGACACATACATGGTTTCCTTTACGGAAAGGTCTGAGGCGGTGCATCCGGAATCCGCAATGGTATCTGCGATCAGACGGTTCTTTATATCCTCTGTGTTGAAGAGTGAAGGATCCAGAACCTGGTTTTCCGTGCTGTAGAAACCAAGGTCCAGCATGGCTTTAGTGTCTGTATAATGGGCTGGGTTCTTATCCTTCAGAACAACTGCTACAAGATTTCTGCCGTTTTCGCTTGCCATAGTGATGAGAGTATTGCCGGAATCCATGGTATAGCCGGTTTTTCCTGCGACTACTCTGCTGTCAGAGTACTTTGTATCATCAAGGTGCATTTTGTGCTCCATATAAACTGTATGTCCATTCGGATTACGGATGGTGCTTGCCAGCTTATAGGAAAGGTGTGAATCGATCTCCATGAAGGCTTCATTTTTCATGGCAGCTATGCCTATAAGACCCATGTCATAGGCGCTGGTATAGTGATTCTCATTAAAAAGACCTGAAGGATTTGTGAAGTGGCTGTCTGTGCATCCAAGCTTTGCAGCCTTTTGATTCATCATTTCCGCAAATGCTTCCCTGGATCCTGCCACATGACAGGCGAGGGCATTGGCGGCCTCATTGGCGGATTTCAGGAGAAGTGCGTGGAGGCAGTCTTCAACCGAAAGCGTATCCCCCTCTTCTATCTGAGCATTGGAAGATCCTGCATCAACATTGTAAACATCATCATGGGAAAAGGTGACCATATCATCAAGCTTGCAATTATCAAGCACTACCAGTGCGGTCAATACCTTTGTGATGGATGCAGGATATTCCTTTGTATGGGCATTCTTCTGAAATAGTACAGCTCCCGTATCTGCGTCCATAACAATGCCGGCCTCAGCATTGATCTCCACATACGGAAAATTCCATGCTGCATACGCCTTGATGGTACTAAGAGGTGTTATGAGGTTACATATTAAAATTGTCAGTGTGGCGAGTACGGTTAAAAACCGTATTCCACCATGCTTTTTTCTAGTCATTGATTCTCTCTTCCGGTTCTTTTAATTTTGTCTTTTTCGTGTTCAAGTCGTGCATAGTAAAACATGTATTGCTGGAGTACACCGAGGACCGGCTTATAGCTTTCCGGCCAGCTGCCGGAGTAAAACTGTTCCTTTACTCTCTTCATCCATACATCTTCCGGACAAAGAGAAAGTCTGTGAAAACCAAAAAGTGCTGTACAGGAGGCCACTTTTATGCCGACTCCGTGGATCTTCAGAAGTTCTTCCAAAAGCGCCTCATCAGGAGTTTCGGCAAGGGCAGAAAGATCGATCTCTCCGGTAGTGACTTTTCTTGCAGCTTCCATAATGTACCCTGTACGATATCCTGTTCCGGTGGATCCGATCTCTTCGACATCAAATCCTGCAAGAGTTCCGGCATCGGGAAACGGATAAAAATAGATTCTTTCCGGTATTTCCGGAGCTAATGTATGCCACTCAGAACTGTCTATGAAGCATTCTTCTCCGGAAAGTGCACAAAGCTTTTCAACTGTTGTACGTATGGCAGGAACTGATTTTCTCTGAGAAATGATAAAGCTTATAAGCATTTCCCATGGTTCCTGATTAAGTATACGGATGCCGGTACCATATTCCATGCAGGTTTTCAGGAATTCATCCGAAGGATCTGCATAGCTTCTGTAGCATTCGTAATCCGTTGTCAGATCGAAATAATGTTTATAATATTCCTCCCACTCAGATTCCGTACAGCTTGCCAGATATGTATCTGTATCCCCCTTCGGATTTCTCGAGATAAGGAGACATTTGCCCAAGGCCACAATTTTATATACCGGATATTTTTTGTCAATGGTTCCCACCGAAGTCATGCGGAAACATTGGCCGGACTCTGCTATGGCAGTAAGATCAAAATCTTTAATCGTCAAGTGGAGCATTCAGTACCTCCGTACCTTCAAGAACAAATCTGCCGCCGGATATGATGGAGATATGTTCGCCATGACTTGTTACAGCCTCAATGGAGTCAAGTTCATGATAAGGAATTGTAATATCCGTATGAACCGCAAAATAAGCTTTATCCGGATCAGTTTTTCTGAGGATGGAACATTCGTTATCTTTGGCAATGAGTTCTTTTCCGTCAGGGTTGAAGAGATGCATTTCCTCCATAAAGGAGTAACAGGTATCGCCTACTGCAAAATGAGGACCTGTTTTCTCTGCAATGAGGATGGGCATCCTTGCACCGATTTTATACTTCTCGATCATTTTGTATGCAAGAGTATTGGTTCCGATGGCAAATTCTCCTATGGGGAGATTTTCCTTTTCTCCGAATATCACACGGCGGATCAGTGCTTTTGAGGCATCAGGATCTTCAAAGTTTTTACACCTGTAATCTGTCACTCTTCCATTTTCAAAAACTATCCTTAAGTCATGGAACTGTATACCATCGATAAATACTGATTTAACGTTCAGCACACCTTCTGTGCCTGTAAGTACAGGAGAGGTGAATACTTCCCCAAGTGGAATGTTAACATCGGAAAGACAGTTTTCAAAATTTGACTGTTTATCCGGATCAGTAAGAGGATGAAGCATCACCTTCATGTCGGTATCATTTCCACGGCCTTTCACAATCACGTAATCAGCTTTATCGAGAGCATCTATAATCCTTGCCTGTACAGGCATATAGGCTTCCGAAGACAGAGTATTGATGGCAATTGTCTCCCGGAAGATTTCTTTAAAATCGTGTCCTATAGTTGGCAGAGGCCATGCAATGATGGTGAAAGAACGTTCCTCGGCATCGATATATTTATATACGGTGTTTTGAAGTTCGCTTCTGTATCTTCCGTAAACTTCTTTCTGATGATCGTTGAAGCTTAGCTTCTCGAACTTTTCTACAGGTTCAAATTCAGGTTCTCCAAATGTTTCCATAACAACAGGACCTGCATAGCGTTTTATTTCCGAATCATAGGAACGGAATATCTGATCTGTTTCCTCCAGCATACGGGATGCTATACGGTCACCCATTACGAGAGAAAGATCATAGCAGTGATCATAGTCCATCTGCCGGTTAGGGCTCTCATAAAGTAAAGCAGCTCCCTGCGGTGATCTGGTTAGGAAATGAGCTGATCTCACCGGAACAGTGAAATCATAACCATCTTCCTTAAAGTACTCCGCTGCACGTTTTACAACTCTTTCAAAACCAATATGGAATCTAAACTCAATCAGGGATTTTTTATCATATGGCTTTCCCTGGATCAAAAAACCGTCTTTAAACCCTTTATACCAGGTATATGCCATACGGTCCACCTCTTCATCTGAAAGAGAAGCTGCAAACTCTGCGGTTTTGTAGGCTGTTTCTGATATATAAGCTCCATAAAGATATATGTCATCAACATTTTTAAAATCATGTGATGACAGGACTTTTTTCGTATAGGTATCAGAACAAAGATACTGTCTGTCCATCTGCTTCTTAAGAAAATCCATGGAATAGTCATAAGCATAGGAATACAGAACATCTTTTAATGTCTTAACCTCGGGAAGTGACTGTGCGTCAGCATTATCCGAAAAATCCCTGTAATCAGAAGTGAAAAGACAATATACCTGAATGAATGTTTCCAGGACATTTGTTATATCATAAAGGTCCTTCTCATAGGCACTTTGAATGAGGTTTTCTATTTCCAAAAGGAGAACAGAAAAGATACTGCCATAAGGAGAAAGCTTCTTTTCAGCGTATGCAGGATTAAGGTATGAGTGATCATAATCTCTTACCATATCCTCATACAGCACCTGATTCCATTTGCGAAGGTCAATGCTTCTGCCGGGAATGGCGTCATTATCTTCAGTAAAGGAATATCCGGACAGATCTATATTTTCAGTTTCTTTTATAAAATCATCTATTTTTATAATGAATTCAGCACATGTAATGAAATAATCCCGGAAAGTTTCCGGCACAGCCTTTTCTTCCGGGATTTCTCTGATGCGCTCTAAAGCATCGTTATATCGTTCCATATTACCTCAAAAAAACAAACCTAAAAGAAGCAGGATGAGCCATAGAATCACTATGATTCCTGCAACGATACCTGCAGCATGTACAGGTATGTAATTGCACTCGGGATCCTTTTCAAAAACCATGGAATTAAAAACTGTATAAATAGCCATGATGATTGAACTTATGCCCATAGCACCTATGAATAACGGTCCTTTCCCCTCCATGTAGGTGGAAATGACGATACAGGACACAAGTAAAACAAAGGATAGTATTGCAGTCATAACTTTGAACCAGGTGCCCGGTGCGATTTTTTTACGTATATAATTATATCTCTTTTTATTAGCCACTAAATGCCTCTGGATCCATGACGTCTTTGCGGATGACGTTTAAAATAATTAACTTTCCTTCTGTGCTGCACAAAACAGAAAACAGCATAACCTAAAGTGCCTCCCAATGTGTTAAGTATGATATCGTCCACATCACAGCTTCCCGCACGCAGCACCAGCTGGATCATCTCGATACTGAAGCTCAAAAGATATGTGCATATCACAGCATTGTACCAATGCTCCCTGCATCTTGAGCTGATAACACCAAGGATAAAACCGAAGGGCATAAATCCCAGAATATTTCCGTATAGATTGAGTAAAACCCCTCTCAGGCCAATCTGCTTACCGGAAAACAGGTATCTGCTGATCTCAACAAAGGGTGTAAGATTGTAGGTGTATTCTGTTTTTGCGCCTACTCCTCTCTGTTCCATCTCTGAAAAAAACATGAGATAAAGAAGAGCCGCAAGATAAAGTACGAAAAGGATCCAACCAATCTTCTGGTTTCTGGTTGAATGCTTTGCCATTTTTAGAAAGTAAGTTCGTTCTTACGCTTTAAAAGTACGGTTCCGTTTATGATGGAAATAATGCCAACTGTTATTCCTGCAACAAGGATCACTATTCCGAGGGCGATGGAGCCGGCTCCGGTATCTCTCATTGTTTTATAAATCTTCTCCATGATATCTCCTTTTAACTGATTTCTATAAAGGCTAATGTATTTTATCATAATGGGCTGTAGGTGTCAAAAAATGTGCTATAATCCTTGCTATGGAAGCTGAATTATTTAAAGAATTGGAAGATATGGACAGAGCCGCTGTATGTGAGCTTGTCAATGAATGTAATCTCGCAGATCATACGAACTATGACACCGATCTTGACGGGGATTTTTATTATATTGTCAGAAACGATGATAAAGAGGAAAGTGGTCTTGATTCAGAACTTTTTGCGGTTCTGTCAGGCTATTTTCTCGGTGAGACTGTGGAAGGGAAAAAAGTTATCGAGGTAGAAGCCTTTACCCACCCGTCCATGAGAGGAATCGGCTTTTTTTCCATGTGTTACAACAGTCTTCGGGATGATTTCAGAGATGTAAAGATAAAATTCATGATAAAGAAACCGCTGACAGGTTCTGATTGCGCCGCATATGAGCGTATCTGTTTTGAACCCGATGATGAATCATGGGATCAGACCTTCAGGCTAAAGGCTCCTGTCCCATTTGTGGCACCGGATACCTATGAGACTTTAAGATCTATAGGGGCAGTACACCTTTATGATGAGCTGCTTATGGAAAAGGTTCTGGAGCATCCCATATCAGACCCCGGCGATGATCTTTGCAATAAATACGGAGAAGTGCATCTCACAGGTTATGATAAAGAAACGCTTTATCTGTACGGACTTCTGGTGTATGACAAGTATCTGGGAAAAGGCCATGGGAAAGCCCTTATGAAAGCCGTGGAAAACTACGATAAATCCGGAAAGTACAAAAAGATACTTTTACAGGTTTCAAGTAACAATGTAATAGCACTTAATCTTTATGAAGGCCTCGGATATGTCGAGACCGAAAGAATTGTATATATGATGGTGTAAAAAAGCGAGCCGGTATCGACACCGGCTCGCTTTTTCATTGAATAGCCATTAACCTTTAACCTTGATTCTGTCAAGCTTCCAAATCTCATCAACATACTCTTCGATAGTTCTGTCAGATGAGAACTTTCCGGCATGTGAAGTATTGAGAATTCCTGCCTTAGCCCACCAGGACTCATCCTCGTACTGCTCGCAGGCTCTTCTCTGAGCTTCGTCATAGGAAGCGAAATCCTTAAGTATGAAGTAACGGTCAGCCACATCTGATTCCTGTGTATTGAGAAGTGAGTTGTAAAGCGGACGGAACAGCTCAGGATTCTCAGGGCTGTAATATCCGTTTACAAGCTGCATAAGTACTCTTCTGATCTCCTGATTGTGGTTGAAGATCTCCATAGGGTTGTACTGATGATTATGCTCAAGAGCGATAACCTCATCAGAGGACAATCCAAAGGTGAATGCATATTCATGACCAACTTCCTTAACGATCTCAACATTGGCACCATCCATAGTTCCAAGTGTAAGGGCACCGTTAAGCATAAGCTTCATGTTTGAGGTTCCGGAAGCTTCCTTTGAAGCTGTTGAAATCTGCTCTGAAATATCTGCAGCCGGGATGATAAGCTCGGCATTGGATACTCTGTAATCCTCGATGAAAACAACCTTGATCTTTCCGTTTATGGACTCATCGTTGTTTATAACATTGGCAACATTATTGATAAGCTTTATGGTAAGCTTTGCTGTCTTGTAGCCTGCAGCTGCCTTTGCACCAAAGATATAAACATGAGGATGGAACTTCATCTCCGGATGATCTTTAAGCTGATTGTAAACATACATTACATGAAGTATGTTCATGAGCTGTCTCTTGTACTCGTGAAGTCTCTTTACCATGACATCGAAGATGGCATCGGTAGAAACCTGAATTCCGTTGTGCTCAAGTATATATTTCGCAAGACGTTCCTTGTTATGACGCTTGATAGCCATAAACTCAGCCTGACACTTTTCGTCATCTGCATAAACTGCCAGCTTACTGATCTTGGAGAGATCTGTAATCCAACCGTTTCCAATCTTGTCTGTGATCCACTCTGCAAGCTCGGGATTGGCATGAAGAAGCCATCTGCGCTGTGTGATACCGTTTGTCTTACTTGAGAACTTCTCAGGATACAACTCATAGAAATCCTTGAGAGTTTCCTTCTTGAGAATCTCTGTATGAAGCTGTGCAACACCGTTTACGGCATGTCCGCCAACGATAGCAAGATGAGCCATCTTAACCTGTCCGTCGTAAATGATAGCCATCTTGGCGATCTTATGCTCGGCATTCTCAGGATACTTACCACGGATATACTCACAGAAGCGGCGGTTGATCTCCTCAACGATCTGGTAGATACGTGGAAGAAGCTTTGAGAAAAGCTCAATAGGCCACTTCTCAAGTGCCTCAGCCATGATGGTGTGGTTTGTATATGCACAGGTCTTTTTGGTTATTTCCCATGCTTCATCCCATGAAAGCTCATAATCATCCATAAGAACTCTCATAAGCTCTGCAACCGCAACTGTAGGGTGTGTATCATTTAACTGGAAGGCAACCTTCTCATAGAGGTGCTTAATGTCTCCGTCGTGTCTGTCAACATAATCCTTTACAGCTGTCTGTACGGAAGCTGAAATAAAGAAATACTGCTGGCGAAGACGAAGCTCCTTACCTGCATAGTGATTATCATTGGGATAAAGAACTTCAACTATGTTACGGGCCATGTTCTCATTTTCAACAGCTGCCTCGTAATTACCTTTATCAAACTCATCAAGACGGAAGGTTTCCTTTGCCTGTGCATCCCATACACGAAGAGTATCAACAACGTGGTTGTTGTAACCTACTACAGGTGTATCATATGGAATCGCGATAACTGACTGGTATCCCTTTTGTTCGAATTTAAGCTTTCCGTTGTGGTTTACAGCTTCTACCCATCCTCCGAACTTTACTTCCTTTGAAAGCTCTGCACGACGAAGCTCAAAAGGATTTCCGTCCTTAAGCCAGTCGTCAGGTACTTCCTTCTGATATCCGTTAACGATCTGCTGCTTGAACATACCGTATTTATAGCGTATTCCACATCCGCATGCCCAATATCCGAGAGTTGCAAGGGAATCCAGGAAACATGCTGCAAGTCTTCCGAGACCACCGTTTCCGAGAGCCCAGTCAGGTTCCTCATCCTCAATGGCATTGAGATCAAGATGCAGCTCCTCAAGGGCTTCCTTGATTTCATCACGACAAGTGAGATTTATGATATTGTTGCCGAGAGCTCTTCCCATGAGGAATTCCATTGAAAGATAATAAACTCTCTTGGCGTCCTTTTTCTCAGTTACCTTCTGAGTTGCCATCCAGTCATCAATGATGGTGTTCTGAACAGCATAAGAAACTGCAAAAAAAGCCTCCTTTGTATTGAGATCCTCAAGTGATCTGCGATAAAGCTTGCGGGCACTGCTCTTAATTTCTTTTTTGAATAATTCCTTATCGAACTTCTCCACTATCCTATTCCTTTCTCGAAATATAAATTTCGAATCCTTATGGAAACACATTCAGATTGTTTCCATAAGGGGTTCTGATCTGATCAGTATATTTTTAGATCTTTTCGACAGCAAGAGTCATGGTCTCTCCATTGATATCCCATTCCTTCTCGTATCCCTGAGTAAGATTATACACGATTGTGTCCGCCATAACTACTCTTATGATCTCGCTTTCGTTCTTACGCATAAGATTAGCCATCTTATCGTTGTCCTTCACATATACCTTGATATGATCCATTACCTCGAAGCCGGCCTCTTTACGCATTGTCTGAATCTTTGAAATGATTTCTCTTACAAAGCCCTCTTCGATGAGCTCCGGTGTGAGATTTGTATCGAGAACAACGGTGAGATTATTGCCCTCTTCTGTGACAAATCCACCCTTCTCGGATACATCTATAAGAAGGTCATCCTTTGTAAGTGAAACTTCTGCATCTCCATCAACTGTGAACTTGATTTCGCCGTTAGTCTCGAGATCGTCCATGGCCTTTGATCCATCGATCTCTGAAAGATATGTACGAATCGAATTCAGATGCTTTCCATATTTTGGACCTACTGTCTTAAGCTGCGGCTTGAAGGTGTAGGAAGTAAATGCCCTTAAGTCATCCTGGAAAATGACATTCTTTACATTAAGCTCATCCTCGATGATATCAATGTAATACTGGTCAAGACCGGATTCTGACTTCACATACATGTTGCCGATAGGCTGACGGTTCTTAACAGCAGCTGTATTTCTTGCAGCACGTCCGAGGATTACTATACGGAGTACCTTATCCATGCTCTCTTCAAGAGCTGCATCAATCATAGACTCATCCGCCTCAGGGAAAGAGCAGAGGTGAACTGACTTCTTTGCCTGAGAATCCACTGTGCAGACAAGATTTCTGTAGATGGACTCTGTGATGAACGGAACCATAGGTGCCGCAATCTTTGAGAAGGTAACCAGTGTGGTGTAAAGAGTCATGTAAGCATTGATCTTGTCCTGCTCCATACCCTTTGCCCAGAAACGTTCTCTTGAACGGCGAACATACCAGTTGGACATATCATCCGCAAATTCCTGAAGGGCATTTGCGGCCTCAGGGATTCTGAAGTTTGTAAGATTGTCATCTACTGACTTGACTACGGAATTGAGCTTGCTGAGAAGCCATTTATCCATAACCCCGAGCTTATCGTACTCAAGTGAATACTTAGTTGGGTCAAAATCATCAATATTTGCATAAAGCACGAAGAATGCATAGGTGTTCCAAAGTGTGGAAAGGAACTTACGCTGTCCTTCAACTACAGCCTTGTCATGGAATCTGTTTGGAAGCCATGGTGCTGAGTTTGTGTAGAAGAACCAGCGGATAGCGTCCGCGCCGTGCTTCTTTAATGCATCCATAGGGTCAACAGCATTACCCTTGGACTTACTCATCTTCTGACCGTTCTCGTCCTGAACGTGTCCGAGTACGAGAACGTTCTCATAAGGTGCCTTGTTAAAGAGGATTGTGCTCTCTGCAAGAAGTGAGTAGAACCAGCCTCTGGTCTGGTCAACGGCCTCACAGATAAACTGTGCAGGGAACTGTGCCTCGAAAAGCTCCTTGTTCTCAAATGGATAATGATGCTGTGCGTATGGCATAGCGCCCGAATCGAACCAGCAGTCGATAACCTCAGGTACTCTCTTCATGTCGCCGCCGCACTTAGGACACTTGCAGGTAAGCTTGTCAACGTAAGGCTTGTGGAGCTCGATATGCTCGTAACCTACGTAATCTGAGCTGTAACCCTCCTTGCCGGAAGCCTTAAGCTCTGAAAGAACATCTTCATAGTTATATGCTCTTTCTTTGAGTTCCTGAATGGAACCGATGGCATCCTTTTCGCCGCAGTCCTTACATACCCAGATATTGAGAGGAGTTCCCCAATAACGGTTACGTGAAAGACCCCAGTCCTGAACATTCTCGATCCATGCACCGAAACGGCCTGAACCGATGGTCTCGGGATACCACTTAACGGTAGCATTATTCTTAACAAGGTCATCCTTTACAGCGCTCATCTTAATGAACCAGGATTCTCTTGCGTAGTAGATAAGCGGAGTATCACATCTCCAGCAGTGAGGATATGAGTGTGTGAACTTTGGAGCATCGTAAAGAAGCTTTCTTGATGAAAGATCCTTCAATACCTCAGGATCACAGCTGATAGCACCCTCTGCGATTTCCTTTTCTGTAGGCTTACATCTCATGCCTGCGAAAGGAGTCTCGGCAGTCATGCATCCGCTCTCATCAACGAACTTAACGAGAGGCATATCATTCTCACGGCCTACACGGGCATCATCTTCACCGAATGCAGGAGCCTGGTGAACGATACCTGTACCGTCCTCAGCTGTAACGTAAGGATCACATACTACATAATGAGCTCTCTTGTGCTGCTTCGCTGCCACATCTGCCGCGCACTGATAAAGGGGCTCGTAATCAATTCCCACAAGATCTGTTCCCTTATAGGTCTCAAGAACCTCATAAGCCTTCTCGCCTTCCTTTGCAAGAGGTGAAAGAACCTTGTCAAGAAGTGATGAAGCCATGACATATGTATATCCGTCAGCAGCCTTAACCTTTGAATACTCAAGATCCGGGTTTACGCAAAGTCCGGTATTGGAAGGAAGTGTCCATGGTGTGGTTGTCCATGCAAGGAAGTAGAAATCCTGATCCTTTGCCTTGAAACGAACGATGGCTGAACGCTCATTTAACTCCTTATAGCCCTGAGCTACTTCGTGGCTGGAAAGAGGGGTTCCGCAGCGCGGGCAGTAAGGAACTACCTTGAAGCCTTCATAGAGTAGACCCTTCTTCCAGATCTCTTTAAGAGCCCACCACTCGGACTCGATAAAATCATCGTGATAAGTAACATATGGATTGTCCATATCTGCCCAGAAGCCTACCTTGTAGGAGAAATCCTCCCACATGCCCTTATACTTCCAGACATTTTCCTTACATAAATCTATAAAAGGCGCAACTCCATACTTCTCAATCTGCTCTTTTCCGTTGATGCCGATGGACTTTTCAACTTCCAGCTCTACAGGAAGTCCGTGGGTATCCCATCCTGCCTTTCTGGGAACCATAGAACCCTTCATGGCACGGTATCTTGGGATCATGTCCTTAAATGCTCTGGTCTCAACATGTCCGATATGAGGTTTTCCGTTTGCGGTAGGAGGACCGTCGTAGAATACGTAAGAAGGATCTCCCTCATGCTCTTTGATGGAATCCTCAAAGATATGATTCTGTTTCCAGAACTCCTCAACCTCATTCTCGCGCTCTACGAAGTTCATGTTTGTATCAACTTTTTTAAACATCAGCGCCTTATCTCCTTAAATCATATATTAAACCGAATTTTCGCAGCATCCTTTGCTGTTTGGAACCGTGATTTTTCAATGTTTTGAAAAATGGGTATACTTCGGCCTTTAGCGTTCTAATTATATCGGACTCACCTTACAAAATCAAGCAAGGGTGGGGTTAAAAGCTTTGCATAAGGGGCAGGTATAACCAAATTTTATGGATGATATAAAACAGCCGATGTTCCTAAACGGAACATCGGCCAATTTGTCATGCTACCGGGGTAACATGTTTTTTAAGTTCATTTTCCACAGATTCCGCTGCGGAACCTATGATGATATGTACAGCTGTCTTACTGGGGCGGAGAACTCCTCCCACTTTAGCGGATCTGATCTTCTTCTCGTCCACGGCACCATACTCATTTATCTGTACCTTTAGTCTTCCGCCGTCATGGTCGACTTCACGTACATTTTCGCTGCCACCGAGACCCTCAAGAATGATCCTCGCAACTTCTGACATATCGGCCTTGTTATCCAAGGTTATATGCAGCTTTTCATCCTCTGCTATCTTCATGGAAAGCTTATCTGCATTTTTACGTTTAATGTTTTTATATACATTGTAGGCAATTATGACAGCAATAACAGCTGCCACCACCAAAGCAATGATCAAAATGTTATTATTATTTTCCATATCATTCTCCATTCCACCGTCTTCAGCCGACGGCATAAATAGTGATGAAAAGTATTATTATCAGCCAAATATATCAGAGCTGCTGCTTTGAATATTTTTTCAATTCTGCCACATAACGCTCTCCAAGTTCACTTAAAGGGATCTTTTTCTTCTTGATGTATCCTATCGTCATTTTTTCAGTGGTATCAAGCTTTACAGTGGTGTACTCATCCCCGTTCAGTTCCTGACAGATGATGCCGGAGCACATTGTATAACCATTAAGTCCTACCATAAGATTCAGTGCTGTAGCTCTGTCATCACATTTTATGATCTGCTTATAGTCATAGGTGCTTAGAACCTCCTCTGCAAAATAGAAGGAGTTATGCTCTCCCTGATAGAAACTGAGACATGGATAATGTTTCAGATCCTCAAGCGTTATAAGCTTCTTTTTTGCCATAGGATTCTGCTTGCTCATAAATACATAAATGTCACAGTCAAAAAGAGGTATAAACTCAAGGGAATCTTCTCTCAAAATCTTACCGATGACCTTATTGTTGAAATCATTCATGTAAATGACCCCGACCTCCGAAGTCTGGTTCTTTACATCATTTATAACTTCGATGGTCTTGGTTTCCTTGACTGCGAACTCATAAGTATCCATGCCAAATTCCCTTGCAAGCTGTATGAAAGCTTCTACTGCAAAGGTATAGTGCTGCATTGATACGGCAAACTTCTTTTTCCGGGTGCCTGCATTAACATACTTATCTTCCATGAGCTGGTACTGCTCAACGATCTGTCTCGCGTACCCAAGGAATTCCTCACCTTCCGCAGTGATGACTATTCCACGATTAGACCGGAGAAAAATGTCGAGACCGATTTCTTTTTCGAGCTCCTTTATGGCGGCGGAAAGTGATGGCTGAGTAATGAAAAGATGCTTTGCGGCTTCATTCATGGAACCGCAGTCAGCAACAGCGATCACCTGTTTTAACTGCTGTAATGTCATTTAAATCTCCATTCCGCTGCCTTTGGTCAGCAGCACAAATAGTGATAAAAAGTAATTATTTCACTATCTCCTCTTGGAACATATTATTTTGCGACAGTATAGGTAATGAATCCGGCAGGATCAATATGGATATGGTCTGCCTGCCATACCTCATGACCGGATCCAATGAGATCTGACGGCCTTATAGTACTGATACTTCCGTCTGACTCTACAACCTCTATCACCGCATCTGTTCTGAGGCAGCCGTCACCTACATATACTCTTTCTCCAAGAGAGCCGTTTGCATTACGCTTGTATAGTTTCATGCTGGCGTAAGTATACCAGGAAAAACCATTCTCCTTTTCCGGCATGATCTGGTAACTACCTGAAGATCTTTCGGAAAACTCGGCATAAAGGTCAGGATATTCCACAAGATAATTCCTGTAAATATATGTCAGGTCATTAAGTTTTTCCGCAGGTTCCTTTGATTTGTATACAGAACCGTTATAGGCGAGCTTTGTACCGTCGGGAGTAACTGTATCCATGAGTGCCGCACCATCCTCGCCGACATAAAAATTGCCAACGTAGGAAGATTTTGTAAGAGTGCAGGTAGATGGATCGAGATAATAAAACTTTCCGTCATCTATGATCCAGCCAACAGTAAGCTTGCCCTTCTCATAATAGTATTTCTCTCCTGCAGAGTCTTCATACCATCCGTTATACAGTTCAGCGGCTTCTCCGGTTGCAGGATCTGCCTTAAATAAAAGAGTAGAACCTTTCTCGTCAGTTTTATAGACAACATAAGTGCCATTTACTGAGGCAGAAGCTCCGGTTCCGGCGGATGATGCAAATGTCTCTGTCGTTGATTCTGTTCCTTCCGCTGCTGTATTCTGATCCGAAAGGAAACTGCTGTACTGCTCAAGTCCTGCCTTAATATCAGCAGGTATATTCATACCGTTACTTGTATAAAAATCAGCAACAGTCTTGTAGTATGCAGCCCTTTGAGACTCATTCATCATTTCTAAAGCGGCCTGAACAGAATCACTTCCGGAAGCTGTCTCGGATCCATTTGAAGCCGAGGATGAAGATGTATCGGTTGTTTCAGTGTTATAAGAAACTGATGGACCTGCAGCTTCTTCAGCCAGACTCAAAGGAGCCTGAGATAGTGAAACTGCCGCTGTTAAAGCGGCAGATATCAAAAACATTTTTCTTGTATATTTCATATAAATCTCCATTCCACCGCTTTTAACCGGTGGCACAATTAGTGACGAAAAATATTTTTCACACTAAAACCCATCAGAGCAAGGTATGTCTCTGCTCTTCAGGTGTCTTTGGATTGAGATAAGCAGGAGCAACATCAAATACTGTGATACAGCCTGTCTCACCCTTCTTTGCCATACGGTCAACAGCTCTTGCATAAGCTGCAAGTACAGAACCTGTGAACTCAGGGTTTGAATCAAGCTTCAAACTGTACTCGATGAACTCGTGGTGCTGACCCTCATCACCTGTCACACCTGATCTCATAACAAATCCGCCGTGAGGAAGCTCTGCATGATTTTTCTTCATTTCATCCTCTGAGATGAAGTGGATGGTAACGTCATAATCCGCATAGTAATCCGGCATGGTCTTAATTGTCTCTTCTACCTTTGCCTTATCTGCACCCTCTTCAAGAACTACAAATACTTCTCTCTTATGCATCTGTCTCGCTGTGAATGTAGGATGCTCTCCGTTTCTTACAGCATTCATGGCATCTTCTACAGGAAGTGTGTAGGATCTTGCATCCTTAACACCTTCTACGCGGCGTGCTGCATCACTGTGTCCCTGGGAAACGCCCTTGCCCCAGAAAGTATAATGCTTACCTTCAGGAAGTATGGACTCTGCATAGATTCTTGCGATCGAGAACATTCCCGGATCCCATCCGCAGGAAATCATAGCAAGCTTTCCTGCCTTTTTAGCAGCTTCATCAACTGCAGCAAAATGCTGAGGAACCTTCGGGTGTGTATCAAAGCTGTCGATGACATTGAAATACTTTGCATATTCCGGTGTCTGCTTAGGAAGATCGGTTGCTGAACCTCCGCAGATCATGAGTACATCGATCTCATCTTTATAATTTAAAACATTGTCAACGGTGTCTACCTTAACACCGGGTGTATTGATTTTTACAGTGGATGGGTCACGTCTTGTAAAAACTGCCACAAGCTCTTCATCCTCATTGCGCTTTATTGCGCTTTCAATTCCGCGTGAAAGATTTCCGTATCCAAGTAAACCTATTCTGATCATAATTATCTCCTATTGAGTGAAACTATAACAATACGTTACAAAATACGGAGATATTATAACACACTGAAATCGCATCGCAATAGAGTGAGAGCGTTGCAGATATATGAAAAATTTGTGAAGTGTGTATTACCGGCGGGAATAATTGGTACGGAGCCAGAGGTCATCCATTTAAACCCGAGGCGCTTCGTCGGAGAAATCTAAAATCTGACCCCTAAGAACCACTAGGCCCTCGCCAATGTCAGATATTTTCTTTATGAAAAATCTGACTTGGCGAGGGTGCTAAGGAAAATGGGACCAAGTGGTTCTAAGGGGTCAGATTTTGATTTCTCACGACTCAGCTTTACGGGTTTAAATGGATGACCTCTGGCTCCTGCCTGTTTATTCTTGACCGAATTATCAAGAAAACAATTCTTCCATCGATTTATGAAGGATAGATTCAGAACAGGTGGCGCTGCCCTGGATCATTTCTTTTTGTCCGCCGCCGCGGCCGTTTGTGAGTACATTGAAATCCTTGGCTTTGCTTCTGACATCTACGTTTGCTGAACCTATGACGTAATTCCACTGGCAGTTATCATCCTGAGCGTCTATGGAATCGTCTTTTCTTCCGAAGACACCTACAACTTTGGAGGCTGTGTGCTTCATGAAATGGTCACAGCATTTCCGGAGCTCGACATTATTCATGCCTTCTTCTATATCTGTGAGAACACCGTCAAAATCCTTCAGGGTTTCTGCTTTCATTTCGTAGTATCTCTGATTGATGGCTCCGATTCGCCAATCTTTCTGACGGCTCTGATCCAAAACAAGCTGTACGCCTTCCACCAGTTCATCTATAGATACTGAAAGCATATGTGAAAGCTGAAGAAGCTGTTCATGCTTTTTTCTATAGTCTGATAATGCATCATTTCCGCAGAAAAGTTCTACACGAACTCCTCCCTTATGACCAAGTACAGACAGAATCTTTATGGCTCCTATTTCACCGGTGGTCATGACGTGGGTGCCACAGCAGGCACAAAGATCTGCTCCTCCCAGATCCACAAGTCGTACGTCTCCTTTAAGCTCCTTTTTGGAACGGAAATCTGTCTTCTCAAGTTCTTCCGGTATTGGCCAGAGGGTATTTACAGGTACATTTGAAAGGACAACTGCATTAGCCTCCTTCTCGATCTCCATCAGCTGCTCAAAGGTGAGGGTACCGTCGAAATCGATGGTCATGACATCACTCATATGGAAACCCACATTGTTGTAGCCGAAATGTTTATGAACGAGGCCTGAAACGATGTGCTCACCGCTGTGATTACGGGAATTTCTCATACGGTTTTCCCAGTCGATGACGCAGTGAAAGGTCTCACCTTCTGTCAGGGGTCTGTCAACGGTGTGAAGTATTTTCACCTTAATGTTTCCCCGGTCATCTGTGAGCTTTTCGCCGGTGGACGGATCCTTTAGTGTAACTTCCTGAACATCCGACAGAACTGCATCTCCTATGGCGCCTTTATCTGCAGGCTGACCTCCGCCTTCAGGATAGAAACCATGGGCGTCCAGTTCAACCAGATATTTATCTTCACTTTTTACGCAGGACAAAACCTTTGCATCAAACTCCTTCACATAAGGAATCTGATAGTATAATGATTCTTTTTCCATATTGTTTTATTTCCTCACAAATCCATAGTTATACTCACCAGCATTAATACCTACATATATTTAAAAATCATCATTCAGAGAAGCTCCATGGTCAATGAGTCGGGTATCATGTCAGTCATATTTTATGACAACCGGGCAGACCCATTTATTTCAGATTTCTCTGGTCGCTTCTTTAAGCCACTTAAGCTCTTTGCCTTCGAAATAAGGCGAAAGCTTTTCATATACTGTTCTGTGGTAGTCATTAAGCAGCTCAATATCATGCTTTTCCATCATGGAAAAATCTATGGCTTCAAGGTCATATGGCGCCATGGTGATAAAACTGAACTTAAAGAAGTTGCCGAACTCAGTGGTTTTCCATTTTTCTACCAGGGTAAGATTTTCTGTTCTTATTCCGTGACTTCCCTCGATGTAAAGTCCCGGTTCATCGGAAGTGATGTTTCCTTCTGAAAGCGCCACATCCTCCATTCTTCCGGGAGCCTTGCGATAGCGGATGGCGTTGGGTCTTTCATGAACGTTGAGACAGAAGCCTACGCCATGACCTGTCCCATGGTTATAGTTGAGACCTTCCTTCCAGAATACCTCTCTTGCGGCAAGGTCCAGGGTTATTCCTGAAGAACCCTCAAGGAATTTCACATCCCCGAGTCTCAAGTGAGCCACAAGTACCATGGTATAATGCTTCCGTTCCTCATCCGTCAAAGGACCCATGGCTATGGTTCTCGTAATATCGGTGGTTCCTTCATAGTACTGTCCGCCGGAATCAACGAGATAAAGTCCCTTTGGTTCAACCTTAGAAAAGCTTGTTTCGGTTGGCGCATAATGAGGGAGGGCAGCATTGGGACCATAGGCAGAAATGGTGGTGAAGCTTGGCTCGATATAGCCCTCCTGCTCTCTACGGAAGTTTTCAAGCACCAGTGCGCTGTTCCACTCATTGAGTTCGTCGGATCCGAGAATCTCACGAGTCTCCTCTGTAAGAGCACCGGACTCATCAAAGGCATGCTTCATAAAGTAAAGGTACTTTGTGATAGCCACGCCATCCTTGATGTGGGCCTTTTTCATATTCTCAATTTCAGTCGGATTTTTGCAGGCCTTCCATTTTGAGGTAGGAAGCATTTCCTCTGCGATCTTCATGCTGTCGTGAAGATCCGAAATGGTCTCGAAATTGGTTTTTCCTTTCTCGAGAAGAACGGTCATGTCTCTGAGAGTCTTTACATCCTCATAGAAGCTGTCATAGTCCTTGAGACTCACATTGATCTCTGAAAGATATCTGATTACAGTATCATCAAAGTCAGCTTTGTTTGCATAAAGGACAGCATTGTCCATATAAACGATAATGTAAGAAAGGAATACCGGATTGCAGGGGATATCATCAGCTCTCAGGTTAAGGAGCCATGCAATGTCATCGAGACTTGTGATGATATGAACATCTGCATTATGCTCCTTCATAAAAGTTCTCAGATCCTCGAGCTTTTCATCTGCACTTTTTCCTGTGAATTTTTCTTCAAGTATCCATACCTTTGATGCGGCAAGTGCAGGTCTTCCGACCCAGACATTACCCACCAGATCAGCTCCTGTGGAGAGGGAAGCATTTTTTGCGAAAAGCTTTTTCTTAAGTGAATCACCGTGTTTGAAATCCACGCATCTTCCGTCAAAGCCTAGTACACCACCCTCGGGGGTTTTCTCAAGGAGATAATCATCAAGAGTGGGAACTCCGGGCTGACCCATCTTCATGAGGTTAATGTCTCTGCCTTCCATTTCCTTCTCTGCCTGTATGAAATATCTTCCGTCAGTGAATAAGGCAGCGCTGTCCTTTGTTACCACCATATTTCCTTCACCTGTGAAGCCTGAGAGGTAGTGGATGGCACGGAAGTGGTCTCCTACATATTCACTTTGATGAAAGTCATCGGTAGGGATCAGATATACGTCCACGCCTGACTTTTCCATTTCAGCTCTTAGATTTTTTAACTGTTCGTTCATATAACTCTCCGTTCTGTTTATTGGTTCCATAGAATTAGCAGGAGATATTATTCACTCCTGCTGATGGATATTTATGATTCAATTACGAAGGTAAACGATTATGCCTTCGACAATCGGTATTTTTGACTTGATGTTCTTTTTTATATCAAACCAAAATGAACCAAAGCATTCCTTATACCGTCTTCATCAATTCTGTCCGTGATGTAATCCGCAACGGCCTTTGCCTCATCCTGGGCATTGCCCATGGCAACACCGACATTTACCATTTTGAGCATCTCGATGTCGTTCAAGCTGTCTCCAAAGGCAAAGGTGTCTTTTTTATCGATACCGAAGTGCTCGCATAAGCGGTCAATGCCTCTGGCTTTACTGTATTCGGCTTCCACAACATCGGCGCCGAAATTCTTCGAGAAGAGCATGACACTAAGCTCGGGGAATGCATCCTGAAGGACAAAGCTTTTTTCTCTGCTTCCATAGAAAGCGAGAGACCTTACGGGAAGTTTCAGAAGCTCCCAGGGATCCCGAAAGTTTCTTCCCTGATATATGCCGTAGTAATTTTTGTCGAACCACAGAACCTCTTCGTGATTTATGAAGTAATCCATTTCGTTTATTCTGCATCCTATTGGGAAGTTCTCATGGTCACAATAGGTGAGAAGCCTCTTGAGTAGGTCCTTATCCATAACTCGATCCATGAGAACATCATCCTTTACCTCAACCATGGTGCCGTTCATATGTACCAGGGCATCAGGGTCGACTTCCCTGAGATATCCGATGGACATGTTGTTCTTCATGTCACGGCCCGAGGCGATGATCACGAGATAATCATTGTTCTTGAGCTTCTCAATGCTTTCCAGTGTGGAAGGTGTGATCTTCCAGGTATTGTGATCCAGTAATGTATGATCCAGATCAAAGGCAACGAGGCCTTTGTATTTTTTGTTATTTGACATAAAACCTCTTTCTGAAGGCTGTAAAACAGGAACGCTCTTATTGTAGCACAATATTGCGGTTATATAGAAATGATGTGAGCATATAAAAGGGGTACCGCAGTTCAGCGGTACCCCTTTTACGGTAAAAGCTTATTCTATTTTCAAATTCCGGGTTTATGATTGAGAAAGAAACTACTCATCTTCTATAATTTCTATCACCATTTTATCCATGGAATCAGAGTATTCCTTTTTGTAATGAAGAGCCCTGAGTCCTGCATTTAAGGCCCCTTCCACATCCTTCTTCAGGCTGTCGCCTATCATGAGAATGTCTTTCCTGTCTACATCGAACTTACTCACAAGAAGATCATAAGCTGACCGTGAAGGCTTTTCAGCCCCGGCTTCCTCACTGGTCACCAGTACTTCTATATAATCTTCAAGTCCTAAACGTGCTATCTTTCTGTGCTGTATATGGGCAGTGAGATCTGTCAGCATGCCGATTCTGATATCATGATCTTTCAGATATTTCATAAGAGGAAGAACGTATGGAAAAAGCTCCATATTATCAAGTATGGAGTTCCAGTAAACATCATAAAGCTCAAGAGCCCCTTTTGCGGGATTCAGTCCCATATCCTCCAGGAATTTCTGCATATATAGAATTCTGTTATGTGAGGCCGCAACATTTTCACCTAAGGATTTTTTTACGGCAGCTCTTGCTGCATCAAACCTCTGTTTAAATTCTTCAGGGCTTAATGAATACTTGTCACATGCAAAACTGCAAAGCTCCGTAAGTGCGGTTTTTTCACATCCGCTGTAATCATAAATTGTGTTATCAATGTCAAAGGCCACTGCTTTTATCATAAGTTTCTCCTGATTATTTCATCATTGTCATTCCGGATTCTGTTCCGGCATATAGAAATCAAGCTTATGAATCATATTATAACTTGCATAAAATCCGACTACAAAACAAATTCAAAAAAACCCGGCAAAAAAGCCGAGTTTTAGCATTTTTGAATTATTCAATTCAGTTCTTCACTTCTTACAATGGTATCGCAATACATACATCTGTAAAGCGCCTTTGTGCGGTCAACGATCTTGAAGACCTGGGGAAGCTCCTGCTCGACGGAGATGATGCATCTCGGGTTCTTGCACTTTAGAACATTTGTAAGGGTTTCGGGAAGCTGAAGTGTCTTCTTGTCTACCCTTATTCCGTTCTTAATGTAGTTTACGGTTATACCCGGATCGATATATCCAAGTACATCCAGGTCAATGTCCAAATCCTCTGAGATTTTCACGATATCCTTTTTGCCCATTTTACGGGAGGAGCAGTTTTGTATGAGAGCCACCTGTGAATCCAGCTTGTCAAGATGAAGGTATTTGTATACGAGCATTGCCTTTCCGGCTTCAATGTGGTCAAGTACTATTCCATTTTCAATTCCATCTACTGTCATCCTGTGCCTCCTTACTTATCAAGACCTAAAAGGAATAAAATCAGAGCCATACGCATCTGCTTTCCGCATAAGGTCTGGTAGAAATATTTAGCTCTTTCATCTTTGTCCACAGCCACTGAAATCTCGTTTACTCTTGGGAGCGGATGAAGTATAGCCATGTCAGGCTTTGCGTTCTTGAGCTTTTCCGGGGTCAGAATGTATATATCCTTCAAACGGAGGTAATCCTCTTCGTTAAAGAAACGCTCCTTCTGAACTCGAGTCATGTAAAGTATGTCAAGCTTAGGTATGGCATCCTCAAGTGAGGTGGTTTCCTCAAACTCCACGCCCGCTTCCTTCAGTTTATCAAGCTCATACTCAGGAATTCTAAGCTCTTCCGGTGAGATGAGGATGTACTTGTTGTTTGGATAGCGGAGCATTGCATCGATAAGTGAGTGTACGGTACGGCCGAACTTTAGGTCACCGCAGAGTCCCAGGGTAATGCCGCTGAGGGAGCCTCTGGTTCTTCTGATGGTAAGTACATCCGCAAGAGTCTGTGTCGGATGGAAATGTCCACCGTCACCGGCATTTATGAAGGGCACTGTGGTATGCATGGAGGCAACCACCGGAGCACCCTCCTTGGGGTGACGCATTACCATAATGTCTACATAGTTTGACATTACGGAGATTGTGTCGGCTACGGACTCGCCTTTTGCGGCGCTGGAGCTTGAAGCTCCCGCAAAACCGAGGATCTGTCCGCCAAGAGCCAGCATAGCAGACTCAAAGCTCAGTCGGGTTCTGGTGGATGGCTCGTAAAAGAGTGTTGCTAACTGCTTGTGGGCGCATTTGTCCTGATATTTTTCCGGATTCTTCTCGATATCATCGGCAAGGTCCATGAGATGATCGATTTCCTCAACGGTGAGGTCCAGAATGTTTATAATGCTTCTGGGGGTTGGTTGCATGATTTTATCTCCTTCTGACAAGTGTTGGTATACCGGCCGGGAAATACAAGGCATGTGCGCCGGCCCACGAGATTGAAAGTACATCCTGCTTGGAATGTTCGCACCCGATCACACTTACGTGTGTCGTGTACGTACATTCCAAGCAGTCTGTTCTTTCAACTCGCAAGCCTAGGCACCCATCCCTTGTATTTCCCTACATTTCTTAAAAATTTAATATCTCCATGATTCGTCTGAGGGGTTATCGCGGAACTTTAAGAGTCGCGCTTCATCTTCAGGCTTTATATAATTCTCCTGGACTGCAACTTTAACGAGGGTGTCGAGGTCGCAGAGGGAGGTGTTTTCGATGTTTGCTTCTTTGAGGCGGTCGATGCCTTTCTGCATGCCGTAGGTGAAAATGGAGATGATTCCGAGGACGTCGGCACCTGCTTCACGAAGGGGATTTACGCAGTCAAGTACAGAGCCGCCGGTGGAAATGAGATCTTCGATAACGACTACTTTTTCTCCTTTTTCGAGACGGCCTTCGATCTGATTCTTGCGGCCGTGGTCTTTTGCGGAGCCTCTTACATAGCCCATGGGAAGTCCGAGGATGTCTGCGGCGATGGCAGCATGTGCGATTCCGGCGGTGCTTGTTCCCTCAAGGGCTTCGGCCTCTGGATAGAGCTCTTTTACCTTGTCTGCGATGGCGTGCTCTATGAGTGTACGTACCTCAGGGTAGCTGAGTACCAGTCTGTTGTCACAGTAGATCGGGGATTTAATTCCTGATGCCCAGGTAAACGGATCATCCGGCTTTAAAAATACTGCCTTGATGGATAAAAGTCCCTTTGCGATTTCTTCTTTAGTTGCCATGTTATTCTCTCCTTTATGAACTTCTGACAATTCTCACTGCCAGATGAGTGTCTTTGATGTTTCAGCCGACGAAATCCTTCATTGCTCTCTCGTATGCTTCAACGGGATCAGCCGCTGCGGTAATGGATCTTCCAACTACGATATAATCGGAACCAATCTCCTTTGCCTTCGCAGGTGTAGTAACTCTTGACTGGTCACCCACTGCGTCTCCTGCAAATCTGATGCCCGGAGTTACTGTCATGAAGCTGTCGCCTAATGTTTCGTGAATGCTTCCTGCTTCAAGAGGTGAACATACTACACCGTCCAGTCCTGCGGCTTTTGCATTTTCGGCATACTTTACAACCACATCCTTTATGGGCTGATCTATGAGAAGCTCGTTTGTCATGGTCTCCTGGGAGGTTGATGTAAGCTGTGTAACAGCAATGAGAAGAGGTCTTGTGCCATCCTCTCTGGTAAGTCCTTCAACCGCAGCCTGCATCATTTTGATGCCTCCGCTTGCATGAACATTGGTCATATCTACGCCAAGGTCGCGAAGTGACTGCATGCCGCCCTTTACTGTATTTGGAATGTCGTGAAGCTTCAGATCCAGGAAGATCTTGTGGCCTCTGTTTTTGATTTCCTTTACTATACTTGGTCCCTCTGCGTAAAAAAGCTCCATTCCGATTTTTACAAAGGGCTTTCTTCCTGTGAATTTATCAAGAAACTCATAAGTCTTTTCTGCACTTGGAAAATCCAGCGCGATGATCACATCTTTTCCCATTTTTTCTCCTTTTCTATTCCACGCATCCGATGATGTCACTTAATTTCTCTATCTTCAGTTCCTCCAGTAGCTCCGGAAGCTCCTCGATGATCTTCTGACATGCAAAGGGATCCACCAGATTTGCGGCACCAACTTCTACCGCACTGGCTCCGGCCATCATCATTTCAACAACATCCTTTGCGTTTGAAACGCCTCCCATTCCGATAACGGGAATGTTTACGGCCTTACTTACCTGGTAAACCATTCTTACTGCCACAGGGAAGATAGCCGGTCCCGAGAATCCTCCCATCTTGTTGTGTATCACCGGCTCACGGCGTTTGATATCTATTCTCATTCCAAGAAGCGTATTGATAAGTGCAAGTCCGTCTGCTCCCGCATCCTCTGCCGCTTTTGCGATGGAAACAATATCCGTAACATTGGGACTAAGCTTAATGTAGACGGGCTTTTTTGATACCTTTTTAACTTCTCTTGTGACTTCCGCAACATTATCACTGCTGGTTCCGAAGGCCATTCCTCCGCCGTGAACATTGGGGCAGGATACATTAACCTCAAGGATACCTACCTCAGGCACCTCGCTCATGGCCTCTGCAAGCTTTACGTATTCAGGAACGCTGAAGCCGGAAATGTTGGCTATGAGGGGTTTATGGAAATGCTTCGCAAGCTCGGGGATTTCATACTTGATGACTTCCTCCATGCCCGGATTCTGAAGCCCTACGGAGTTGATCATGCCCTGGTAGCACTCGGCTATACGGGGGAGCTCGTTGCCGTATCGTTCGTCAACTGTTGTGCCCTTGAAGGAAATGGATCCCAATATGTCAAGGTCGTAAAGATCCCAATACTCTTTTCCGAACCCGAAGGTTCCGGATGCCGGGATCACGGGGTTACTGAGTTTGATTCCGGAAAGTTCCGTCGTTAAATCTACCATGCAATCTCCTCCATCATGAATATCGGTCCATCCTTGCAGACACGTTTATATCCGTTCTTTGTCTTTTTACTGCAGCCCATGCAGGCTCCGAAGCCGCAGCCCATCCTGGACTCAAAGCTGAACTGTCCGTCCTTAACCACGCTGTAAACTGCCTTCAGCATTGGCTCAGGTCCGCAGCAAAGCGCATAGTCATGGTCTCCGATGATGTCTGTGACGAAGCCCTTGGCGCCATAACTGCCGTCTACTGTTGCTATATTTACAGGTACGCCCAATGCCTTGAACTCAGCCTCGTAGAAGACATCGGACTTTGTGTTGAAGCCTAGAGCCACATAGGGGGTGATGCCCATCTGTTTAAGGCATTTAGCCAGAGCGTACATTGGCGGAACTCCGACTCCGCCGCCTGCTATAACAGGATTCTTTGGAATCTTCCGGAGGTCATAACCGTTTCCCAGACCCGTGAGGACATTAATGTAGTCTCCCGGTTCCATGTAGCTCATATCTTCGGTTCCTTCACCCACAACTTTATAGATCAGGGTAAGTCTGTTTTCCGACCAGTCGCATACCGATATAGGTCTTCTGAGAAAACGTCCCGGTATTTTAATGTCTACAAATTGTCCGGGCCTCGTGATATCACTTGTGTCACCGTCCAATGTCATCTTAAAGATGTCCGCAGTAAGAGCTTCATTGGTCAGTATTTTGAACTCAACATCCTTCATTTGCATCTCCTGACTTTTATCATGTTCATAGAAATATGGTTTTTAA
This sequence comes from Oribacterium sp. FC2011, assembly GCF_000701645.1. NCBI lineage: Bacteria > Bacillati > Bacillota > Clostridia > Lachnospirales > Lachnospiraceae > Oribacterium > Oribacterium sp. FC2011. Next base: position 75,871 of record NZ_JNJM01000006.1, read on the forward strand.
GGTAAAAAAATACCAGCCTCAAACAAATGAAATAACATTTGTCGAGTCTGGAATATTAAACAAACCGTTCATGTCATAAACGGTACTTCTGTGAAACAAATCTATGAACTTCTTGAAAATAAATAAAAGAACCGGAAAATCAAAAATATAAATATCGAGGACCTGTGGGCCTTTTCTATCTATATTTTGGGTCTTAAGAAGAGTTGTCATAATTCCTCCCAAAAGTGGTTTCCAAGTTCTGAGATAATATAACATAAGGAATAGGGTATGGCAAGGGTAATTTAGTTGGCCGTACCCGCTGCGCTCCGCCAGGTCAGAACCGGTTTAAGGAAAACCGGTTCTGATCCCTTCGGGACCAGAGCTTCGCTCTGGCCATATCGCTCGGAGTTTTTCTGATGAAAAACTCCTCACTCATCCCAACCCTCACGTGGCATGATGATCATCATCTCAACGAATCGTTCTTCGGGAGTAAGGTTTACATCGTCTTTGTGTGTGACTTCCGGGAGGTCGTTGGTGTCGGCGAGCTCGAGCTGGATCCAGTCGATGGCATTGGCTCTGGCATCTGCAAGGGCTTCATCTTCTGTGGCTCCGTCGCCGAAGCACTGGTCGAGATCAAAATATTCTACGCGATATCCTCCTTCCGGTTTTTTATATAATTTAGCCGGGTAATAAAATGTCATGTTATGGTCAATCCTCCTTGCCAAACCGTTTACGGAATTTATGCGGTGTTTCTCCGGTTACGGATCGGAATATCTTTATAAAATTACCGATATTATGGAAGCCGCACTCTTCGGCAATCTCATAGACATGAGTATCTGTGTCTTTGAGAAGTCTGGCTGCCTGCTCAACACGATATCTGTTGATATAATCAAGAGGTGAAACTCCTGTAACACTTCCAAAAAATCTTATAAAGTACTGTTCGTTAAGTCCCGTAAGCTCCGATAAATTACGTATATATAGCTTCTCTTTATAGTGTTCTCTTATGAATATGATTGAATCCTTAATGGCCTTAACCTGCTTTTCGGTATCGGTAACTTCTTTGTCTTCTATCATACCGAAAGAATAAATAAGGGCTATCACATGCAAAAGATCTGCCTTTATCATAAGCTGATCTGCCACAGAATCAAGCTCATATTTACGTACACTCACACTGTTGGTATTGCTCTTTTTTCCGAACTCACGATACCTTCTCACCATATCATTAAAGGATCTAAGCACCTGAAGAAAACCAAAATCGGATACGGTAATGAATTCATTGAACCTGATGCTGCCCTTTAGAAGCGGATATATAAGAGCCTGATTAACAGGGTCACTGTCATTTTTAAAGCATAGGTCCTCAAGCTTTATACGGATCGAATATTCCACGCCCTTTTCATCAAGTGATTCAAGCTTACGGATAACCCCTGAATTCACGATGCAGAAGCATTCATCAGTGATGTCATACTCCTTCAGGTTGAGCATAAGCTTATAATGCCCGTTTTTAAAATATATTATTTCCGGTTCGTCATGCCAATCCAGACCAACGTCAAGCTTTTCCTCCTGACTGTTTATGGACTCATAAAGTAATGCTGCCATTATATCCTCGATTCAAAGCTGCTATACAGATGCAGCTTCGGTTAATGTTTACGTTCAAAATCATCGAAAAAGGATATTAAAACCTTTTCGATATAATGCTAATGTCATGATAACATAATTTTTTGACGCAATCAAAGGATATTATGCCCTTTAAATCTTACAAAAATCATTTTATTGTATAATTTTTATTTTTTGCAATGATACAGGTAATGATGTATATTACTTTATAACACCATAAGTTATCCTGTCAGGTAAAGAAATATCCGACCCTGCCCGAAATGGTGTTTCAAAGCAAAGACATTAAGTTTTACAAGTGCTGTCTTTAGCTCTTAGGAGGAATTATGATTCTGGCTGTGGATTGTGGGAATTCCCATACAAAAATAGGTTGCGTGGATAACGGAAAAGTTCTGGATCCTGTGGTTCGACTGGAAACAAATCAAAACAAAACACTTTTTGAATATGCTTCGGACATTGACCGCATATTATGTCTTACCAACCTGAAAGAGAAAAAAATAGACGGAGTCATCATTTCCTGCGTGGTCCCTCCATTGAGAGAGGTGCTTTCGGATGCACTTAAAGTAGTGACGGGGAAAAATGCCGTGATAGTTGGTGCCGGAGTAAAATCGGGAGTACGTTTAAAGATAGATGATCCCGGAACCATAGGCTCAGATCTGGTTTCTGCTGCTTCAGCTGCCAAAAATCTATACAAGCTTCCTGCAATTATAGTTAACCTGGGAACAGCAACCACCGTAACTGTCATCGATAAAGAAGGGACATATACAGGAGGTGTATTCATGCCGGGAGTGACATTATCAATGAATGCTCTTTCCAGAGAAACCTCTCTTTTACCTTCCATTGACCTGACACCGCCAAAAAAGCTTATATGCACACAGACAAATGATGCCATGAAGGCAGGTATAATCTACGGCACAGCAGGAGCTATCGACGGAATCATTGACAGATTCATAGAAGAGATCGGTGATTCTTCGCCAACCATCATTGCAACCGGAGGAATAGCCCCAAAAATCATCAAATACACAAGACATAAAATGATACTCGACGAAAACCTGCTTTTGGAAGGCCTTTGGTACATCTGGCTCGCCAACCAGAGTTCAAGATCAAAATAATTTGCGTCCTCTTCAAAAGAGGAATAAACGTACTATCAGGAGCCTTAGGTCATTCATTTTAAACCGTTGAGCTGAGTTGAGAAAAATCAAAATCAGACCCCTTAGAACCACTTGGTTCCATTTTCCTTAGCCCCCTCGCCAAGTCAGATTTTTCATAAAGAAAATATCTGACATTGGCGAGGGCCTAGTGGATCTGCCCACGATTTGTTTTTTAATCGTGGGAGCCGCGCGGCTTTGAGCGGTTCAAAAGAATCCGTAAGGATTCTTTCTTTATCTTAGGGGTCTGATTTTAGATTTTTCCGACGAAGCGCCTAGGTTTAAAATGGATGCCCTCAGGCTCCGTATCATTTATTACTCTTCCCCTCTGTCGTAGGTTCCGAGCTTATGGATAGCATCCTCTTTCCACTCTGTCCAGTTGTCACCTCTGATGGCGCCGCGGATCTCTTCAGTGAGATGATTGTAGAAATACAGATTATGAAGTACGCACATACGCATGCCAAGCATCTCTTTAGCCTTCAGAAGGTGGCGGATGTAAGCTCTGCTGTAGCCGCCTGTGTAAGAGCCGTCTTCTTTCTTAAGACCTGCGCAGACAGGACATTTGCAGCCCTCCTCTATAGGTCTTTCATCAAGCTCATATTTCTGATTGAAAAGATTCATCTTTCCCTTATGTGTATATACATGACCGTGACGACCGTTTCTTGAAGGATATACACAGTCAAAGAAGTCAATGCCTCTGTCCACCGCTTCAATGATATTGGCTGGTGTACCTACGCCCATAAGGTATGTAGGCTTTTCCTTCGGGAGATGTGGTACTACGATATCAAGGATGTGATACATCTGCTCGTGAGTCTCACCGACTGCCAGGCCTCCAACCGCATAACCATCCATATCCATCTTACTGATGATATCTGCATGCTGTATGCGAATGTCATCGATTATACCGCCCTGATTTATACCGAAAAGAAGCTGCTCCTTATTCACTGTATCAGGCAGAGAATTCAGTCTTGCCATTTCTTTCTTACATCTTTCCAGCCATCTGGTGGTTCTTTCAACTGATGGAAGGATGTATTCTCTGTCTGCAAGAGCAGGCGGGCACTCATCAAATGCCATAGCAATGGTTGATCCGAGATTTGACTGGATCTGCATGGATTCTTCAGGACCCATGAATATTTTTCGGCCATCTATATGACTTTGGAAATATACGCCCTCTTCCTTAATCTTTCTGCCGGTTCCCGCAAGGGAAAAAACCTGGAATCCACCGGAGTCTGTAAGTATGGGGCGATCCCATTTCATGAACTTGTGAAGACCGCCGAACTTTTTAATCAGGTCATCTCCGGTACGTACATGAAGATGATAGGTGTTGGAAAGTTCTACCTGGGTACCGATGGTATGAAGATCGTCTGTAGATACTCCACCCTTTATTGCCGCAACTGTACCTACATTCATGAAAACCGGAGTTTCTATAGACCCATGTACGGTTTCCATATGCGCCGACTTTGCACGGCCGCTGGTTTTAATGATTTCGTATTTCATTTTTGAACCTCAATTTCTTAGTTCTAAAAAAAGCACTCCGGGAAAGCAGCCCGGCGCCACTAACATGATATCGAACGGGTGTGGCTTATCTATCTTTATTGTGTGCCAATAATCCTGTATGCAGACTTCCTTACCCCTCAATATACAAAAAGACCGACTCGCATGAGTCGGTCTCTAATTTATAAGAATATTCCAATTCCGTCAAGACTTGTGCCTTAAGTGATCAATTTTGCTTTGATTTCTTCTTTGCAGCCTTTGCTTCAAGCTTTGCAGCCTTCTCTGCTGCGGCTTTCTCAGCCTGCTTCTTCATGGCACGATTTGTAAGGTCAAACCAGAGCGGACCTGCAATTGTTATTGAGGACCATGCACCGGCTACGATACCAACCATAAGAGGCATTGTGAAATCACGGATTGAAGAAACTCCGAATATAAAGAGCACAATTACCATGATAAAGGTTGTAAGTGAAGTATTGATGGAACGTGTAAGTGTCTGTGAAATAGCTGTATTTACACAGTCTGCCTTATCTTTTCTCTTTTCAGGATCTGCAAGATTCTCACGGATACGGTCAAATACAACGATGGTTGCATTGATGGAATAACCAACGATAGTGAGGATACATGCAATAAAGGTTGATCCAACTGCCCACTTAAGACCTGCATAGAATGCTACGGTCACAAGTACGTCATGTGTAAGGGCAAGAACGGAAGCTGAAGCAAATCTGATATCCTTGAATCTGATCCAGATATAGATGAGCATGCAGATGATGGCAATGATAAATGCCCAAACCGCATCAGCCTTCATTTCATTTGAAACAGCACCTGAAATGTTTTCTGTTGTGATCTTTGATTCATCAACAGAGAATTCGTCAACCAGCTTCTGGTAAAGGTCTTTCCTCTCTTCTGTTGTGAGAGTTCTTGTCTTGATGATTACTTCGTTTGTACCGGCTACCTTTGAAGCCTGAACTGAAGCATCGCCACCTGTTACTTCCTTGAATATAGGAGAAACCTTTGCATCCACATCTTCAAGTGAAAGGTCCTCGTTAAAGGTTACATTTGTTGAAGAACCACCCTGGAAATCAAGATCATAGTTGAAAAGATTTCCGATACTTGCCTTGTTCATACCAAGGAATATGAAACCTGCAAGGATAACAACTGCTGAAGCTGTATAAGCTTTCTTACGGAACTTGATAAAATCAATGATCTTGATATCCTTACGTACACCGTAAAGCTTAGGATTTGTAGCTCCAAACTGTACAAAAGTCCAAAGGAGGCTTCGTGTTACAAAAAGTGCTGTAATAAGTGAGATAACGATACCGATGGCCAGTGTTGAAGCAAAGCCCTTAACGGTACCTGAACCTCTTAAGTAAAGCACAGCTGCTGCGATAAGTGTTGTGATATTTCCATCAAGAATAGCTGAAAGGGCTTTGCTGTAACCTGCTTTGATGGCATTCTCAACACTGTTTCCGAGGCCAAGCTCTTCCTTGATACGTGTGAAAATGATGACATTGGCATCAACCGCCATACCTATGGAAAGGATGATACCTGCGATACCCGGAAGTGTAAGGGTTACTTCAAATGCCTGTAATATAACAAGCTCAAGTCCTGTATACATGATAAGGGCAAGAGAAGCTGTGAATCCCGGAAGGAGATAGAAAATGATCATGAAAAGCATTACAAGACCAAGTCCTATGATACCTGCCTTTATGGATGTTGAAATAGCTTCCTGTCCGAGGGTAGCACCGATAACATTGGAACGGAGCTCTGTAAGCTGTAAAGGAAGGGCACCGATACGGATTGTAGATGCGATCCTTGTAGCTTCATCATAATCTGAAATACCGGTGATTGAAGCCTGTCCTCCGGAGATTGCCTCCTGAACTGTAGGAGCTGAAATAACATTGTCGTTATAAATGATAAACAGCGGATTGCCTACATTGTTGGCTGTTGCATCGGCGAACTTCTTGGCACCTTCATCTGTAAATGTGAGCTGAATGATATACTCATTTGTACCATTGTTGTTTGTCATTCCGGCTGAAGCATTCTTAACATCATCACCGGTAAGAAGTACATTGCCCTGAATGTCGGCAAACTGAAGTGTACCAGGCTCACCGAGCTCAGCAAGGATTTCATTGGCATCTGTTGCACCGGGAATGTCAATGTTGATACGATTCGAGCCTTCCTGATAAACCTGAGCTTCTGTTGAGTAGCCCTGGGCCTTCAGCTGAAGCTTGTAAATAGTGTCGGACATCTGTTCCGCAGTTGGATTTGGTTCAACGGTCTGATAGGTTATGGATACACCGCCATTCAGATCGAGACCGAGTTTAATGTCTCTTGCGCCATTCACTCCCAGGAAACAGAAACCGGCTGTTATAGCCAGTATCAGGAGCAGACCAAGAGCTGCTTTAAGCTTGTTGTTCATTGGAATATCTTCCTTTTACTATAAAAATTTACTGGGGTCAAAAAGGCATAGTACGCCCCTGACCTTTTAAACAGCAAACGATATTATAACAAACCAGGGGAAAACTGACAAGTGCCATCGGAGACGGTTCTCATAGGCGAGAACCGTCCCCGATGGCACTTGAATTTTGATTTTTCACGACACGGCTCAACGACTCTCAACAGATGCGCTCCGGCTCCTGCCTTTAAGTGCTCAAAGATTACTATTCTTCTCCGAAGAGAGCCGCTATTGTATAAATTATTCCTCCCACGTAAATGGCGATGTCGCCGATGTTAACGATCAGAGATTTTAGTCCATTAACTCTGATGTTCAGATAATCTGTGACTTTGCCGTTTACGATGCGGTCGAGGACATTGGACAGGGCGCCTCCGATCACGACGGCCATGCCAAGCTTTCTTAATTTATATTTTCCCGGATAATAATTTGTAAGGTATTGCAGACCACCTGCAAGGAATCCTACGGCTGCTACAGAAAGCGTCTTTACAAGTTCCGGATATTTTCCAAGGTGTCCTCTTGAAAATCCCGGATTATGGGCACGCATGATTTTAACGTAGCCCTTGGTGTGTGGCATTTCCCGGGGAAAATTGCTCTCAGGTTCTGTATCGATGGCGCTTTTTACCATCTGGTCTACTGCACAGATGAGACCGGCGATGGTCAGTAAATGTATGAATTCGCTGCTTACGGTCCAGAAGAAGTGCGTCGCCTTTAAATTCTTAAATAATCCCATGATTTCCCTCCCTTTTTCTAATATTATATCACTTTATTCGCCTGTCTGCGCTTTCTTCTGACGCGATTTATGTGGCGTTCGAAGTCACCGCTGTTCAGGAATTCCGCAAGGACATACTGATCGAAGGTTGGCACTGTGCAGGAATAAAAAGAGATTCTGCTTTTCAGTTCCGAGGAAAGCTCCTTTGGGAGCAGCATGTAGCCTATTCGGATAGATGGTGAAATGGTTTTGGTAAAGGTGTTTATATAGATGACTGTACGAAGTGGCTCCAGGGAAAACAGCGTATCCTCGGATTTTGTGGAAGTTGAGAATTCCGACGCATAGTCGTCTTCCACTATGATGGCACCTCTGTTTTTTGCCCAGGCTATGTACTCCTGTCTTTTTCCGGCCGCAGCTGTAACTCCGCTTGGGTAGCTGTCAAAGGGAGTGACATGGAGCACCTGAGCTGAAGTTCTCTTTAGTTCACTGGTATGTATCCCTCTTGAACCCAGCTTCAAAAGATCATAAGCGGCTCCATTTGCTTCATAAATCCTTCTGATCTTTTCGTAAGAAGGATCTTCCACTCCATAGAGCTTATCCCTGCCCAGCATTTGAACGATCAACCCATAAAGATATTCGGCTCCTGCTCCGACTATAACCTGATCGCTGTCTACATGTATCCCTCTGCTTCTTTTTATATATCGGCTAATGCTTTCTCTCAACATCAAAGAACCTTCATTAGGAGACTTTTCCAGAATTCTTTCTGCGTAGGCTGATAAAACATGTCTGACTGTTCTTGCAAATCCGGGAAAGGAAAAGGTTTCAATGCTTTCCTCATACTTGTCTGTAACAGCGCCATCTTCGGAAATACCTATATCCGCTTCTTCACCGACAGGAAAAGAATCTTCTGAAGTATAGATAACAAAATAACCACGCCTTTGAATTGCTTCAATGTAGCCTTCATCCTGAAGGAGATCATAGGCGTGCTCCACGGTTATGACACTGGTCCCGGCAGCTTCTGCAAACACCCTTTTTGAAGGAAGCTTGTCTCCGTTCTTGAAATCACCATTTATAATCTGTTGCCTTAGATTTGTATATATAGTTAGATACGCAGCTGTCTTTGATTCCATGACTGATCAAACCTTCGTTTTATACTTATCCCTGAAGTCAGTAGGTGTTATTCCCTTTGCCTCCCTAAAGGTTTTTGCAAAATAACTCATATCCTGAAAACCACAGTCTATCGCAATGTCTACTATTTTCTCTTCTGAAATTCTGAGAAGTTCAGCGGCTTTTCTAATTCTATAGTTCTTCAGGTACTGAATGGGAGTGGTTCCGAGCATATTGTGAAAACATCTCATGGTCTCAGATTCACTGATCTCAGCATTTTCTGATAATACAGAAATATTAATATCCTCTTTGTAATGATGATCGATATAGTCAAGCATCATTTTTATGCGATCCGAGTCTCTCATATCTTTAGGGGACACCGCTCTCGTCTCGGAATCACAGTGTGATGACAGAAGAAAGATCATCTGGGACACAATGTCTCTGACTCCGGATTCGATGGCCTCTTCACATTCAAGGCAGCTGGTCCAGCAATTATCTGCGAGACGTAATATCTCCTTCTGCCAGGCCTCATCCTTATTAAGGGCAAAACCCTTTAACGCATTGTTTGTTATGATGGGCGCTGCATAGTTATCATAGAACAGGCCATCATTCGGATCACCCACAAGCGTCGGTGAAAATACAATCGAACGAATGCTGCATTCACCCGTGTGATCCGGATTATGGATGCAGGTGTTTAATGCTCCGGCATTAATGAAATAGCCATGGCCTTTACTTAAAGGAAACCGTTCAGCCTCCACGCCGATTACAGCCTCTCCGGACATCACTACGCCTATTTCAAAAGCATTCTGCCAATGCCAGGGTATCTCTATCTGTTCAAGGTTATCTTCATAACAGAGAATAGGAAGACTGTCTGTGCCTTCTTTTATGGGTACTCTTCTTTTATCATTTGTTGCAAAATTTTCTGATATTGCCATAATGTTCTCCGATCAACGAAATAAAAAAGTCAGAAACTCTGTTTTTTATGACAATATTATCATATCAATTTAACAGCTATATTACAAACTAAAAGAAATTAGTTATGAAAATCTCTAATCCGATACCTATAAGTATCACTCCTCCCAGGATACCGGCTTTGCTCTTAAGGAAAGCTCCTGCTGTTCTTCCTATCTTGAGACCGGCGATACATATGATAAAAGTTGTAACAGCAATTATCAGGGATGTAACAAAAGCTTCATGGAGATGGTACTCTGAAATTGTGAAGCCAACCGACAGAGCATCGATGGAGGTGGCTATGCCCTGCATGACAAGCGTGCTTGAAGATAGTATCGAATCTTCTTCAGCTGTATTTTCTTCTTCAGAAGACATTTTACCTTCCAGGATACTTTCATAGATCATGTTTCCCCCGATGTAGGAAAGAAGAATAAGAGCAATCCATGGTATGAAAGCCTGAAAGGATTTAAAATATAATACAACTGTATGAACACAGATCCATCCGATCATTGGCATGAACCATTGAAAAAAAGCAAAACAGCCTGCTATACTGCACATTTTATTGATCTTCATGTGTGGATCTTTAAGACCATTGGCCATGGAGACAGAAAATGCATCCATGGCAAGTCCTATTCCCAAAATAATTCCATTTATAATAAATCCCGGTGTTAAAAACATTATTACTCCTTAGATCGTTATTAACTCTCGTTAATGCTTTAGTCATGAAATTATCTTACTGTTATTATATGTTAGTCAATATTAACTACAAAAACAGCCGGGACACAGGTCCCGGCTGAATTATTACTTCATTATTATGCAAGCGTAAACTTGTTAACCTCATTACTAAGGCTCTTAGCCATTCTGGTCATTTCTTCACTTGCAGCAGCACTCTGTTCGGCAGTTGCTGCATTGGTCTGAACAACTGATGAAATCTGATCGATTCCAAGTGTGATCTGTCTGATGCCATCAGCCTGCTCTTCCGATGCAACAGAAATCTGATCAACAAGATCTGTAATCTTCTTTGCACCCTTGGATACTGAGGTGATTGAATCAGCAGTCTGAGCAGTAATCTCTCCACCCTTCTGTACAGCCTCAATAGTCTGTTCGATCAGAGCTGCTGTATTCTGGGCTGCCTCCTGTGATTTCTTGGCAAGGTTTCCTACCTCATCAGCAACAACCGCAAATCCCTTTCCTGCCTGGCCGGCTCTCGCAGCCTCGATAGCGGCATTAAGAGAAAGGATATTGGTCTGGAATGCGATGTCATCGATAGTCTTGATGATCTTTGAAATTTCATTTGATCTTTCAACGATCTCTTCCATTGCATGTGACATTTCTTCCATCTTGGAATTGCTTGTTTTCATATCATCACTTACAGAACTTGTAAGATCCAAAGCGGCTTTTGACATATCTGCTGTATCTTTTACCTTAGTGGATATATCATTCATGGTAGCCGAAAGCTCCTGAATGGAAGAAGCCTGCTCTGTAGCACCCTGTGCCAATGCCTGTGCACCCGAAGATACCTGCTCTGCACCACGATTAACATTATCCGCTGCTGAATTGATCTCTCCCAATGTGGCATTAAGGTGGTCTATAAGCTTATCCATGTTGGTCTTGATTTTTGCAAACTGACCTACATACTGCTTTGTAAGCTGTACTCTCAGATTGCCATCGGAAATTTCCGAAAGAGCATTGGATATTTCATCTATATAGCCCTGATAATTCTGAATCTGTTCAATGGTTTTCCCGAAAGAATCAGCAAGCACACCTACTTCGTTCTTGGATTTTATATCAAGTTTAACATCAAGGTCGCCAACAGCTATTCTTTCAGCTACTGCTGTAACCTTTTGGATAGGTCCTACTACCTGGCCTCCAATTGCCATGGCAGCAACGAAAAGTATCACAAACCAGATAAGGATAAAGATAATCATATTTCTTATGGTACTTGATATAGCCTCTGCAGACTTCTTCATATATGTTGCACTGGCTTCATCAAGATCATCTACCCATACACCGGTTCCTATAACCCACTGATAAGGCTCATAAGCACAGGTATAGTTGATTTTCGGAAGAGGTTCTGTCTCGTTAGGCTTTGCAAACATAAGGTTTGTATATCCGCCGCCTTCCTTTTTACCATTGGCGATCATTTCCTGAATGAAATAGTTTCCGTTAGGATCCACAGAATTCCATCTGGACTGACCTTCTGTGTCTCTTCCTAATAAAACTACGTTAACGCCTTCATAAGTATCTACCCAGAAATAGCCGCTGCCATCATCATACTTCATATTACGAACCAGATCCGCAGCATATTCCTTTGCTTCTTCTTCAGTAAACGCACCTGCAAGCTCTCTTTGGTGAATCTGATCTACGACACTGATGGCAATTTCAGTCTCCTGCTTTAATTTTTCCATCACGTCCGCCTCAAGACGATTGCGATACGCCGCAGACTGTTCAGAGTTATTGTTTATAGTTCCCATTATAGAGAATAAAGCAACGCCTAATGCAGTCAGCAGACATGAAATAAAAAGAGATAAAATTACTGTGAATTTTAATCCGTGAATGCCGAGATTCTTTCCTTTTGTGTCCATGATCAATTCCTTTCAAAATTATTTTTTGGTCTGAGATTCACTTATTGATACCCTGTTAAACAGGGATTTCAAACCTATTACATTTACTTCATCGACACTATATAAATAAAAATAACATTATATTAAAATAGTTGTTAAATTTTGCCTTATCATGGCAAAAGGGGATACTTGCATTTAAGGAAGTACTTCCTTACAGTAGTGCAAAAAAGAGTGCTATCCTTCGGATAACACTCTTCATTAGTTATAGAATTATTTTTGATTTTTAACTTCTGCCGTTAAGGAAATCATCAATTCCCTTTGCAGCAGCCTTTCCTGCGCCCATTGCGAGGATAACTGTTGCGGCACCGGTAACTGCGTCACCGCCGGCAAATACAGCCTTCTTGGAAGTCTCACCGTTCTCTTCCTTAGCTATGATACAACCATGCTTGTTTGTATCAAGACCCTCTGTTGTCTGCTTGATAAGAGGGTTAGGTGATGTTCCGAGGGACATGATAACCATATCACAATCAAGATCATATACATCACCCGGAATAGCCTCAGGTCTTCTACGTCCTGATGCATCTGGCTCTCCAAGCTGCATTCTCTGGATCTTTACGCCCTTAACCCAGTCATTCTCATCAGCATAGATCTCAACAGGATTCTGGAGAAGATCAAAGATGATTCCCTCTTCCTTAGCGTGATGAACCTCTTCCACTCTTGCAGGAAGCTCTTCTTCTGAACGTCTGTAAACTACATGAACCTCAGCTCCGAGACGAAGTGCTGTTCTTGCAGCGTCCATTGCTACGTTTCCGCCACCTACAACTACAACCTTCTTGCCAACCTTGATAGGTGTATCAGCTTCCTTAAGGAATGCCTTCATAAGGTTGTTACGTGTAAGGAACTCGTTTGCTGAATATACTCCGTTTGCAGTCTCACCCGGAATGTTCATGAACTTAGGAAGTCCGGCACCTGATCCGATAAATACTGCATCGAAGCCTTCCTCATTAAGAAGCTCATCAATTGTGATAGAACGTCCAACGATAACATTGGTATCGATCTTAACACCGAGTTTCTTAACGTTCTCGATCTCAGGACGAACTACACGATCCTTTGGAAGACGGAACTCAGGGATACCGTAAACCAGAACTCCTCCGGCCTGATGGAATGCTTCAAAGATAGTAACATCATATCCAAGCTTAGCAAGGTCTCCCGCACAGGTAAGACCTGCAGGACCTGAACCGATAACTGCAACCTTCTTGCCGTTTGGCTCACCCGGTTTTGCAGCTACATAATCATGCTCTCTTGCCCAGTCGGCAACATATCTCTCAAGCTTACCGATGGAAACAGGCTCACCCTTGATACCTCTTACACACTTGCCCTCGCACTGTGTTTCCTGAGGACATACACGTCCGCAAACTGCAGGAAGTGCAGAAGATAATGCGATAACATCGGCAGCACCTGCGATATCTCCCTCTTTAACCTTAGTGATAAAATCAGGAATATGGATAGAAACAGGGCATCCCTTCATGCAGAGAGGATTCTTACAATTTAAGCATCTTTCAGCCTCAAGCTTAGCTTCCTCATCATTATATCCAAGACATACTTCGTCAAAGTTTGTTGCTCTTACCTTTGGCTCCTGCTCACGAACAGGAACTCTTGTCATAGAATTGTTCATTTTGTGCCTCCCCGATTATTTATCTGCTTCGCAGCCGCCGGAGTGTGTTGAACCCTCCTGTAATGCCAGCATAGCTCTGCCTTCTTCATCCATGTACTGTCTCTGACGCTTCATAGCAAGGTCAAAGTTAACAAGATGACCGTCAAACTCAGGTCCGTCAACACATGCGAACTTAACTTCATCACCTACGATAAGTCTGCAGGCACCGCACATGCCGGTACCATCGATCATGATAGGGTTCATGGAAACGATAGTCGGGATTCCAAGATCCTTTGTTGTAAGGCACGCAAACTTCATCATGATAACAGGTCCGATAGCTATACACTGTGTGTACTTCTTGCCCTGCTCATTAACAAGCTTCTTAAGAATATCGGTAACGACACCCTTATCACCGTATGAACCATCATCTGTACATACGTAAACATTGGCAGCTACCTTGCGAAGATCATCCTCCATGATAAGAAGGTCCTTATTTCTTGCACCGAGGATTACATCTGCCTCTACGCCATGCTCATGAAGCCACTTAACCTGAGGATATACAGGAGCTGCTCCAACACCGCCGGCTATGAATATGATAGACTTCTTCTTAAGCTCGTCTATCGGGGTATCTATCATCTCTGATGGCTTTCCGAGAGGTCCCACAACGTCTGTGAAGCAGTCACCTGCCTTAAGATGGCTCATCTTCTCTGTAGATGCACCAACTACCTGGAATACGATAGTGATTGTTCCTTCTTTTCTATCGTAGTCTGCAATGGTTAATGGAATTCTCTCGCCAAGCTCACCGAGCTTAACAATCAAAAACTGACCGGGTTCGCATTTCTTTGCAACAAAAGGTGCCTTTACGACCATGAGCCAGTCCTTATCAACTAAGTGCTCAACTTTGGTTATTTCGTACATGATCTCCTCCACACGTTTTTATCGAATTTGCAATAGTTTATGGTCTTTAAGCCTCCATACTTAATTCCCTATCACAACGTCCTAATTATAATCATTTTGCATCGAGTTAACAATAAATTTTTAACAATATTGTGACGATTTTAACAAAAAATACAAAAAAATGCTGTATACAATGGACGTATCTAACAAAGAGCCGGAGGGCATCCATTTATATGCGAGTCGCTACGGCGGATAAATCTATAACAGGCCCCCTAAGAACCACTAGGCCCTCGCCAATGTCAGAGATTTTCTCTTATGAAAACTCTGACTTGGCGAGGGGGCTAAGGAAAAAGGAATCCAAGTGGTTCTAAGGGGGCCTATTATGATTTATCAACGCCGTAGCTCAACGCATATAAATGGATGCCCTCCGGCTCTGGTCTACGTATTGCAATGATTTACAATTAGTTTTTTTAATTAAAACAAGTTGCTCAAATCGGTTTTTTAAACTAAAATTAAATTTCGCGGATATGATTCTAAAACTACAGGAGGTGCATTATGGACAAACTGAAAAACCAGGATACAGAGCTTGTTCAGGACCGAAAAACCAAAGATGCAGAGATTCCTGTAGCAAATGATGAAGCAGCTATAGCAAGCAGAAGGGCCTTTCTGAAAGCTCAGGCAGAAGCTATGGAGGAGGATCAGGAACCGGAGTTTCCAGAAGAGTCAAAGCCAAACCTCACTGATCTTATTGAATCCATTCCCGACGAAAACAAAAAGGATAATGAAGACCGTAATCTTATCCATACTGATTCCGACGATTTCGATGAAACAGCTGCTGAAGACGAGGACGAGGATGAACTCGAAGATCTCATTGATGAAGGTAACAAACAGGACATCAGTGAATACTATGAAGACATGCAGCCGGCGGACTTCGTTGAAGAGATTGATGATCTCGATGACGAAGACATTGAAAAGCTCCCGGAACTCCTTAATACCGAACAGCTGACCGAGATCATGGAGGAGGCTGACGATGAAACACGTCAGCGTATCGGAGATCACCTTCCGGATGATACCCTCCTTGAAATGTTCGAAGACATGTCTAAGGATGATATCGTTGATATCCTTGGGGAGATGGAGATCGCCCGTCGTAAGAGACTTCTTAACCGTATGAAGTCCGGTGATCGAAAGATCATTCATACCCTCCTTCAGTATCCTGACGACAGTGCAGGCGGTATCATGACCACAGAGTATATCGCTCTTCGTGAGGACAGAACCTGTGCAGAGGCTTTGGACACCATCAGAGATATAGGTCCAAAGACAGAAGTTATCGAAACCATATATGTAACAGATGAGGATCGTCTGAAAAAACTGGTGGGTACAGTTGACTTACGGGATCTTCTGAGTTCACCAAGAAACACAAAGCTTTGCGATATCATGGATGACCAGGTGGTTTCCGTTGAACCGGAAGTCGATCAGGAAGAGGTTGCTCAGGTTGTTTCCAAGTACGACCTGCAGGCAATCCCGGTGGTTTCAAGTAAAGGATCGATTCTTGGCATCATCACCGTAGACGATATCATCGATGTCATCAATGAGGAGCACGATGAGGATATCGCTCACCTGGGAGGAACTTCAGCAGAAGAAGGTCTGGATACCACTCTTTGGGAATCTGCACGTTTACGTCTTCCCTGGCTTTTGGTAAACCTTCTTACAGCATTCCTTGCATCCTTTACAGTTAAGGTTTTTGAATCCACCATAGCTCAGGTGGTCGCCCTCTCCGCAACCATGACCATCGTTTCAGGTATGGGCGGTAATGCAGGCACCCAGACCATGTCCGTAATGGTCAGGGAGCTTTCAAATGGAGATGTGGATTTTAAGGAAAACTGGAAGTCTTTTGTCAAAGAGATTTTTCTCGGAGTTGTGGACGGAGCTGCCACAGGACTCGTTACAGGAATCATCGTTTCCCTGGTTTATGGCAATGCTTTCCTCGGAGTCATCATTTTCCTTGCAATGATAGGAAACCTCATGGTTTCGGGCATATTTGGATTCCTGGTTCCGCTTATTCTGGATAAGCTTCACGCGGATCCGGCTTTGGCTTCAAGTATATTTGTCACAACGGCAACAGATGTGTTGGGATTCTTTATTTTCCTTGGACTTGCGGATCTGTTTCTTCCGTTTTTGACATAAAAAACATACACCGATTGAGGATTTATTTGATCTTCAATCGGTGTTTTTTATCCACCGGGGACGGTTCTGAATAATCTTTTTTAAAAATATAAAAATGAGCCGTCCCATGGGATGACTCATTTTTGCATAATATGTAATATCTAGGAGTAATCTGCAAAATTAAAAATCTACTTCTGTGTCATAGTAGCAGCACTTAAGCAGCTTCTCCATCTCTTCCTGAGACGGCTGACGAGGATTTGATCCTGTACATGCATCGCCGATGGCAAGTTCAGCGATCTTAGGAAGTCTCTCAAGGAATACTTCCTCAGGAACAAAGCCCTGCTCTGTAGGATATGAATCCTTACCGTAATTCTTGATGCAGTGAGGAATGTTCATATCATCATTCATCTTGCGGAGATACTTGATAAGAAGCTCAACCTTCTCGTCATCGTTGGAACCGCCGAGATGCATATAATCAGCGATAACGCCATATCTCTTCTTTGCAGTCTCGTCCTTTGCATTGAAAGCGATAACCTTTGGAAGGTACATAGCATTTGCAGCACCATGGATGATGTGTGCGCCGTAATCAGCGAATGCAGCACCTGTCTTGTGAGCCATGGAATGTACGATTCCGAGAAGAGCATTGGAGAATGCCATACCTGCAAGGCACTGAGCATTGTGCATAGCATCACGTGAAGCCATATCATCATTGTAAGACTTAACAAGATGCTCCTGAATCATCTCGATTGCATGAATAGCAAGAGGATCTGTATAGTCGCAGTTAGCTGTTGATACATAAGCCTCAACTGCATGTGTCATGGCATCCATACCTGTGTGAGCAACAAGCTTCTTAGGCATAGTCTCAGCAAGATCAGGATCAACGATGGCAACATCAGGTGTGATCTCAAAATCAGCGATAGGATACTTAACACCGTTAGCATAGTTTGTGATGATAGAGAATGCTGTAACCTCTGTAGCTGTTCCTGAAGTTGAAGATACAGCACAGAAATGAGCCTTGTGACGAAGCTCAGGGATGCCGAATACCTTACACATATCTTCAAATGTGCAGTCAGGGTACTCATACTTGATCCACATAGCCTTTGCAGCATCAATAGGTGATCCGCCACCGATAGCAACGATCCAGTCAGGCTGGAACTTAGCCATGGCCTCAGCACCTCTCATAACAGTCTCAACAGAAGGATCTGATTCGATGCCTTCGAAGATCTCAACCTCAAAGCCTGCTTCCTTTAAATAATCTTCTGCTCTCTGAAGGAAACCAAACTTCTTCATTGATCCACCACCAACGCAGATCATAGCTCTCTTACCTTTGAAGTTCTTGAGCTCTGCTAATGATCCTTTTCCATGATACAAATCTCTTGGTAAACAAAATCTTGCCATGACGTTATCTCCTTTTTTAATTCATAAATAGAATCGAATGTTAATTTTTTAACGTTCTCAGATATTATATCACTGAAATTATCGGTTGACTATTAATTAACAATTTACTGTTATACGAAATTTCACGCAAAAGTTTGTGCATAATCACATATAAAAATATCTTAATTGTGTCATAATTTAAAGATATTGCACATGAGGTTTAGTTTTAAATCATTGTTATATAAATCACTATCCTATTATTTTCTTTCAAAATTTGTTAGAATATATAGAAATAGTGAATAGATATATCAGAATTGTGGATTTTTTGATTCTGATGCGGAAAAGAGGTAATTATGATTAAGATTGAGAGAACTTCTGTGATGAATCTCGAGAATGCCATGCGTGGTGCACGTAATCCGTTGAATTCATGGGCTCGTTCCGACAGCTCCTATGACGAAAATGGCGACTACATTCTCGGGCCTAACGATCTTTCACTTGCAAAACGTCTTCGTGTTGCAGGTTCAGATCACCGTAAATATGTCCGTATGATCATGGTTTGCTGCGATATCACAGCTCCTCTTTACTGGTGGAAAGAGTATGACACATACAAGGTTGCAACAGTCGCAAACTCAACTTCGACCATGCATAAGATTCACAGTAAGCCAATTGAGTATGATGATTTTTCTCATGATCATCTGACTCCTGATGCCGAAAAGATCATGAAGGATTATATCGCTGAGATCGAAAAAATCCGTATCCGTTATATGGAAGAGGGCAAAAACAAAGAGGACTGGTATGATCTTATCCAGATGATTCCGTCATCCTACAATCAGATGAGAACAGTTACTCTGAATTATGAAACTCTTATCAATATTTATTTCGCACGCCGTACTCACAAGCTTGATGAGTGGCACACATTCTGCGAGTGGATTGAAACTCTGCCTTATGCAAAGGAGATCATCATCGCGAAGAATGATGAGGCAGAACCTTTAGATTGATAGCAGGACGAAAACAGGTTAGTAAAATGAATATGACACGCAGTTAACTTAATTCCGGTTATTCTGCGTGTCATTTTCTTTCAAATCAAGCTTTTTTAGACACGCAAATTGTTTTTGTTTGCTCTTTTACGTGTCATATTCTTTCAAAACAGGTTTGTTTAGACACGCAAATTGTTTTTTTCTGCTCTTTTACGTGTCCACTTCTCCTTGGCTATACTCAGACCGCTATGGTCTTCCCAAGTATTACTGAATAGATCAGCTTTTCCTTTACTGTTTTCCCCGTTATGGATTCCAGGGCCCGGGCGTAGAGGTCAAGCTGTTTTTTATATCGTCCGATGAGTGTTTCTTCGTCACGGACATGATCGGTTTTATAATCCACCAGTACGATTTCATTTTCTTCCAGGAAGAAGGCATCGATGATTCCCTGCAGCAGAACATCTTCCGGGATTGTGCTACCTTCGAAGAGTTCGTTATGAGGAAGTCTCAGCATGAAGTGCTGTTCCCTGAACAGGTCATCTGTTTTCTGTGCTTCCCGGAATCTTTCCGCAAGTTCCGACTGAAGAAAAGTTTCAAAACGGGATTCTTTTATCAGTTCGATTTCGTTTTCAGGAAGCTTTTCTTTTAGCTGTTCCATAAACATAGCCGGGTCATCGCTGTAATCATATTTCTCAAAGGCATGGTGGTAGGCATCACCAACGTCTGCTCCGGCTTTTTCCCGATAGTGTTTCTCTGCCACAGAAAGTTTTCCCTCAGTGACAGATGTTTCCAACGGGGTATCTGAAATTTCACGCATACCTGCAGACTCTGCACTGCCAACTAAATCATTCTGACTATCTGCCAAGTAGACATTCTGCATATCTATAGCAGGAGACCTATGAATATCAGTAATGTTGTACTTCACTTCCGTGTCGGAATTATCAGCTTTTATATGCCAATGTTCCAGCCCCTGAGCCTGTCTCTCCTCTTCAAACTTCTCGATCTCCACTTCTTTAAGTTCAGAAACGGAATGTTTCGGATAAAGAGTAGTGGATTCTTTATATGGATAAACATATGAAAAATCCTTAAGTATTTCTTTTACATCGCAGCTTTCCTGATCCACCTTATTGATCTGCTCGATAAGGGCTTTCTGCTGCTCCGTGAAGCTTTGATCCTTTTCGGCCCTTATCTTCTTAAGCATTTCTGTGTCATATTTCTTCAGCTTTACAGGTTCGCTAATGCTTCTGGCGTCCGAATCATCACAAAGCTTTTCTGCACCTTCCGCCATCATGATCCAGTCGAGGAAGTCCGAGGCGCTGCTTATGGTTGAGATACTGAGACTTTTTCCCGCCTCAGAATGCTTGTCCAACAGTTTTTGCAAATCCTGTGTGCAGGCTGTAAGTATCAGTTTATCAACCGCACGGGTCATACCTACATAAAGTACTCTGAGTTCCTCTCCCAGCTGTTCTGTTTCAAGTTTCAGCTTCAGTGCCTGCTTTTTTAATGCAGGTATTTTCACCTTTTCCTGAAGGTCCACGTAATCAAAGCCTATTCCGTATTCTGAATCCACAAGAATCTTTTTATAGAGATCCTGTTTATTGAACTTTCGTCCAAGTCCTGACAAAAACACAACCGGAAACTGTAATCCCTTTGATTTATGTATAGACATGATCCTTACAAGGTCATCCTGATCAGAATAAATCGAAGACTCACCCTGGTCATTATCATACTTCTTTAGTTTCTCGATATACCTGATGTAATCGAACAAACCCTTATATGATGTTTTCTCGAAGGCCAGGGCCATATCCACAAGAGCATCAAGATTAGCCTTTCGTCTGTTTCCGGAAGGCATGGCTGTAACGTAATTATAGTAACCCGTCTCATCGTAAATTCTGTAAAGAATCTCATGTATCGAAAGATATCCGGACATCTGCCTGTATCTTTCTATGTCCTTATAAAATGAAAGGAGTTTTCTGGCCAGCTCATCCCTTATGGGTTCGGATGAAGAAATCTTCTTTTCGTCCAAAACAGCATATATACCATAGATTTCCGCATCCCTCTCCCACAGTTCTTCCGGGTCCATTTCCTTCTCCGGGAGCGATCGTTCCGATTCTTCTTTTTCCGCAAGAAGTCCCCGGTAAATGGGCTGCAATGTTCCTCTGGAAGCCACTATCTCTGCCATTTCATCATTTGTGAAATCATAGATAGCCGAATGCATAATAGCAGCAAGAGCTATATCCTGTTCAGGATTATCTATGACATTAAGCATGGAAAGAACAGTCTCGACTTCCACTGTATTGAAGTAGCCCTCATTGCTGGTGCAGTATGCCGGGATGCCTTCTTCATTAAGCACATCCACAATGGTATCCGCCCATGATCCGGGGGACCTTGTAAGGATAACAATGTCTCTGTAGGGAATTTCTTCTGCACCAAAATGAAGCTCATGTATGCGATGAGCTATCATACGTGCTTCCGCTTCTTCCTTGCTCATGGGATCTTCTTTGCTCCCCGGTTCTTCCTTGTTCTCAGCTTCAGCCATATTCATGGAATTTTCTATACCCGGTGATTCCGTAGAAGATGATTCCGCATCTTTACTGTTATTCTCCATTATAAGGAGCTCAGTTTCATACTCCGGCTTCAGTTCATCACTGTACTCTGCATTGGGAAAACCATAGTGGAGCGCAGCATTATCCGTATAATCAATTCCTCCTACAGGTGCCTTCATAACGCACTTAAAGACATCATTGGAGGCACTGATAACTTCATTTCTGCTTCGGAAGTTTTGACTTAGCTCAATGGTGGGATAATTCACATCATTATATTTCTGAAGGAACAGCTCCGGCTTTGCCTGCCTGAAGCTGTAGATGGACTGCTTCACATCCCCTACCTGAAAAACATCCGGTCTTCCAAAGCGTTCTGCCGACAGAGCTTCTATAAGAGTTTCCTGAACGAAGTTCGAATCCTGGTATTCATCCACAAGTATCTCCCGGTATCGCTTTGCAAGATCATCGGCAATGTCGGAATACTTACGGTTTCCTTCCTCGTCCCATGTATATAGAATTTCCAATGCCTTATGCTCGAGATCTCCGAAATCCAGCATGTGCCTCTTAAGCTTTTCTGCCTGAAATCTTTCGATGAATTCTTTCGTGATTCCGATAAGGACAGTCACATGACTTAAGCTGTCCTTTTTCATCCGTGTAAGGGTCTCCGGATCGGGTATCACTATCTCCTTCTGCATATCTTTGATGTCTTCTTTAACTTCGTCTCTCAACCCCTTTGCCGCATCCTTCAATGCCGCTTTTGATGACTTAAGTCGTCCAAAGTTAACTGAAGGCAGCGCCTCATAAAGGGACTTGATATCGGAAGCCTCCATTAATCTGTCCAGGCCATTAAGTTCAGAGGTGAATTCCTCAATATAGCTCTCCGGTCCATCCGGGTCCTCGCATATTGAAAGTGCATCCTCCATGGCCTCGATATCATCCTTTATTCTTTGCTTTAGCCGGTTAAAATAATACTTCTCCCAGCCCTTGTCACCGTCTTCCCGGGACTCCTCATTAAGACACTTATCCAGATACTCCATAGGCCAGGGATTGGCCTCCGCAAACTCATAGAGTTTCAGGATAATGTCTTCGATTCCTGAATCTCCTTTACCCGTCGCGAAGGAATCCACGAAGTTAAGGAAGTCAGCATTATCCTCCATGGCATAATGCTCCTCCAGAATCTCTGCTATCACATCACTTTTCAAAAGCTTCAGCTCGCCGGTATCCCCGATGCGGAAACCGGGATCCAGACTTATGGCTGCATAGTTTTCGGTTATCAGCTTTTTACAGAAGGAATCAATGGTGGAGATATTGGCATTCTGGATGTTTCCGGCCTCGCGGATAAGACCCGGGTCATGAGGGTTCAACTGAAGCCTGGCTTCTATTGCAAGCTTTATACGCTCCCGCATTTCCTGGGCTGCGGCATCGGTAAAAGTCATGATGACCATCTCATCAAGAGAAACCGGATCCTCCTTATCCGTGATCCGTTTTATGACATGCTGAACCAGAACTGCGGTCTTTCCTGATCCCGCAGCTGCTGCCACAAGAAGATTTCCATCTTTATGATCGATAACCTTTTGCTGATCACTCGTCCACTTCATCCTGCTGTTCCTCCGGCATTATCTCCTGCCATATTTCCTCCGGTTTCTTAACTATCTGTTTTCTGTATTTAAATCCGTTTATACGCTTGTCAAATTTGCAAATGCTGTGATAAGGGCACCAGTCGCAGGCATTCTGATCCTGACCGAGATCCAGGGGATCGATGGCTACCCTTCCGCAGATGATCTCCTGAGCATACTTTTTCATAAGCTCGTCAACATAGGTTTCCAAAGCCTCAAACTGCTTTGTCGATGCAATGTTTTTCTTTTTCCCGGCATCAACAGCACCTTGTTTCATACTGACCGGAATAACTTCCGAATCCTTCACTATGTCCTTGTCAAGAAGCTTTACGATCTCCGGATTTGTATTGACAAGTCCGTCCAGCTTAAGCTCCTTAAGCCATTGTCTTTCCTTTTCTTCAGGAGTTCTTCCGGGATCATAATCAAGGACCGGATCCTGGATCCTGTAGTAAAGCATGGCCGCCGGCAGAACCTCTTTTTTGGGAAAGCGGTTTTTATAATCAGTCATTGCGAAACTCAGGTAAGTCACAAGCTGCAACTGAAGACCGTTATAAACCTTTGTAAGATCAAAAGCGGTTCTTCCGGTTTTATAATCAATTATCTTCACGTACACGTGACTCTCATCCTGAGCTATATCGATGCGGTCGATACGTCCCCTAAGCTTAAGCCCGTTACGTACGTACTCAAATTTTTTCTCCATATCGGCTACATAAAAATCTCCGCGTCTCAGCTGCTCTCTGAGAGCCCACATGGTGGTGCCGGTGATGCTTTGGGCTTTATGGATGATGTATCTGTTTCTTGCGGTACCGAGAAGCATGCTGTATTTATAGGTCTCGGCCACTTTTTCAACATTATCGGAAGTCAGACTGTAAAGTTCTTCTGTACTTAGGTCGGAAATGCTTCTGTTTTGAGCCTCTACATCCCTGAAACATTTCTCTATTGCAGCATGATAGAGAGTTCCTATGTCAACCATCTGTACCTCAAAGGTCTCTCTTTCTTCAAGTTTTAAGCCATACTGAAGGAAATGCGCATAGGCGCAGCGGCTGTACTCTTCAAGACGGGTGATGGAGGAATCCGTAATCATATCGCCATACAGTTCCCTCGCCACTTCTTCCTTTAGTCCGGTTTCTTCATATCGTGTAAATGCTCCCGATATGAGCTTCGCCACCTTCTCCCGGAAATTCTCATCATTTTTAAGAATGCTTAGGTAATTAAGCATCCTTTCATAATCTTTACCGGAGGAGATTGCGGCATCAACTGTTTCCGCGAGCTCTCTTGATGCATATCTTTCGGCTTCCTTTTTTGTGTATATATGGTTCTTCTTTCCCCTCAGTTTTTCTATGCGAAAATCCGCGAACATGTTCCTGATCTCACCGATAAGGCCTGATGGTTTTACGCCCTTTCCGTCTCTGCCTTTTGTGGGGTAACTGAGAATCAGTCTCTCAGATGGATTAAGAAGTGCCCTGTATATATAAAATCGCTGTATCAGAGCATCCTCCAATCTTCCAGGAGCAAGCTCGATTCCCAATTCTTCAAACAGCTTCCGGTCTCTGTCGGAGATTATCTTATGGTCGCTCTCCGACTTGGGGATCCTGTCCGCGGTGATTCCGGCAATGAAGAATACCAGAGGATTTGAGAACCTGGAGCGGGTAAGGTCTCCGATTACAACCTGGTCGGAAGTGGCCGGAATCACACGAACTGATGCCTGATTTAAGCCGGCATCCAGGATATCTTTGAAGTCTCCGGAAGACATAAAAGTATCACCAAGAAGCTTTGACATCTGATCAAGCACTGTATCTATAGCGCCGATGCTTTCGCGAATGGCTTCCGCTCTGTTCTGGTCACCGAGAGCCTTGAGTTTATCGGTAAGAAAAAGTACTTTATCCCTGCTATGTATTTCCTCCATAAATTCTTTAAGGGAAATGATCTTCTCTAAAACATTGGAATCCTTACCTCTTATATTTTTATGAAGGTTAATGAGCGGGCTCATAAGTTTTTCACGGAGGGGTTCCATGTCGTCAGCATTACCCTCTTTATCAAGCCAAGTTTCACTGTATTTCCCGATGCCACGCTTGCCGGTCTTTCTAAGGAAATTGTCCATGGCATCAACTTCATGCTCTTCATCGGGGTCATCCTTGGGCAATGCCTTGAGATATCTGATAACCGAATCGAAGCTGAAATTTTGGTCGATGACGAGAAGCGCGGAACAGAGAATCTCCGCGTAAGGTGAGTCCTTGAGACTTATGGGGTCATCGAAAAAGTATGGGATATCTGCTTCTGAAAACACCTTATAAATGATATCCCTGTAGCTTTCCGGTTCCGTCAGAATGATTCCGATATCCTGATAGCGCATTTTTCCGTTTCTTATGAGGGACTCGATTTCTGTGGCTATGGCCTCAATTTCCTGTCTCTCATCTGCGGCTTCACGGATCAGAAGGGCATCACTTGCCATTGTTTTTTCTTCGTCCAGGTTTCCGTATCTGTACAGTTTTCTCTCTATAACATCAAAGGCATGACCGTGGTCTGTATCAAACCTGTATGCAGGTTTTTGGGTGTCTCTTGGCTCTCCGGTTCTTGCGTCGTATCGGTTCACGTCTATAGCCGGAGCGACCTCTACTTCAAGCTTCTTTGCTATAGTTGTCAGTTTTTTTACAGTCTGGCGGGAAAGATAGAAAAGATCCTCCGGACCTCTTTCGTCATATATGGAGTCATCGGGGTCAATGCTAACATCGCAAGTCACCAGGGTCTCTTGGGTTACAGGAAGAACCTCCTCAAGGATGTTAAGCTGAATGGGAGTGAAACCTGTGAAGCCGTCGAAGGCAACCACAGAATCCTTTAAAAGCTTTGAATCCGGCATGACTCTGTACAGCTTATCAAGGATTTCTTCCTGAGTAAGGTAACCGTGATCTGTCATATAATCCTGGAATCCCTGATAGATAAGAGAAAGATCATGAAGCTTGTTTCTTGTATAGGATGAGTCCGTGTGTTCGGCTGCCGAATCGATCATATCCGGAGTGACGCGATACTGGTAGAATTCCGATATCTGGGATTTGAGTTCATTCAGGAATCCCGGTTTATCAAGTTCTCTCTGATACAGCTTCAGCTTGTCTTTTATTTCTTCTGTAACGTCTCTCAGGATCATGACTTTTCCCATATCGTCGATGACAGTCATGTCACTTAGACGGATATTCTGTTCTTCGAAAACACGGTAAGCCAGTCTGTTAAAGCTTAGAACGTCTATGTTCAGGATTCCGTTTCCTTTATTCAGAACGTGTCCCGTGATGTTTTTCTGCATGGCAAGTGTGTCCTGCTCCGGCACAATGAGGAACCAGTTCTTTTTCAGGTTCTCTGGGGCGTGCTTCAGGAAATACTGCAGGATATATTCTGTTTTACCGGCGCCGGTGGCACCGAAGACAAAGGAAAGGCTCATGGTGGATCTCCAAATATGTTGAAGTGGGTCGTGTTCCTAAGGGGACTGCTTTAATAACCGAGCGCGTTTGTGGCGTAAAACTCAAAAATCAGTCCACTTGGAAGCTTACGCTATTTAATACACGATTATTGTAGTTTTATATTATACAATATATCTTCTGTTTGAAGAAATCACACAGGTGTTGTTTTAAAAATAAGCTAGCTAAGTTAATTTTACACGCAGTTAGCTTTATACCGGTTATCTGCGTGTCATATTCTTTCAAAACAAGTTTGTTTAGACACGCAGATTTGTTTTTTCTGCTCTTTTGCGTGTCTTATTCTTTCAATGCAGGCTTGTTTAAACACGCAGGTTGGTCTTTTCTGCTCTTTTGCGTGTCAGGTTCTTCCAAAACAGGTTTGTTTAGACACGCAGATTTGTTTTTTCCGCTCTTTTGCGTGTCACCAGCTTTACTGAGGAGTATTGTAATGTCCCTTTACGCACTTACTAATCTGCATACCGGCACTTTTTCCACTTGACACCATTACATATATACATGTATACGCAACAAGCAAATCTGGTTATATAATATTTTTCAAAACTGGTGATAACAATGTGGTCAGTTCGGCTTTATAATTCATATCAACTTAGGGGAACTAAAATTTGAAGTTATGGGGAGGAAAATGTTATGATCCAGAACAACACTTACAAGCTTTCGCTGGCAGCACTTTTTGCAGCTCTGTCGTATGTTGTATTTACCTTTTTGCAGATCAAGATTCCTGTTGGCGGAGATATGACTTCCATTCATCTTGGAAATGCGGTTGTAGTTCTAGCTTCGCTGATCATCGGCGGACCCCTTGGCGGTCTTGCAGGAGCAATCGGTATGAGCATCGGAGATTTCTTTGATCCGGTTTATGCTCCGCTTGTTCCGAAGACTCTCATCTGCAAGTTATGCATCGGTCTCATCACCGGTTTCATCGCTCACAAAATCGGAAAGATCACTTCCAGCAACGATCAGAAATATGTGCTTCGGGTTTCTGCTATTGCAGCCGCAGCAGGACTTCTTTTCAATGTCATCGCCGATCCCATCATCGGCTACTGGTACAAGATACTGATCCTCGGAAAGCCAGCCGCAGACCTTTCACTGACCATCAATTTCGTTTCGTCCGGCATCAACGCTGTATTCTCTCTGATTGTTTCAGTAGTAGTATATATGGCACTCCGCCCGGCACTTAAGCAGTCAGGATTCTTCCTGAAGCTTGCAAACTAAAAAGATACAAATCTTAAAATATATCAGGCGAGTATCACCGGATTGTTTCCGGTGTACCCTTTACTTAAAATGTAAAGACCATTGAAGATGATTCTCATTTTCGAGAACCTTCCTCAATGGTCTTTTAACACATAAAATATACTCATATATATATAACCAATCACGTTATAAAAACTGTAAATTGCTTCAATCTTCCACTGGATTAAGAACTGCTTTTATCACCTTTTCTTCATCATAGTCAGGAGCGAATTCTGCTGCGGTATCACAAATGGACTGGACTCTTATTTCATCCTCTTCAAGTTCATCAGCTATCTGAATTACACTTTTTCCTTTACGAAGTTTACGGCATATCATAGAAATAAGCTGCTCTTCTTTTCCTTCGTCCTTTATCTTAGCTTTTGCATCAGCAACTGCCGCATCATATTCTCTAAGCCACTCCAAAGTACTGTCCCTCATTATATCACCTACCTTCCTGCTGACATTTTCTCTCTTTTCATTCAATCTCCGGGTCACTTTCTCCATTTCCTTGATTATAACACCCTTAGTTCTTAGCGACAATACAGCCTCCGGGAGCTGATGAAGCCGCTCAATCACGCCAAAATATAAATCCTCAAATTCATTCAATTTCTCTGCGTCATGTTCGTAGATATCCATTTGACTTTCGAGATTAAAAGCAAAGAATGGCAGCAAAAAATGTAATTTATTTTCAAACATCTCTTCAATACTGAACCATGCCTCACATATAACCGGTGCCTCATAAACACTGTCACACCGGATGGATGTATAGTTGATGCTAATGGTGCATGGGTTGTAAACGACGCAGTTCAAACGCAGGCATTGGCAGCACAGCAATCTATAACGCAGAATGCTTCGGCTTCTGCGTCAACGTCAAAATCGGAGCAAAGTAACCTCGGAACAGTATGGCTCTCCGCAACCGGATCGAAGTATCATTCACACAATAACTGTGGAACCATGAACCCGACTAAAGCCAGAGAAGTATCTCTGGATGAAGCTCAAAGCTTGGGAATGACAGCTTGTAAAAAATGCTTTAAATGATTCCCCTAAAATAAGATATTAAAATGCGTTTGGCACTGGGCCAAACGCATTTTTAAATTCCATAATATACAAAGGAAGGTAATCAAAAACTCCTATGCCATCAATTTGTATTTATTACAAATAAGTCTGGGATATAGTATCCGCACAAATAAAGATTACCTGATGAACTGAAAATCTCTGAAGGACTACAATAATTTACTGAATTCGGGATTCATAATCCTGTAATTCATGAAAAATATTATCAATTATGGCTTTTTCTCCATCTAATCGGTAAAGCAAAAAATATCTGTGAGACAGAAAATTCAGTCTTCTATATCCAAGCTTTTTTAATCTTGGGTTATCACAAAACTTTAAACTACCGGCTACCAAAGAGAGACTATCCTTGGTTGCTTCAAAATCATCAATAAGATTTGAAGCGGCTTGTACACTTTTCTTTTTGTTTAACAGATACCAGATAAAGCCATCGAGGTCTGCTTCTGCAGATTCTGTCATAATGACCTTATAGACCATATTTGGACCTCAATTCAGATATAACGACATCTGCATCTTTTACTTTTCCTTCGTTTGCCTGATTTCTGGAAACTTCAAGCTTAGATAATATCTCATCCTCGTTCATTGCTACATAGGGATCACCTGTGACTTTTTTAATCTCAAAGGGAAATCCATTACATGCCACGGCCTGGGTTAGAAACATTCGGATTGCTGAAGTTGTATCTGTTCCTAATTCTTTAAAAAGAGCATCTGATTTAAGTTTTAAATCATCATCTACTCGTAATTGGATAGTACTTGCCATATTTTTACCTCGTAATATAGACTTTATAATTAAATAGTAGTGTTATCACAATGCAATTGCAATGATTTAGCATGATTTTTCATAAATCTTTCATCTTATAAACAAAAACAAAAAGTCTAAAAGACCGGGCGCATCAAACGTCTGGTCTTTCAAAACAGTTGTACTATATAACATACTCAACGAGTATTTTATACTTTTACACAATAATATTCACAAAAATCGTCTCCACCTAACACGACTCTGATACTGTCACCTTCAAAGGTTACATAAAATTCAGCGCCAGTAGACCATTCATTTTCTCCATACTCGGGGCGTTTATAAAATGTCCAGGTTCGGAGCTCGTTTGTATCATTAATGTTCCAAGTGAGTTCAAATGTAGTTTCTGATAAATAGTGAATACTAATAATCCTGGTATTATCCAATTCTACGGGTTCATACCAATTTGTCTCACTTACCGGTTTATAATATACGGTTTGTCCGGTCATAGAACCTGACGCCGACTCGGATATATATTTTCCATCAGCCCCTACATAATATCCGTCAGGTGTATAGGTATTTGTCAGCATGGCACCATCTTCACCAACGTAATAGGTGCCATCGATCCACTGGTTCCTGAGCATGGCTCCGCTATCGTTGAAGTAACATTTCTTTCCGTTTATTTCCTGCCATCCTGTGCGCATGATGCCATCAGTTCCGAGATAATAGGTATTTTCTTCGTATTCCTGAAAGCCGGTGAGCATAACTCCTGATTTATCAAAGAGATACCATAATGCTCCTATCTCCTTCCAGCCAGTTATAGATTTGCCATCGGCATCATAAAAATGTCTTCCGTCTGCCTCATCCACCCACTCATTGAAATGATATTTGCTTTCATCAAGCTTTAACACATAGGTAGCTGTTTTGTGTTCACCTTCGTATCCGGTTTTACTTATCGCATAGTATTCGATGCTGTACTTTCCGCTTTTTCCAAGGGTTATGGGTTCACTATATTCTTTCTCTTTACTGTCGGTTCCTAAATCATCTGCGGAATTTGTATCATTCGCTCCGTCACCTGAAATTATGTAATATATCTTACTGTCCTCCGTTGCATCCAGAGTCAGTCTTATGGGATCTGTATATGTTCCCTCAGCTTCAGAGATGGTGACCTCAGAATTTACATCTGACAAAACATCAGCTATCTTCTGATTTTCCGGCATCAAAGTCACAGCTTCCTGAAGGAATTCAATCTCTTTATCTATGTCGCCGTTTTTTTCATATGTGTCTGCAAGAAGAACGTACAGATCTTCATTCTTCGGATCTATCTCCAGTATCTTCTGCAAGGTCAGGATCGCTTCGTCATAGTTCTCTTCCGCTATGTATTTATTGGCGGACTTAAGCATTCGCCTAATGCGCTGTGCCGGAAGATTGAAATACACCAGTATCCCAACAAGCATTGCCAGAAGGATTCCTGTCACAATAGAAATGATTAAAACTAAATGTGATTTCTTTTCCATACGTACCCCTGATCACTCTTTATGGTTTATACATTCAAAATATAATACATCTTTCCACAAAGAAAAACGCCAAAAACCATTTAAATATTTAGAGTTTTTTCTTTTGTATGCAGGTATATTATCATTTGCTTATTAAATTTTGTTTTAAATCTGATATAACGCATTTTTCGCTGATGGATAGTGAAAAATGTTTTAAGTGAACCTATCATACCAAAAAACGTTTGGCTCTGATGTGCCAAACGCCTTTTTCATCTCCTCATAACTTTTTTTAATCATTACTCCGATAATACTTTTATCTTATCTATCAATATTGGTATTTCATCTAAAACAACATCTGCAATGATATTCCAATTCGTTCCATCGTAATCATGGACAAGTCTATGTCTCAGCCCTGCTATCATGTTCCACTCTATATCAGTATGAAGATTTTTATAGTCATCACTGATACGATATGCATGTTCGTCAATATTATATAAAGGAGTTGTTACAAGCTACTGTAGGGTATAATCTTCCACTAATCTATCTTTCGTGACTTTATTGCTCTTAATATATTCGTTCAGTTTAGAAGCATTTTCATAGATTTTCTTAATACGTTGTTCATCTGAATACTTCATGCAACAAGCACCCTTTCTTTCATTATGGTTTTATAAAACTCACTTTCCTGATTAACCTCATTTATTTCAAATACATCAACATCTTTATCCAATGCTTTACGTAATTCTTCAGCAAAAGCAAATATTCTAGTCAATTTAAAACCGGCTCCACCGTATACAAGAAAATCTAAATCACTTTCGGAATTCGCCTCTTCTCTGGCATATGAACCAAACAAATACACCTCACTAATTCCGTACTTTTGTGCTATAGGAGTAACGACACGTATAATATCCTGAAATGTTAATATTTCTCTTTTCATATCCTCTCCCGATATTATTAATCACCACACAACACATATAACTATGATTTGATTATACGTTTATAATCAGATTCTTTCAATCGTAAGAAAAGCTCCGGAAACAAGTCATTCACATAACTTGTTTCCGGAGCTTTTACTTTTTTGCTTACTTTTTCATTTCCATTCCTGCCTTCAGGAATCTGAACATGCGGACAGCGCCTTTGTAGTAAAGGTCTTCGGCATTATCAAGGGCATCCTTGAGGGGCATGGGGCCGTCAACGGTTGTCATGATTGAGCTGATTCCGTGAGCGTAGATCTTGTCGTAGTCGCGGCCGAGGCTTCCGCAAAGGGCAGCTACGGGAACGCCGTGTTTCTTTGATCTATCACCGATTCCCTGCATTACTTTTCCGAAGCAGGACTGCCAGTCTGTGCGGCCTTCGCCGGTAACAACAACATCTACTCCTTCAAGGCGGCCTTCGAAGTCGATAAGATCAAGTACTGTCTCGATTCCTGACTTCATCTCTGCGTCAAGGAACACCTTAAGAGCTGCACCGAGACCGCCGGCAGCACCGGAACCCTGAATGGTATCAACATCGATACCGAATTCCTTCTTGATTACATCACGGTAGTTCTGCATTCCCTTTTCAAGTTCATCAAGAATTTCAGGAGTGCCGCCCTTCTGCTTTCCGAAGGTATAGGTTGCGCCATCAGGTCCGCAAAGAGGATTTGTAACATCACACATTACTGTAAAGTGAGCATCCTTAGCCTTAGGATCAAGGCCGCTAATGTCTATATGCTCTACCTTTATGAGGTCGCTTCCCTTTCCTTCCAGAACGTTGCCGTCCTTATCGAAGAACTTGATGCCGAGGGCTGAAGCAAATCCCATTCCGCCGTCATTGGTTGCAGAACCTCCGATGGCAATGGCGATCTCCTTATAGCCTGCATCAAGAGCCGCCTTAAGAAGTTCACCGGTTCCGTAGGTTGTAGTGTTTAAGGGGTTTCTCTTCTCTTCCGGAACCATTGGAAGTCCGGATGCGGCAGCCATTTCAAGAATTGCTTCAGTATCAGAAAGTCTTCCGTAGAAGCCGTGCTCAGTCTCCATCAAAGGGCCGTGGACGTCAACATTAACCATCTCTCCGTTACGGGCTTTTACAACTGCTTCTGTGGTGCCTTCACCGCCGTCAGCAACAGGAACGCCGCTTGTTTCGCAGTCTCCGAAAACCTCGTGAGCTGCCTTCGTGAGAAGTTCTATGGTCTGGTCACTTGAAAGGGTGCCCTTGAAAGAGTCTGATGCAAAAAGTAATTTCATTGGTTCTGTCCTCCTGCGTGAAAACATCAGTCGATGTATAATTCACTGTTTCATATCTGATGTTATTTTTAATTATCTTAACGTAAACCATTTACGATACACCCAATATACAAAGAGCAAACGTACTCGAATTCCGTTCAGATTCATTTTTCAATTTCGTTTGTACTGATACCTGAAATGTCCCATGAAGTTTTAATCAGTCAAAACAAAAAAGATTCAATCCGGTATCTGTTATCCTGTCTTTCTCTCTTCCCACATTACCTTCTATTACTGTAATAAACAGCTCACATGTACCGCTAATACGCACTTCCTTAAGGTGACCACCAAAGGCATGTCCCTGGGAATCGGCAGCTGTAATGTGCACATGGAGATAAGGCTTTCCATCCATTTCCGTAACGCTTCCAACTATGGAAGTAAGCTCAAGAGGGATGTCCAGTCTTGTTTCATTAAACTCCTGCTTAGCTACATCATAAAGGCCCATTACAAGATGATCGGCAGCGCCTAAACCCTCTATAGATGCAAGCATTATCTTTTCTTTTTCACATAACTCCATGATTGAAGACATTACTTCTTCCCCACGGTCTATTCTTAAAACTATCTTATCTCCGAATTTTCTGTAATCCATATTTATTCCTCCTCACTTAACTTTGATCACCTATAATGATTATTAGTATTTGTATAAATTATCATATATGGCGAAAGCGACAGCAAGTACCTATTTCACGATCTCACGTCAATGTATCATTTTCTATAGACCAATATAGATTAATACCTTAATAGCTTATAAGTCCCACGGTAAACGCAGGACTTAAAAACTTTATTATATGAAATTGGGATAAAAGGAGATTACTTCTCTACGATTGAAGTTCCTGACATACGCTCATAATATCTTACGATATCGTCATGGTCGCAGGCACCTTCATCATGGTTCATGAGCTCCTGCATTACTTCCATCATCTGAGCGGTCATAGGAACCGGCATGTTGATTGCATGAGCTGCGTTTAAAGCATTGGTCAGATCCTTGATATGAAGGTTGATACGGAAGCCAGGCTCATAGTTTCCGGAAAGCATCATAGGAGCCTTTGCATCCATAACTGTTGAACCGGCGAGACCGCCGCGGATTGCCTGATATACAAGCTGTGGATCTGTGCCGGCCTTCTTTGCAAATGTTAATGCCTCTGCAACGATACCGATGTTTGCGGCAACGATCATCTGGTTTGCAAGCTTTGCAACATTACCTGAACCGATAGGTCCTACGTAAACAACTGATGCTGCCATAGCCTTGAGTACTGGGAGATACTTGTCAAATGTCTCCTTGTTTCCGCCTGCCATAACCGAAAGTGTTCCATCGATGGCCTTTGGCTCTCCGCCTGAAACAGGGCAGTCAAGAAGCTCGATACCGCTCTTTGCAAGCTCTGCTGAAATCTTCTGTGACTCAACCGGATCGATGGAAGACATATCGAGAACTGTGATTCCGCTCTTTCCGCCTTCAACGATTCCGCCCTCGCCAAGTGCAACCTCGCGTACCTGTGGGCTGTTGGGAAGCATTGTGATGATAACTTCGCATCCCTGCTTTACGATATCTGCGGCATTCTTTGCGCCTGCAGCACCCATTGCAACAAATTCATCTATAACAGCCTGCTTATGTGTTGTAACAACAACCTCGTATCCTGACTTAACAAGATTCTTAGCCATTGGCTTACCCATGATTCCGAGTCCGACAAATCCGATCTTCATATGAAACTCCTTTTCCGACATATGGTTCAATGCCTAAAAAACTATTATTTTCGGTAGCTAAACTACTGATAAAACCTGTTTTAAGTTTTATTTATCCATGCTTTCGGGAACTTCTCCCCTGCACGATTTATATCTTATTAGAATTGAAATTTTTAAACAATCTGCATTTAGCACAAAGGAAAGCTTCGTAAATATGCTAAATGTTAATCGGCACAGGTTGCGTTTCTATATATTTTATTATGATTCATTTCAGTTCAGATGTTTGCATTGATTTAGCTGTTACAAAAATATCATTCCATTTCTTTATTCAGTTTTTATATTTAAAAAGAAGCCATCGATCGAAGTGTCCCAGCCGGGAGGAGCATATCAAATCGATGACTCTCTGAGATCATTAGTATTTTTTAAAGTAATCCGTATTTCCTGAGTTTCCTCCAAAGAGTGGTCTTGCTGATACCGAGTTCCGAGGCTGTTTTTTCTCGATTACCCATGTTGTCACTAAGGGATTTAATCAGTCTGTTTTTCTCCAGATCCCCGACTGTAATTGTACGGTTTCCGGACGCAGCTTCCTTCTGATCTATTCCAAAACTCATGGAAGGGTTCTCTGATTCCATCATGTTTTCAGAGGATAACCGGAATGGCTTATCCTCCTCAGAATTGATGCCACGATTGAAATCAGGAACCGCTCTCGGGCCGTAATCCGTATCCGGGATTTTTCCGGACTCAGCATTAGCCTCAGGGCCAATGTCTCCGCCATAAAGTTCCTCATAAAGTTCACATACATCGGTAACCTTCAGGCTTCTGTGATCCGAGGTTATCACCAGTCTTTCGATAAAGCTTTCAAGCTGTATCCTGCCGCCGGGCCAGTAAAAGCTCTGAAGCTTTTTCTCGGCATCCTTTGTCATCACATGATACATTCCGTAGCGTTCTGTGCAGTTCTGCATGTAAATATTGGAAAGATACGGAATATCTTCGGAGGTTTCCATAAGGGAAGGTATCCTTATGGAAAAGGCGGAAAGTCTGGCGTAAAGCTCCGGTATCAGATAGGCTTTTATGTTCCTGGTTTTCGCTATCAGGATGACATTTCTGAACATAAGTATCTCCAGAAGCTTCTTCTGGGAACGAACATCCATGTATTGGAAATTGTCTATGACGAGAGTGCCCCGGAGGGAATCATTCACCCTGCCCTGGCGTCCGTAAAGATCATCGTATGAGGACTGTCCTTTTATGCACTCGTAGCTTACAAGCTTTTCCTGGGAATGCTTTGAATGGTTGTGCATGGCGTTCACAAAGGCCTTGTGGAGATTTCCTATAGGCTCAAGAATAAGCTTCGGGCAGTCGGTTTTTGACAGCTTTTCTGCCAGGTCCACGGCCGCCTGCATTTTTTCGCTCTTATAGGGGAAGTTCACAAACTGCTCTTTGCGTTTACCGGAGGATTTTCCTTTTTCAAGGACAGCATGGGCCGGTATGTCGCTGTTTTCAAAGGTGTCTGCAAGAAGGAATGCTTCTTTGATGGCATTCTTCATGGCATCCTCGGTGTTGGCCATAAAAAGTGCCGGGATGCCTGCATTATCAGCAATGGTGAGAACGGTCTTTCCGCCTATGATGAGATCAGCTTTATCTTCCACTGCCTGAAGTGCGGCTGCTTTCAGAAGTTCCGGGTTCTGCACCAGATATTCCTTCATCTGAACATGACATTGCTCACCTATACCCGTCATATCACAGGTCATGTTCTTGAACATAACTAAAGCGATATTGGGATTCTCTTTTCCAAGTACCCTCTTCGCTTTCTCGATCATGTTGATGAGTCCCTGCCGGGTCATAACGATCTCCACAACCGGGATATCCGTGTACTGTTTAATGATTGTAGCCTGGAGGCCTCTGGCGATAATGATATCCGTTCCCTGATTTATGGCCTGTCTTGCTTCCGAAACCGCGCTTTCGGTTTCTATCACCTTCATCATAAAGAGCCGTTTTTTCATCTCCTGCAGTGCGTCATGTGCCAGACGGAACAGTTCATCATTAGGTACAAGTAATGCGATATTTGCCATAAATCCTCCAAAATGTACAGGTATAGCTCCAAATGAATACGTAAATTCATTCTGATTCCAACCTGATTGCTTATATCTCAATTTTATTAAGCCCTTGGCATGTAATATTGATTTCAAATTATTTCATCTTGATTCATTTTTGTATTTTAGCACAAAAATGAGCACGGTACAGAGTACCATGCTCTTAGTCAGATTAGAAATACTGATTTCGTTATAAGTTTTTCTCAATCTCCTTATTCAGCTAAATATACCCTTAAGGGGGGAAGGGGGTATACTAATCGTTAGCTAATATTGAAAGATTTACACTATACCAGCGATATGGTTCAGGATTAAAGGCTCTGGAAGGGCTTCCTTTACTTGAAAGAATTTCATTCACCTTACTAAAGTATTCATTGAGATCTTCTCTGGAAGCTCTTGCATTATTGTGATGTAACGGCATCATCAACTGCGCCCCCATATCTAAGATCTGCTGAGCACAATATTCAGGGCTATAGCTTCTGATTCTGTGGCGAAGCATAAGATTTGGCTTTTCCTCAGTCATATGCTTTACATGTTCCTCATAGTCACGTCCTGCAGAAAAATCTATTTTGAAATTCTCATGGGTTTCAATCATAAAATTCATGTTAAAGATTGACCCAAGTGCTCCAAGTCGAGTCGGACATGGAACACCAAATCCTTCAAGTCCTCCTGTAAGGTTACCCGGATCACTCGGCCTGCGAAACCTACCTTCTCTGAAAGATCTGTTATCGTGGGCTCCCGGATAAGTTTTTAATGTAAAATCATCGAAATAATAAGTATTACCGGGATACAAAGGATATATTGTCCCATATGGTATATCAAATGTTCTCGCCAGTTCTTCACAGCATCCTGCCGGACACAGCACTCTGCCGTAAAACTTATTCCAAAGTTCACCAACAAGATTACAATGATCTCCATGAACATGATTCAAGATAATATAATCGGCACCTGTAAAATCGTCAACAGAAAAACCAGTCTGTGAATAAATATCCCTTTCCATTTTTTGACTTTTGCTAAGATCAGCTATCCCATCATATTTTGATGCATCCAGATAGAATGGATCTGTTACAATAACTTTTCCATTAGGCAGCACTATCTCGTAGCATTGAACAGATATCCATCTAATCTTTAAAGAACAGGATATTATCTCTGTTTTATAATCTTCACTCATTTATAATCCCTTTCATTTCTCTTTAAACATATGTATTTTACATTTTTGGCAAATAATTCTATCTATAAGTCGTTTAATGACCTAATTCTTATCTTCATTTTCCGTATTCAAATTCATGCTGTGTAAGCCGGAAATATAGTCATGATCCACAATACACCAAATATTCCGATGATAAGACTTGGAATCCAACTCATCTTAATGAGATCTTTCTGATCATAACCTCCAAGTCCTACAGCAAGAGCTATAGTTCCGGTTGAAGCCGGTGTCCAGAATGCACTCTGTCTTGCGCAAAAAAGAAGAAGCAAAGGTCCCACAGGATTACAATGCAATGACTGACATGTAAGAATCACGATAGGCGTAAAAATCTGACCTACACTGGTATTGTTCATAAATTGAGTCATTATGAATGGTATAAAGAAAAACATTCCGCCAATTATATAACCATTTCTTGTGTTTCCAACTAAAGCGGCAAGGACATCACCTATAACTTCGCCAAGGCCACATTCCACCATAGCGCCTCCAACAACACCCGCTGCAGCCAACATCAGGATGATACGCATAGGAATTGCTTTGATACCCTCTTTAGGTGTAAGAACACCGGTAAACATGACTATCGTAGCGCCTGCAAATGCTATTTCCCAGGCTTTTATATCGCCCAGCTGACTTTGGAAAATGAGGCAAAGTGTAACAACCGCAAAAATAGTATATCCCAAGGCTTCCCTTACCGGATTAAGTGGCGGAAGCTCTTCCTTATTCTTTTTCTTTGCATCAGCTGCACCAATATTGATCTCCGCCGAAGGCTGATCCGGACATAATTTAGGTGCAAAAAAGATAGCATAGATCATTATCATCAGTGCTATAGGAAGCCGCCCCTTCATGGGGTCAAGTAAAGTCATTGCGTAATCTGTATAACCGTAACTTTCAAGATAGGCATTTTGCGATGCATAGGTAGTTGCAGCAACACTGAGCGGTACTACTCCGCATCCAGCGATATCTACAAGTGCAAGCGGAAAAATCATCTTAGAAGGACTTACATTAAAATCATCACAACAACATACTGCCAATGGTCCAACGATAGCAAATGCCGTTGTAGGAAGAAGTCCAAGGTTGACAAGCGCAAATGTCAAAATCGCATATCCCGCAAGCATGACAGTAAATCTACCACCACTTACTTTATATACAAGTTGAGTTACTTTCTTTACAGCCTGAGTTCTGCTAAAACCTGCGGCTATAATAAACATACATATGATTTGAATCGAATTAGACGTGAGAATATCCGCCACTATAGTTTTTGACGGCAATATACCAGTTATATCAATCATAAGAATTGCCATCATAGCAACTGCGCCGTTGGATATTTTGAATTTTTTTCCAAACACATAGCCCAACATCATAAATATCAAAATCGCCAGACATAGTATCATTTGAATAGTCATTATTACTTGTTCTCCTTTTTCTTTTTTAATCGCATGCAGGTTTTTGTACAAGTCAAGACTGCCTTTAAATATTATTTTTGGTACCTTTGATGAGATTATTCTAATTAGTCGTACCTCAATGTGTCCAATATCACATAACGTGAAACTCATAGCTATTTGGCATGAGTATGCACCTGATTGTATACATTTTTTGTACCAAAAAGCTCGCTACTTTGTAGCGAGCTTTTCATGTCATCTGGAGTCTACTGCATAAAAACGGCCTTTACCACATTAATGAGACGTATATATGACGCTGTATTGTAAAATTCATTTAAACATACCAAGTATACCTGATAATTTATATTTTGTTCCGGATGTATCAAATAGAGATTCTCTTTCTTGTCAGAACTATTCCAACCATTCTTTTCTACAGGAACAAAAGTACTGGCTATCCCGGACTTAACCATAGCAGCTCGGCTTTGACTGTTTGTAACATCCATTATTTCCAGAGACACCTCATTCTGCTTTAGCATACTTTCAACTATATTTCTGCTGGAACTACCAGGCGCATTAACCGTGAATGTTTCATTCTTGAGATCTTCAAGACGCAATACAGGGTATTTTATCCCATCCACAAAACAAGCTTTTTTAGCCAGTGGACTCCCTGTACGTAGTCTGACTCCAACACAAATGTCTTGCAGAGGCTCATAATGCATATAATCCTCTCTATCTAATGTTGCAAGGATTACTGCATCCAAAGATTGATCCAACAATCCATATTTCAAACTTTGAGTGTCTCTGGTTTGAATTTGTAATATCTGTTGCGGATTTTCTCTGTAGAATTTTTCTAAAATGGTTCCCGCTAAGCATACTGTTCTCTGATATGTCAATCCCAAAACCAACGTATCTCTCTGTTGTTTAAGCCTTCTTAGTTGTTCTTCAAACCTAGAATGAGATATTACTATATCTCTCGCCATTTCCAAAAAAAATTCTCCTTCTTTTGTCAACTTGACTGATACTCCCTTAACACGCTTGAACAACGAAATATCATATTCCTTCTCTACTTTTTTCACACACTTGCTAAGGGATGGCTGCGCAACAAAAAGTTTCTCAGCTGCTTTTCCAATACTGCCTGCTTCTGCAATAGACGTAATATATATAATATCCCTTATGTTCATTGATTAAAATCCTCGTTCTTCAGTAATGGCAAATCCGGAAGCTGAAAAGTCTACCTGTTACTGAAAATATTTTAACACAGAACACTCTGATTTGCAGAATATAACCTACTGAAATATAACTTCAGCGGACTTCCTCCGCAATAGTCCATCCGAGGCATGAGCTATTGCGGAGGAAGTCCGCTGAAGTTATGTTACGATTTATTCACCTTTCAGATGTCTGTCAAAGAACTCCGCGATGAGATCCTTTGTGGAATCCTGGAAGAAATCCTTTGTGCCGTGACCGGCGTTATGAAGGATATAAAGATCTGCCTTGTCACCCTGACCGGCATCAATTATCTTCTGATAAAAATCTTCACTTACATCCACCGGTACCAGCTTGTCAATGTCTCCGTGCATGATCATCACAGGACACATCTTATCACTGATGAGATATGGAGGGCTCACCTTCTTTGAACGCTCTATCATATCTTCATTATACTCTCCACCCATAACGGCTCCGCCATGGGAGGCTGCAACATTTTCCCAACGATAGTTTGCTGGATCAGCTTTATAAAGGCTTTCCTCGAATTTAAGGAGCCAGGGAATGT
The DNA here is from genome assembly GCF_000701645.1 of Oribacterium sp. FC2011. Classification (NCBI taxonomy): domain Bacteria; kingdom Bacillati; phylum Bacillota; class Clostridia; order Lachnospirales; family Lachnospiraceae; genus Oribacterium; species Oribacterium sp. FC2011. The sequence continues at coordinate 117,486 of NZ_JNJM01000006.1, forward strand.
CTACCGGACCGAACATATCAACGCAGGCCTGCACTTCGTCAGACTCTGATGCCCACTCACTTCCGTGGAAATCATCAACATTCATTCCTGCAAGGGATGCCAGATGTCCGCCTGCTGAGCGGCCGATGATTCCAATACGGTTCGGGTCAATCTCATATTCTGCTGCATGAGCTCTTAAAAATCTTATTGCGGTTTTGACATCGATAATCTGATCCGGCATATGTCCTTCTGCAGAGCTTCTGTAGTAAATGGATGCAACCACATATCCCCGGTCTGCAAGAAATGCCATCTCAGCCACCATGAGATTTTTGTCGCAGCCTCTGTAGCCGCCACCGGGAACCCAAACTATGCAGGGCTTCGGGGTCTTGTCCTCTTCATCTACGATACCTGCCGCAAATCTCATCTCACTGTTTCCGTTCTGCAGCATTACAGACATCTCCAGTTTCATAGGATTTCCGTTAAGGTCTTTCACTTCGCTATAAACTATACTATCCAGGAAATTGATACTCTTTCTTTTCTTTCCGGGTTCTATTACTGTTCTCATACTATACCTGCTTTCATTTCAAAATTGTCACCGATGTCCGGCTGTACTTTCTAAGTCTCATCGATTTTTTCTCAATACTATTTTTCTGAATTTATGCTGCCTTCGCTAATTTCTCTGCGCTGTTTTTTTTAACGCTTTCCGGATCATAGGTCCGAATAAGCTGTAAACAGTTATAAGAATAAAGATAAGTGATATAGGTCTTATGAAGAAAAGTGAGTAATCTCCCTTACCATAAGAAACACCCATTCTGAAGTAGCTCTCAATCTTTCCGCCCAGGATAAATGCAAGCATAAGCGGAGTCATGGGAAGTCCAAAGTAATCCATCACTATACCAACCAGTCCGAAGAAAAGTACCAGATAAACTGAGAACATGGAGGTTGTCGATGAAAATGCTCCCATAAATGCAATCATAAGGATCGCACTGTAAAGGTAGTGATATGGTGCTTTAAGGAGCAATGGGAAATACTTCTTTGTAAGGAGCTCAGTTACAAAAATAAGGATTGCAGAAACAAGTACAGTTGCAAATATAAGATCAGCCAGTACAGGATTTGTTCTTATGAACATAGGTCCCGGCTGAAGACCATGGATGGTCATGGCGGACATAAGTAGTACGGTTGTGGCATCTCCGGGGATACCAAGAGATATCATAGGAATGATAGCACCGCCGACACCGGCATTGTTTGATACCTCTGTGGCCCATACACCCTCATCCACACCGGTTCCGAAAAGCTCCGGATGCTTTGACATTTTCTTAGCCTGACCGTATGCAAGGATGTTCGAAATACCTGAACCCATGCCGGGAAGGAATCCTATCCAGAGCCCGATGAACAATGAAACCACAATTACCTTAATGTTATCTGTAAAGTCCTTAAGTGTAAGTCCGATTCCGCCGAGAGCGCCCTCGTCAACCTTTGGCATCTCCTGATTGCCCTTTGCATAACTTGTAGCCACCTGCTGAAGAGCGAAGGTTCCCATGAGGAGGCAGACAACATTGATACCGCCGAAAAGGTTATAGTTATTGAATGTAAATCTCATCTGGTTTGTAACGGAATCAGTCCCGACGCAGGCAAGCCAGAGGCCAAGGAAAGCTGCTGTCATACCCTTGAAAACCGAACCGTTTGAAAGTCCTACAACCATGGTGATGGCCATGAGGCAGAGGCTGAAATACTCCCATGGTCCCAGTTTTAATGCTATCTCCGCAATGTAGGTGGAGCAGAGAGTTGCAACGATGATGGAAATGAAAGTTCCTATGAAGGAACCTGTGATGCCGATGGAAAGTGCCTTTGCAGCCTTTCCTTTTTTAGTCATGGGATAACCGTCGTAGCAGGTTGCGATGGATGCAGCCGAACCGGGAATTCCAACGAGAACCGCTGCGATAAAGGAACCCGAAACACCACCGACATACATACCGACAAGCATTGAGAAGCTGAGCTCAGTGCTCATTGCAAATGTCAAAGGAAGTATAAGTGTGATACCAAGTCCTCCGGAAAGTCCAGGTATGGCACCGAGAACTGCCCCCACCAGTGTACATAAGTACATCATTATGAAGTTCATGGGCTGGAGCAGTGTCAAAAGCGCTGTCATATAATCTGCCATTTTTAATGTCTCCTTATTTCAATACTAAGTCCCTTTTATAATTCTCTTCGGGACTTGAGTTGTTTTTCTGTCTAATGTAATCAGACTGTATCTTTTGCATCAGATCATCTTGATTCCGAGGCTGCTCCAAAGTGTTCCCTTCGGAAGGGGGATATTGAAGCCCTTTGTAAATCCAAAGTAGCAAATGCTTCCCAGCAGCATGCAGAAAATGATGCAAAATATTACATTGAACTTCTTCTCACCCTTTAGTGTGAATATGAACAGGAAAAGTCCTGCCATGGAAGTGATCCAGAAACCTATGAAGTTCATAAGGAATGCGAACAGAAGACATTCAGCTATGATGATGGCAAGACGTGTGTAACCTGCCTTATCCAGATACTCTTTGTTTTCATCCTTTTTTCCGTCAAACACCATAGAAAGGATAGCGAATACCGCTATGCCTATTGCAGAGATAAACGGAAAGAGTCTGGGACCCGGCTCGTTGGAAACAAGCAATTCAGGGATGTGGGCACTCTCAAATGCGATCCATGCGGAAAACAGCACCATGAAAATCCCCATAACATATGTACGGTTAAGTTTTTTCATAAAAGGTTGCTCCTTTAAATGTTTTATTTAGAGATGATTTTCAGAGAGGTTGTGCCCGGCAGAGTCAACATACCGGGCACTGAAAACTATGAAAAAATATTATTATTTTTTGAGACCCATTGATGTTACAAGAGCATCAAGATTTGACCACTCATCATCGAGACCCTTCTGAGAATCAGCAAGGTTTGTAGGCTCTGCAAAGGTTGCCATCTTGTTCATGCCGTCAACATAGGAAGTCTGCTCTTCTGCCTTTACGATAGCCTGGTTGATAGCCTCAGCAGCTTCATCTGAAACACCTGCAGGAGCAAGTACATAGTAGTTTGAATCCCATGTGGTTTCTACGCCCTGCTCTAAAGTTGAAGCAAACTTCTGATCAAGCTCTGAACCGAGAAGCTTGCCCATAGACTCAAGAGTAGATGCTTTTGGTCCGAGAGTTCCGAGAACTGTAAGCTTTCCGTCAGCGTCATAATCCTGAGCATTAGGAATTGAGCAGTTTGCAATGTTGATTGCATTTGAAGCTACGTTTGTAAGCTTGTCAGCCTCTGATGAGCACTGTACGTAGTTTACAAGTGAAGCATCACCCACAAGTGCATCCATAAATGAAGTGAAAAGGATCTGTGTTGTTCCGCCAAGTGAGCATCCTACAGTAAGCTCGCCCGGATGAGCCTTGATATACTCAGCAAGCTCTGTGAAGTTTGTGTAAGGTGCTCCGGGATTTGTGATGATAGCCTGTGGACCGCCCTGATTGAGAAGACCTACCGCTCTCATATCATCCTTTACGGAAACGCCTGATGCACCTGTCAGGAACTTGATAACAGCACCGCCGTGGCAGGTAAGAAGTGTTGTTCCGTCTGCCTGAGCGTTCTTGGCATGCTGCATTCCGACTTCTTCTGTGTCGTAGTTTGTAACTACGAAATTAACATTAGGACAAACCTCTGTAAGTGCCTGGGTAAGATAACGTGTGTAAAGGTCGGTTCCGCCGCCTGCCTTTGCAGGAACATCTACATAAACTGTGGTTCCATCAGGCCAAACTGAGCTTACATCTACTGCTCCTGCTGATCCTGTATCGGCAGCTGCGGCAGTTGTTTCGCTACCTGCTTCCTGCTTTGCTGCGGCGGTTGTTTCGGCTGCCTTTGCTGCAGTTGTTGCAGCTGTGTTTGATGAAGATCCGCAGCCTGTGAGCAAGCTAAGTGCCATTGCTGCTGTGATTACTGTTGCCATAAACTTCTTTCTCATAAATCCTCCTAACAGACTGTATTTCTCATTAGTACAGGTTATTTTTGAGCAGACCCGTCCCTCTTAATTAAATTTAAATTTTGCGGGTTTATAATTTTCAAAAATCAGGATATACTTATGCAGAAATACATAAATCTTATTGATTTGTCTTGCGACCTTTCTTAATATGGTTCGATTATAGGGATTTTTAAGTTTTGTATCAATCTTGAAATAGTTATCCGATTTATTAGTAAAAGTTATATATAATAGATATGTTGGTTTAATTATCTTATTCGTATTAGTTTAATGAAAAAGCATTATCCTGATGTATAACAACAGGGAGAAATAGTCATGAATATAAAGGCGTGTACCTACCTAGTAACAATAGAAGAATGTAAATCCCTTTCAAAGGCAGCATCGCAGCTTGGCATCTCACAGCCTGCGCTTTCCAAATTTCTGGCAAATATGGAAAGCACCTTGGGACACCGGCTTTTCATTAAAAGTCAGAAATCACTGATACCTACGGATGCCGGAGAAGTATACCTCGAATCCTGTAGAAACATCATAAACATTAAACAGCGAACCTATGCTTCCATTTTGCAGCTTTCCCAGGCGCCTTCAAGTACCATAACCATCGGTCTTACGCCCTACAGAGGCGCACAGTTTTTCAGTGATATTTATCCTGCCTTTTCCGAACGGTTTCCAATCATACAGGTCAAAACCAAAGAAGGATATATGTCTGAACTCAAAGAAGCTGCTAAGAAATCCGAGGTAGATGTAGTTATAGGTACTGTCACTCCCTCCGATGAAAAAGACTTTACTTTTGCATCCGTAAGCTACGAACAATTGTGTCTGGCAGTTCCCCTCTCTCATCCTGCGGCTTCAAAAAGTGATGATTCAGGAAACTACTTTCCGACCATAGACATTAAAGAATTTTCAGATGCTCCGTTTGTTATGTGGGGTTCCAGCACAACCAATGCAAAGAATATAGAAGAATATATGGCGCGCAACAACTTTACTCCTACGGTGGTTCAAAGAAGTAACAATGCTCTCATGATGAACGAAATGCTGAAGACCGGTGTAGGTGTCGGCTTCCTGCCACGCTCTTTCTGCAAGGCTAAACAGGGCAGAGTTTACTTCTCCACCTGGCCTCCTGTCCAGACATTTAACGGAGTTTTCTATCTTAAAGAAAAACAGCTATCAGAAGCAGAACGCTATTTTGTTTATCTCATGATCAGAAATTCTGTCAGGTCTGAAATCCTTACCGGCACCAATGTTTACTTCAACAAAACGTCACGAGCCATAATAAATGAATTTGGTGGGTTTGAGATGTAAGTTCAGTACATAAACAGTTCAGGGCCGGCATGCATACCTTCAAATACAAATCGCTGTATCTTTGAAATCCATAACAGCTGAATGTATCAAAATGGATGTACGTCGGCCCTGAACTATATGCCTTGCTTTTAAAAAACCGGGTTCGATTTAATCAGGCTATAAAATAACGTTTCAGTTCTTTTACTGCCGCATCAATGATCGGAGAGGCAGTTGTTTTTTTATGTATGGCGGTGAGATAAAAATAGCAGGGATCTCTGAAAGACTCTATGCGAAGTCCATCCTCATTTACCAGAGATCTGGGAATGACAGCCTTACACTCACCGTTTTTCACCAGAGACAGGGAAATGTTAAAGTCATTTGTTTCTGTGTATATCTCCGGAATATTGTTTTCCTCTGAAAATATCCTGTCCAGAATTTCTCTTAAATATGAGTCCTCTGTAGGGATTATGACCGGAAGCTTATCAGAAGCACTTGAATGTTCATCTGCTTCTGTTTTAATAACAGCCCCGGAAAATTCCATATTCGAATCAGTACTTATATCCGCTGTCTGATCATTCCCGCCCGGGGAAATCATAACAAGCTCATCCTTAAAGATGTGAATGTAGTCAAAAAAATCCCTCTGCTGATATATATCCGGAATGAATGCCATGTCAATGCTTCCGTTCTCAAGAGCCTCACGGGTATTCATGGTATTGTTGGTATGAACTCTGACAGAAACCTTCGGAAACTGTTTTTTAAGCTTAGGAAGTATATTTATATAAACCACCGATTGAAGATATGGGGCTACAGTAAAATCAAAAACCACCTTATCTTCATCATTCAGACTGTTAAGCTTCTTCTGTGCCAATGCTTCCTCACGAAGTATCGCACGTGCCCCGTTAAGATAAATCTTTCCCGCATCCGTCAGCACCATCTTTTTCTTCTCTTCCCGGAAAAGAGGCGGAACCCCCTCCTGCTTCAGCTTCGCAAGCTGCTGGGAAAGTGCCGACTGGGTGATATACATCTTCTCCGCCGCAAGAGACAGATTCCCAGTCTCCGCAATGGCAACAATATATTCAAGCTGTTTCAGATTCATAACGAATCCCCCTACTGGTAAATATCTCATACATCATATAGCCGAATACATTTTACAGCAAGAATTATTAACAGTTCAGCCAGAGATCTTTAATATTGATTGAGTTCCTTTCAGAAGCCTGCTCCTTCATCATCAGTTTTGCATCCTGAATTTACAAAATTGATAAAAACAATATTGATTATATTTGTGGGAAATTGAATTTACAAATACAAAAAGCACGAGTGGATGTAGGTCCATCTCGTGCTGTAGATCATCTGCTTTGATCAAAGCGATTTAGTCTTTCGCACCGCCCTTATCTTTTATATTAGTTTTAACATCACACAATGAACCGATATTTCCCCTTTCCTGCCCCGGTTATTTTCTCAGTTAATCCCAGAGAATACATCTTTCCAAGCAGTGTAGAAGCAGGTCTTTCAGTTATTCCAAGTACCTCTATCACATCACTTCTTCCAAATATCTTTTCCATCCTAAAAGCTTCATACAACTTTGTAATATTGCTCTTCATCTTAGATGAGATTTCTTTGGTATCCAACAGATTCAAAATGCTGTTTTGTTCTGGAATGTGTTGTCCAATGTGCTGTTCAATGTGCCGTTTTGATGCTGAATGTGTTGTTTCTTCCCATCTGATATGCATATATCTGTTTTTAAGCTCGTTATGCTCCCCCATAAGGAGATTCCTAAGAAATGTCTCCAAAAATGACATATCCTCATATATGCCATTTTTTACATCCCTGTAATTTGCCCTTACAAGTGAATTTCTGAAATACCAGGCATTCTTAGCAAATACATCATTGGTCACATCAAAGCCCATTGACCTTAGGTATTTTATAAAAAAAACGGCTGTTGTCCTCGTATTTCCTTCGCAAAAGATATGAATCTGCCAAAGGCGTGAAACAAAGCGGGCTAAATGCTTTATGATCTCGCTCATAGTCAGATCCACATAGGAAAATTCCTGCTCAGTTTTAAAGTCATACTCTAAAGTCTCACGAAGCTCCAGTGCTCCTCCATACATTACAGATGCACCATCCAACACCCATTCATCTTTACGGATGTTATAGTCTCTGATCTTCCCTGCATGTGAATAAACTCCTGTAAAAAGCCTACGATGAATGGAAATATACTGTGCCGGTGAAAATACAAAGGAACTGTCAGATAAAATCTCTGCAATATGCACTGCTACCTTATCAGCCTCTTCTGTGCCTTCTGGAACATGATTAGCTGATTCACTGTAATAGCTGTCAATCCTCTTTTTTACCTCGTCAATACTGATGTTACCATCAATATTTTCTTTCGCAGTATTCAAAAGATATTCAGATGGTTGTAGTCTATCTACATCCTGCAAACCTACAGCGGTCTGCCACGCATAAGCCTTATCAGCTTTATCCGGTTCCCCTAATCTGATATATTCCTCAAAAGGGTCTTCATTAATCTCATTAATTTTCCCTGTTTTTTTGCTATCTTTCATATATCCAAATGCTCCTTAGGAAATGTGTTTCTTTATTTCAAAGCTGAGCTTAGGCTGTTAGCGATTCCCCTCGGTCCTCGCACAGCATATATTCCATACTCAGATTTCAGTCTGTCAAAAGTAAACTTATCAGGCTTATATCTCTTTTGTAGTTTTATCTTCATAAGTGCCGTAATCTTAAGATTCTTATCCTCATACTCATAAGGAATATCGACCTCTGTAACCTTACACTTATAGAGAATTGCAGATACAGGTGCGCCTACATACATAAACACTGTATCGCCTTTTATAATCCCTGCGCCCTGCTTCCAGTCTATTTCATCAACATTATCAAAGGCATGTTCAATGTCATAGTATTTTGGATTTGCAGGCACTATCCATTCCTTAGGCTGACGGAACTTATCCTTTTTCTTCTTAGATGCAGTATCTAAAAAACTGGCATCAACCATATTGCAGATTTCATCAAGACTAACTGTGCCATCAATCAAAATTGTGATCCAGCTGGTCTTATTCATATGATATCCAGGAAAAAATCCCGGTTGCTGCAAAAGTATATCCCTCAGCATCAAATCATCAATTTTAACATTTATGACATCAGCTTCCTCAGATGATGCCATGCCTAACTTATCCATGCTTATAGTGGCTGTAAGCGCAAACCATTTACGATTATCTTCATGTCTGAATATCGCAAAGCTTGGATATTTTTTCCAAAGATATTCCGGAGATGCTTTGTATTTTTCCTTTATGTATTTGGATACATCATCCCTTATGGATGTCATGACATGCCTCCTACTAAGTCTATACCACATCTGCTTTACATCTGCTGAAATAGCCGTAGTTGCCCAATCAGAATACCCATGATTTGTAACAACAGAGCCAAGATGCTGGAACTTTTCGTTTTCATACTCAACAGAAGCCTTGAGCCAGTTCTCTGAATCAAGATACATGACAATCCCACACTGATCAAAACGATGATGGCTGTTAGTAAAGTCTGTCTTTACCATAAAGGAGAAGAATTTATCATCTGTTTCCATCTGCAATACAGGAGCATTGTCATTCCTAAAATGATAGTAGGTTCTCTGCCACAAATCTGTGTGCGGCATCGTTGTTACCTCAATGCATTTTTCTGTGATTTTATAATCCTCCGGCTCCCTGAGCCATTTCATTTTTTTAATCATCATTATCACCCCTGTATTTTGTATAGTCGCACTCTCTCAAAACTGTAGGTTATTCTTTTCTATATATTCCTGAAGCTTATCATTCACTATATTGATTACAGCATTACACTTACTGCCTAATACATCATTTATTTTCTTTATCATTTGCTCATTTGTACTAATGCTATCTGCCATTGTATAACTCTCCTCGGTCATTAATAATGCTACTCAACCTTATCTGTAATTATAACTAATATGCTGTCCAAAAAAGCGGACTTCAATCATCAAAACTCACTTCTGCTATATCGCTAAGCTGACAATTGAACTCTTTACAGATTTTCTCCAATACATCCATCTGCACATTCTCGCCTTTTTCCAGTTTGGCAATAGTACCATAGCTAAGTCCGGTCTTCTCCTTGAGATCCTTCCTCTTCATGTCGTGGTCAATCATTAGCTTAAACATTTTTTTGTATGAAACTGCCATGCATCGCTCCTATCCGCTTGTTTCCTAACGAAATCAATAACAACAGTTGAAATAAGTATACCCTATTACTACTTCGTTTTAAATAAAAATTCACACGTTCTTGTTAATTTCTGACAATTCCATTTAGCAGCAAAATGACCTATAGCAACTAAGTTTTTTCATTTTCGCAAGCAGGGCACCGAGGACCCTCGTCACGTTTTTGCTTGTTGGTGGTCATTTCCCAATCCCCCTGAACCTCGTTATCACTCGGAGCTATGCATCAGATAAACTGACGCTGAGTGCATTTGCCTATAACGCAAAAAAGAGGGAGACTCCACTATATCATCACAATGAAATCTCCCAAATTTTTATCGAGTCTGTTCAGTTGTCTTCTGCTTTTCAGCCTGCTATTTCTGCTCCTCAAATTTGAGGAACAGATCTACATTGTATTTTGCCATCTGTATATCTTTCATATCCTGCTTAGCCTGCCGGTAGTCGGCATAGGTCTTTTTCTTTTCCTGAAGGACTTCGCTGTATTCCTGATTCAGTTCTTTGATCTTAGGAAGTTTACCCTCGATTTTGGAAAAGGCTTCCTTTGCAGCTTTGCAAAGAGTGATAGCTTCCCTGTGCTCTTCAAAGAACTTTTTGCTATAACCGCTCTTGCGATATTCGGCATAAGTGTCCTTAGTTTTGGAATAGTTTATGATATGCTTTTTCAGCGCAGCTATCTCAACAAGCCTTGCCTCCACATTGGGGTCTGACCCCATTACAGCCGGAAGTTGCACAACAAAGGTTGAAAAAAATCGTATCAAGAATACAATCAATATTATAGTTTATTCCGGAGCATATGAAATTTGGTTTCGATAATAAAAAATGAATCGAGATTTTTGGTCCGGACAATTGAAAAAGGAGAAAAAATGAAAAAGCTTACACTAATCATAGCCGCAGCAGTTATGAGCATCAACATTTGCGCATCAGCATTTGCCGGAAGCTGGCAGGGCAGTAATGAGACAGGATGGATGTGGATCCGGGACGACGGCACATCCATGACAAACGGCTGGACATGGGCAGACGGGGACGGTGACGGAATTGCCGAGAGTTATTATTTTGATGCGGCAGGTATCTGCCTGACAGGCGGAGGCACGGCACCTGACGGATATACGATCAATGAAACAGGCGCCTGGGTGCAAAACGGTGCGGTGATGCACAAGAATCTGGGCACCGGTGAGGTCTATTCGGATAACAGTGCATCGGCAGCCAAAACCGGAAGCAGCACCGGAGCGCCTGTTCCTGCCAATTCCGGCCTAACGCAAAGCATGAACCTGGAGGATTATCAGGGAACGTACGAGGCAAAATTTTCCTATGGTCTGTATGACTCAAGCATAGACTATTTATACGGCTGGCTCGAAATCGATGGGAATCGTGTAACTCTGATCAACTATGATGGAGAGGTAGTAAGAACAGTATCTTTCAATCCTGATGGCTCTTTAGCATCCAAAGGTAAACAGATCGTATGGAAATCCGGCTTAAAAAACGTTTATTTGATAAAAAGATATGTTGAAATAGGCGGAACCGAATATGAAGTGATAGGACTCTTGTTAGATTCAGACATTGATCATTTGCTGTGTTTTATGAAATAGGTATATGCCCCAATCCTTAATTGCAAAGCTTTGACACAATGACTGCTTTGATACATTTCCATTTGCATTCATAGCAATTAAAGATAAATGTCAGATTTTATAAAGGAGATTTCAAACAGAGGGTATGAAAAAGAATATAAAATTAATTGCAGCATCTGTTGCGTTATGTATCATAACCGGTATTTCTGCCTGTCCTGCACACGCAGAAGGAACAGGATGGCAGAATGTTAACGGCGGTTGGTACTATATAAGCCCTGATACTCTGACAAACGCAACCGGTTGGATTAAGGACGATGAAAAGTGGTACTATCTTGATCCCGCTACCGGGCTCATGCAAACCGGATGGACCTATGTAGATGACGGATGGTATTATCTTAACCCGAACGCCGGTGGCAGCGCTGCCATTGGCGGATGGGTTCAGTCGGGCAGTGACTGGTATTATCTGGGTGCTGACGGAAAAATGTTAACCTCCACTACTACCCCTGATGGATATTATGTAGACGACAGAGGTGTCAGACAGGAATATACCGGTGACTCTGCTGAAGATCTGGATGGCGTTGACAACGACCAGTTGAAAAAGAACACATGGTATCAGCCTGAGAATACAAATTTTTCCGGTTCATATAGGTTTGCAGTAACAGATGAGCAGAAAGCCCAGGAAGAACTGGTTGTGAAGAATTTTCTTAAAAAGAATATCAAGGCAGATATGAATGATTTCGAAAAAGAAATGGCTGTCGCAAGATATCTTCAGAAGAAATGTAAGTATGATTATTCCGCTTACAGAGGAAAGTTCGAGAATCATAAACTGTCCTACTGCTCTTACAATGCTCTTGTTAATGGCAAAGCCGTCTGTCAGGGCTATGCAGAGGCATTTCAGGAGCTATGCGAATCTGCAGGTCTTTCAACCCGCATAGTATCAAATTCCAATCATGCTTGGAATCTTGTTAAACTGGACGGACAATGGTATCACGTAGATATAACCTGGGCTGATGATGACACAAAGGGTTACAAAGGTCTTGACAAAGGCTATATCAATCTCACAGATGATCAGGTCTCAAATATTGAGTCTCATCATACCTGGTCAGGAAGCTGCTATGATATACATGGAACAGCCGATATTCCTACAGCAGACGGTGATATGTATGATGTTTATTATACCAATGATTACATAGAGGAAAAAAGCTGGTACAGCGGATATGATGCGACATATAAAAGTGAATCTGAATATGATGACTACGATTATGATTATGACTAATGAAATTCCGTAAGGTTTTTGTACGTGGGTCTGACCCCCTTACACGGACAGCCCAAACTGTCTATTCATAATATAAAAGACAGTATCCAGATTTGATTTGTAATAAGGCATTCCCTTTCATGTTTCATATTGTATCTCCAATAAAAGATGATCAGTTTCTGGCAGAAAAAATCTTTGAGTAAGTGTACGGCAAACGTTGTAAGAAAACCGTATAAAGAGTATACTTATGATTAATTGATACCTCGCAGCATACGGGATTTGGTTCAAAAAAGGCAGAATCGGGATTTTCGATTCTGACATTAAAGAAAAGAGGAATAATCATGAAAAAACTTACTATGATCGCAGCCGCAGCAGTAATGAGTATCGGCATGTGCACAGCGGCATTTGCCGGTAATTGGCAGGGTAGCAATGAGACAGGATGGATGTGGATCCAAGACGATGGCACAGCCAAGACAAACGGCTGGGCCTGGGCAGACAGTGACGGTGACGGAATCGCAGAGAGCTATTATTTTAATGCGGCTGGCATCTGTCAGACAGGCGGAGGCACAACACCGGACGGATATACTATCAATAGCGCAGGCGCCTGGGTACAAAACGGTGCTGTGATGCACAAGAATCTGAGCACAGGAGATATCTATTCTGATAACGGTGCATCAGCAGCTAACACCGGAAGCAGCACCGGATCGTTTGCATATAGCACTTCAGACCGGGCGTCAAGTACTAACTTGGGGGATTATCAGGGAAGGCACCAAGGTGTATTTGTCATGGGTATTACTGACGGAAGCCAGAAAGCTATATCCGCATGGCTCGATATCAGCGGGAATTGTGCATCTTTATATTCTTCAGGGGGAGAGCTTTTAGCGACTCATTATTTCAATCCAAATGGTGAATTGTTATCTGATGGCAAGCAGGTTGCATGGGTAGGGATTTCCGAAGACGCCATAATGACACAAAGATATTTTAATATCGATGGAACCGAGACGGGTGTAATTGGAATTACCATTTCTGAATTACCTGGTTATATGTTGTTCTTTTTAATGTAAGCAATTAACTTTAACACAAGCAGCAAAGTGCCGGCATGCATCTTTTTCAACACAGATGCATACCGGCCCTTTATGACTTTTACTGCATATCCAGATATTCCTTACGTGTTGGCTTCGGATAAGCCATATCGATCATAGCAAGTTCTTCCGCAGTTAATTCAATGCTATCAGCGTTGGCATTGGATAAAGTATGCTCAGGCTTAGAGCTTCTTGGAATTGCAATGGTATGTCCGTTTCTTATATTCCAGGCAAGCATGATCTCAGGGACAGTAACTCCATGCTTGGCTGCCAGCTCCTGAAGAGTCTTATTCTGGAAAAGACCACGTCTCAGAGAACCAGCCTGAGCCAGTGGACAGTATGACATAAGCGCAACGTCATGCTCCACCATCCAGGGAAGAAGTGAAAACTCAATGCCTCTGGAACCTGTGTGATAAAGCACCTGATTCACAAGACAGTTTCTTCCCTCAGGAATCCTCCAAAGCTCCTCCATATCATCGATATCAAAATTGGAAACGCCCCATGCCTTAATGAGGCCCTCAGCCTTTAACTCTTCAAGTCTTGAAACAGTCTCATACAAAGGATATGAACCTCTCCAGTGATAAAGATAAAGGTCAAGATAATCGACTCCCATACGTGAAAGACTGCCCTTCAGAGCCTGACGCATCCGGCTTCCGCCCGCATTATTGGGAAGCACCTTGGAAACAAGATATAGCTCGTTCCTGTCAAGAGTGCTGATAGCTTCACCCAGCATGTCTTCCGCTGCTCCGCTACCGTACATCTCTGCAGTATCGATCAGAGTCATTCCTGCTTCAACGCCCTTTCTGATGCCTTCAATCTCCCTCTTTCTCGTCAGTCTACTCTCCCCCAGATACCAGGTTCCCTGCCCCAGCGCCGGAACCGTCACCCCATTCGCTAACTTCACTTCGTGCTTCATATCAAACCTCCACTAAAGACGAATATTTTTTGCCGTTAATTTCCGATATACTGATACATGTCTAATCGACCCATTGATTTTTACTACAGAATCTGCAAGTAAATTTTACCATAACGTGAGAAAAATCAAGGGACGGGTGCCAAGGCTTGCGAGTTGAAAAGACAGACGGTCAGTTCTGTCCGACCACAGCACACGTCAGTGTGTAGTGGGCGAACAGAACTGACCGTCTGTCTTTTCAATCGAGTGGGCCGGCGCCCATCCCTTGATTTTTCGTATTATTTAAATAAGTCCAGCTTCCTTCATAACCTTCTTGAAAAGATCAAGCGTCGCCGCATTAGTTGTCGGAAGTGACGGCAGGTACGGATCTCCAACATTCTCGCCGCGGATATTAGCCATATCCTTTGCAGCTACAGGGAATGAAGCCTTATCCATAGCAAGTCTTACAGGATTAAGCTTGAACTGAGCCTCACGAGAACCCTCGAAATCACCTGCAACATACTTCTCATAAACTGCACCGATAAGCTCAGGCATGAAGTTTCCTGCTGTACATACACCGCCAACTGCACCAACGCACATTGATGCAAAAAGAAGTGTGTCCTTGCCGCCGAATACCTTGAAGTTTACATCACGGTTTCTGCGAATGCATTCCTCTGTAAGAGTGATATCTCCTGAAGTATCCTTCATACCAACGATGTTGGGAACTGCATGAGCGATCTCTGTTACGAAATCAGCAGTCATACCGTAGCCAACACGGCCAGGGTTATTGTAAAGGAGAACCGGAGTCTCAGGAATAGCCTCAGCTATAGCCTTGAAGTGATTGAAAAGCTCGTCATGTGTCGGCTTCAGAAACATTGGCTGAAGAATAGATACACATGCAGCGCCGTTTGCTACTGCCATCTTTGCAAGACGGATGCACTTCTTTGTATTGATAGCGCCGATACCGAAGTAAACAGGAACTCTTCCTGCGGCCTGATCAACCATGATCTTAAGGCCTCTCTCCATCTCGTCTTCCTCGAGCTGATAGAACTCACCGTTTGAACCGAAAGCAAGAATTCCATGCATTCCACCGTTGATAACATAATCAACCTGCTTACGCATTCCTGCCTCATCGATCTTTTCATCCTTATCGATTACTGTGATGATAGGCACCACTACGCCCTTTATAAAATCTGTATTCATCTATAGACCTTTCCTTAAAAGAATGTCAGCCCATGTTTGTTATTCAAAAGGGCTGACATCAGATATTTATTTACTTAACGATTGATGTTCCTGAGATTCTCTCGTAGTATCTTACGATATCGTCATGATCGCATGAACCCTCATCGTGATTCTTAAGCTCCTGCATAACTTCCATCATCTGAGCTGTCATAGGAACAGGCATGTTGATAGCGTGTGCAGCGTTAAGAGCATTGGTAAGATCCTTAATGTGAAGGTCGATTCTGAAACCGGGCTTGTAGTTACCTGCAAGCATCATAGGAGCCTTTGCATCAAGTACGGTTGAACCTGCAAGACCGCCGCGGATAGCCTGATATACGAGTTCAGGATCTGTTCCGGCCTTCTTTGCAAATGTAAGAGCCTCTGCAACGATACCGATGTTTGCAGCTACAACCATCTGGTTAGCAAGCTTAGCAACGTTTCCGGAACCGATAGGTCCTACATAAACTACTGAACCTGCCATAACCATGAGCATGTCATAGTACTTATCAAATGTCTCCTTCTTGCCACCAACCATTACAGAAAGTGTTCCGTCGATAGCCTTTGGCTCTCCACCTGATACAGGAGCATCAAGCATATCTACGCCAAGCTTCTCAAGATCAGCAGAAATCTTCTTTGACTCAACCGGGTCGATAGATGACATATCGATAAGAACTGACTCACCCTTACGGAAGCCCTCAGCAAGACCCTTCTCGTTAAATACAGCTGCACGAACATGAGGTGAGTTAGGAACCATAGTGATAACTACGTCAGCAAACTCAGCAAGATCCTTACCGCATGTACCGGCCTTAGCACCACAGGCAACAACATCATTTACTGCCTCCTGGTTGAAGTCGAAAACCATAAGCTCGTGACCGGCCTTTACAAGATTCTTTGCCATCGGGCGTCCCATGATACCAAGTCCAAGAAAACCAACTTTCATTACTAAATCCTCCTATAATGTATGATTGTTTCATAAATACCTTTTTTCAATCGAGTTATTTTCAACTCGCAAAGTCATGATATTAAATTGACGAATTATTCTCAATTTGTAAAATGGCCAAAATAATCTTCAATTATATCGCTTTCGTCAATTGCAAAAATCCCAACTCATTCCATTCCATTTCATTTCATTAGTATTCATGACATTTCATTTATATTACTCATAATCGTACCCAATACTCTAAGTTTATACTTTTTTTATATATCAGCTGATAGTTTGGAATATTAGAAGCTCAGAACCGACAGGCATCCATTGTAATCCGTTAAACTACGGCATGAAGTCACATGTTATGAGTCATATTGGCTGTTTTTTTAAGATACCCAGGAAACGTAAAGAAGCCGGTGGAATCCACCGGCTCCGTGTGAAAGGCTTACATATCACTTCATGAGCACCTTAACCTGTCTCACTCTCTCATCAATGAAATCAGCCCAAACCGTATCGTCAAGATATGGCTGGTTCTCATGAGTATAGGTTCCGGCCTTATCAAGAATCTCAATCTGATTCGGATGAGAAGGAAGTGCGATATCCACATGAATCTTCTTAATCTTCTCCGCATCATTCAGGAACCTCTCCCTGTGTGCCGGAGTAAGCATCTTGCTTGTCTTATAGTACTCATCATTCATGGTATTGGCACCAACGCCTCCATGCATGGCTACGGTATAAGTTTCACCTGTCACAGGATTCTTCTCATCCCAGAAGAAGCTGGTACAGCCCAGAGTGTGTCCCGGTGTAAGCAGAGTTCTGATGGAAATGTCTCCGAGTGTGATGGCAACATTATCATCATAATGTCGATCCACCTTTATATGCTGAACGTGCCAGATATCATGTGGCAGCTCAGTTTCCTCCGGATCCTTCTGCATGAATTCATCGTCTTCCTTTGACATGTAGATAGGTGCTCCTGTAAGAGCATGCATGATAGCCGCTCCCCCAAAGTGATCAAGGTGCGCGTGACTTATAAGTATCATCTTGATATCTGTCGGCTTGTGACCAAGCTTATAAATGGAATCCACCAACATATAAGCGCTCTCTGCGATTCCTGTATCAAGAAGTATTAGGCCTGCTCCTGTATCTATGATATATGCACCAACCCAGGTCTGGCCTGCAACATACCAGGTTCTGGGTGACACCTGGAAGGGATCAATGGCAAGCTTCCAGGGTTCCGCACATAGTGTTTCCACAGGATGAGGTATAGATTTTGAAACTCTAAATGGCATTATTCTTCCCGCCTTTCATTTAATGTATTAAATATTTCAAAAAAGATTCGTTCAGACGTTCATTGCTACATTTTTGAATCGTTCAGCTGTTCGTTATTACAATTTTGATTCGTCCAAACATTCATTGCTACATATTTGGATATTTCTTATTTTTTTCCAAATATGTATTTCTGTATTCCGGCCAATGCTTACCTTATGCGCTCTTCTTCACATACTTCGCATAAAGCGCCTTCAGTATCGGTGAGAAAATACATGCTATGGCAATAAGGTTAAATACACAGGAAATAGGACGTGTAAAGAAGGTTGTTACTGTCTCTGTGTTCTGGAAGGCCTTAAGCATGTTACTTTCCATGGTAGGTCCAAGGATAAATGCAAGGATAAGCGGTGACTGTGGAAGTCCGCCGTATGCCATGAGGCATCCTATAACTGCGAAGAAAAGCATCATTCCGCACTTATAAAGGCTTGAAGAATCAACGTAAGCGCTGATAAGAGAAACCACGATAAGAGCAGGATACATGTAGTGATATGGCACCTTCAGAATCTGAGGGAATACTCTCATTCCGATTGCCTGAAGTACGAAACAAACTGCCGCACAAATTGCAACTACTACGAACATTAGGTAAACGATATGACCACTGTTCTTAAATACCATGGGACCCATTTCAAGACCGTGTATAGTAAGTGCTCCGATAAGAAGCGCAGTACTTGAATCTCCCGGGATACCGAGTGCTGCCATAGGGATCATTGCACCGCCGATTGAAGCATTGTTGGAAGCCTCAGATGCCCATACGCCCTCAGGATTACCTGTTCCGAAGGTTTCAGGATGCTTTGAATTGTTCTTGGCAACAGAATATGCCACAAGGTTTGAGAGACCTGCTCCCATGCCTGGAAGGAAACCGATTCCGAGACCGATAAGGAAGGAACGGCAAATGTTTACGAGATTTTCCCGAATATCAGAGAACTTGATTCCGATTCCCTTTATCATATTTGTGTCTACTTCAGGAAGCGGGTCAAAGCCTTTGGCGTGGGCAAGGATCATCATACTTACACCGAAGATACCGATAAGTACGACTGTCATTCCCAGACCGCCCATAAGGTACATATTGTCAAATGTGAATCTTGCCTGGGCATCGATAGGTGAGTAACCAACGGATGCGAGAAGAAGTCCGATACACGCGCTGGTAAGACCCTTCAGCATATTGCCCTTTGAAATTGCAAGTACCATGGTGATAGCCATGAAGCAGAGACCGAAATATTCCCATGGACCGATGGCGAAGGCAATGTTTGCAACTGACTGCGCAAGAAAAGCACCGGCAATGGCGCTGAAGAAGGTTCCGATAAAGGAAGCTGTCATACCGATGGCAAGAGCTCTTCCTGCCTGACCCTTCTTAGCCATGGGATGGCCGTCGAAACATGTGGCAACCGATGAAGGTGAACCCGGAATACCCAGAAGAACGGATCCGATGAATCCGCCGGAGCATCCGCCGATCCAGAGGGAAAGAAGGAACATGATGGCCGGGCCTGTTTCCATACCATAGGTAAGCGGCATGAAAAGCATTACCGCCATGGTTCCGTTAAGTCCCGGGATGGCACCGAAGATGATGCCGATGACATTACCCACAAGTAAAAGCAAAAGATTAAACGGGTTTGTGACCTGTGTGATTATAAATCCTGCATTCTCAACCATTTCTCATCCCTCCTTATCCGAATATGCCCATAGGCAGCTGGTATCCAAAGGCAACCTGATAAGCCAGGAAGATAACAAGTGTCATGGCTGCAGAAAATATGATCCTGGAAACCGGTTTTGTTACATAACCCTTTGCATACCATGTGGACAGGCAGTAAAGGTAAATCGGTGTTGAAATAAAGAATCCGATAAACTGCATTGCAAGAATGTATAAAGCGATGGCAGCGATATTGATGATAAGCTTGATCCAGCCCTCCTTTATGAGAAAGGTCTTCTGATCTTTATTCTTGCAGCCCTCCAGAAAAATGCCTGCACCGCAGATAACGAAACCAACGGCTGCCAGTCCCGGTAATGCTTTCGGTCCGGGATAACTTGCTGTAAACGGAACCTTAAAAGTGCTTATCATTGCAAACACAAATATTCCCAATGTAACGATCACTGCACCTGTGATCTGATCTCTTGAAACTTTCATTTTTGTCTCCTGATTATTGCCGATTTATCCATAAATAGAGCCCACATCGTCTCATGGTTCATATGAGCAATGCGGGCTAATGTTTCGATTCAAAACCTTTGTCCCGTATCCGGTCAGGGCCTGAACCTTTATAACGTGGCTTGATTATTTCTGAACAAGTCCAAGCTCTTCAACTACAGAGTTGATGTCTGCCTGCTGTTCTGCAAGCTTTTTGGGGCCTTCCTCATATGAAAGGAATTCCATTGCCATACCTGCAGGTTCGAGTACTTCGTTAACAGCATCTGCCTTTGCAGCCTCTGCATATGCATCATAAAGCTTCTTGGCAATGTCCTCGTTCATGTCTTTAGGACCTGCGAAAATGTTGTAGGAAGCCCATGAGCAGTCAATTCCGGACTCGGTCATTGAAGGAACATCAGGAAGAACTGAAGATCTTGCGCCCTCTTCGCCGTTTGTGATAACTGCGAGTGCATTAGCCTTGCCGGACTCAACATACTGCTTAGCCTGGTTAACGTTTACAATGCAGGCATCGATTGTGTTTCCGACAAGAGCTGTAAGCTTCTCTGTATCTGAACCAGCTTCAACATACTTAACCTGAACGCCCGAAGCCTTAGCCATAAGACCTGTGATAACGTGTGTTGTTCCGCCGGTCTCGATACCCATCTTGATCTCTGCTGACTTACCCTTGTTTACGAAATCCTCAATTGTCTTCATATCTGAATCAGCTGAAGTAACAAGAACGTACTGTCCCTTCTCTGTACCCTGGCTTACGCCCCATACCTTGAAGTCGTCATTTGCTGTCTTGTCATAAACCTTTGTAGCTGACTTGATAAGCATTGATGTGTGATACTGAAGGATCTTGGCTCCGTCGCCCTTCGCTGTACGAACTGTCTCCATGGCAACAACTCCGCCGCCATCAGTATTGTTTACGATAGTAACATTGGAACCTGTCTTTGCGGCAACCTCCTGACCAAGGGTTCTTGCCATAACATCGGTTCCGCCGCCGGCCTTTGCAGGTACCTGAACTTCGATGCTCTTTGGAAGTTCGCTTGAAGCCTT
The DNA here is from genome assembly GCF_000701645.1 of Oribacterium sp. FC2011. Taxonomy (NCBI): domain Bacteria; kingdom Bacillati; phylum Bacillota; class Clostridia; order Lachnospirales; family Lachnospiraceae; genus Oribacterium; species Oribacterium sp. FC2011. The sequence goes on from NZ_JNJM01000006.1 coordinate 138,419, forward strand.
AGCTCCGCCTGAAGCGCCGCAGCCCATAAGTGCTGCTGACATTGCTGCGATTACGATGCCGGTTAATAATGTTTTCTTATTCATTTTCTCCTCCTGAAATCCATGAAGCCTTTAACAATTTATTTACTTTTCAAGATGATCATTTTGTATGACCACCCTGAATCCTCATGCATTTAGGGCAATGCTGAGATTAGTTATTATTAACAACTTGATGCTTCATTTTTTTATTGACATCAGTATATTTCGAAATTAAACTTAGTAAAACTTAACCAGGATAGGTTGTAAGACTTAATTATATTAAGTTTACATTCAGTATTAAAAATCCTAGGGAATGTATTGTTTTTAATGACAAATTAATATCAATGCCTTTGTGCAAGATGTTTATTTATTGCTTATTTTTCATGTCTCTTATGACATGAATCAGCTAATTGCATAAACCTTTACATGTAATTTGTAATGTCAAAGCAAACCAAAAAGATAAGGAAATGAATTGAATGGATCTGAAACCTTTAGAAAACATCATTGCAATTTATAACGAAGAAAGTATCGCAAAAGCGGCTGAAAAAATGTATATGACACAGTCGGCACTTAACCAGCAGCTTCTGAAACTGGAGGCAGAACTGGGCACTCCTCTTTTTGAAAGGCGCTATCATAAGCTGATTCCGACTTTTGCAGGACGTATATATGTGAATGCTGCCAAAAATGTTTTAAAGATAAAAAGTGATACATTTAAAATAATTCGAGACAGTGCAAAAAACTCTGTGGGAGAGATTTCAATTGCATGTACACCGGAGAGGGGTGCGTCTACATTTTCGGATATATATCCTCAGTTTCATCAGGAATATCCTGAATTCACTATAAATCTTTCCTGTGCAAGAGTTCCAAAAATGGAGCAGATGCTCCTTCACCGTGAAACAGAATATGCTTTTCTGAGTTATTCCAAGGAACGTCCCTTAAATTCTTCATTTGAACATATAGACTTAGCTCCCGAACATGTGGTATTGGGTCTTCCATCTTCACATCCCCTGGCTCATCTTGCAGGAAACGAAAGCTGGAAAACTCTGCCTCTTATAGACCTTAACCTTATTAAAGATGAAAATTTCATCATGCCTTCCAATGAAACCATGCTCCGGGGAATGCTTGATAAGGTTTTCAACGAATATAACATCCATCCGAAAATCCTTTTTGAGTCCAGCAGTTCTGTCACGGTGCTTAAGATGGCAATAAATCAGATGGGGCCTGCTTTCTTTCCTCAGTCCTATGTGAATGAGAATTTTCCTCTTGTCTACTTCCGGATAAAAGAGGATCTCAATTGGATGAGGTGTGTGGCCTATCTGAAGGGAACGTATATCACCACACCTGAAAGGCGGCTCTTCGAGCTTTGGAAGCAGGTAATTTCCAGTCCGTCTATAATCATGGTATAAAAGGGTGCGGAGTCCGAAAGCGGCTGCCATTCAGCCATCTGGGACGGTTCTCGCCGGCGAGAACCGTCCCAGATGGCTTCGATGGTCAAAAAAACGGTACTTGATATTCACTATCAAGTACCGTGTCAAAATGCTTGTTAAACTATTACAGAAGCTCCTGATATCCAGGCACATAAAGGTGTCTTGGAATTCCGTCTACCATTACGGCTCCCACATCACCCTGGATAAGAGGACGAACATAAGTGATGAACTCATTGGTTACGTATGTTCCGTCTGCAGTGATCCAGTTTCTGGGAACGAGACGCTCGTCATTAGCGATCTTGTGAACATCCTTAACTTCTGTTCCTGCCTGATATGGATCATCGGAAAGTCTCTGGATAACAACCATCTTTCCGCTGTCGCCTTCGTCTGCGGCCTTCATTGCGGCACCGCCAACCTCATAAGCTTCAAGAATATCAACTCTGGAAGCGCAGTGGCTTGCTGCTCTCTGAAGTGTTGAAAGCTCGATAGAACGTGTCTTGCAGCCGATTTCCTGTGAAAGAACGTTGCAGAGGTATCTTGCTGTTCCTGTAAGCTGCTTGTGTCCGAATGCATCTACATACTCTGTAGCATTTCCAAGCTCACTGATATAGGTTCCGTCTGCTGTATGAATTCCTTCAGATACTGCAATTACAACAGAACGTTTCTTTGCAAGCAGATCTTTACACTTCTGAACAAATGTAGGCACATCAAACGGTAACTCAGGAAGATAGATAGCATCAGGTCCGTCACAGTCCTCACCCTTTGAAAGTGCTGCAGCACCTGTGAGCCAGCCTGCATTTCTTCCCATGATCTCAACAACGATTACCTGTCCCTTGCTGGTCTCAAGGCTCCATCCGTCACGGATGATTTCCTTTACAGAGGTTCCGATGTACTTGGCTGCTGAACCATAACCCGGAGTATGATCTGTCAAAGCAAGATCATTATCAATAGTCTTTGGACATCCGACAAAGCGAACGTCTGAACCTGTTACGATTGCGTAATCTGAAAGTTTCTTGATGGTATCCATAGAGTCATTACCACCGATATAAATGAAGCAGTCGATCTCAAGGTCTTCGAGAATCTTGAAGATCTTCTCATATACTTCCTTGTTCTCATAGATATCCGGAAGCTTATATCTGCAGGATCCAAGATATGCTGATGGAGTTCTTTTCAAAAGCTCTGCATCAAGACCTGTACGAATATGATCTGAGAGATCAATGTATCTTCCTTCCAAAAGTCCCTGAACACCGTGAAGCATTCCGTATACCTTATTGTAACCTCTGTCCTTAGCTGTTCTGAAAACGCCTGCCAGAGATGAATTGATGGCCGCTGTTGGGCCTCCGGACTGTCCAACTATAACATTTCTCTTTACTTTTTTGCTCATATGGTATCCCCAACCTTTCCTGCACTCCCCTGGTGCAAATTATTATTGGTACATTATACCATAAAATTTACCGATTTCGAAAAATAATAGGATATTTTTTCCAATTTTCTCCGAAAAAGAGACAGATCAGCCCGGCCCTGACAGGCCAATACATGAACTCCGGTCTTTTTTCTCAAACGGAAAGACAGGTCAGCCAAATGCCAACCTGTCCCTGAGCTTTTATGATCAGTAAATTGCATTAATCTGCATTCTTTGTTATAACAATTGGCCAGACAGCCACAACGAAAAACCACATTAGAAATCGTGCAATAAAGTGTCCCCAATGACCGCCAAGGGCAGCTACGATTGTAGCCGGTGCAAAGAATTCTTTCCAGGAATATGTAATCAAGAATCCAACGAATCCTAAAATCGGCAGATTCTTTGACCCTTCCGGTATTTCGTATTTTATAAAATGTCTTTCAAAATAGCTACCTGCCAAAAAGCCGGTAAATGCGCCGCAGGCCTTAAATGTATCATTCATCATCTTGGCCGGATCCACCAGAAGCTTCCCGTCTACATAATCCATGGGGTACGGCTTCACCATGATATAAATCAATGCAGCTATAACCACCAAAAGACCAATAAAGGACAACCCGTCAAGCTTCTTTTCATCACCATCTATTTTCTCATTAGCTTTATCAACTGCAATGATAATGATCAATGTAGAAGCAAATCCAACAACAACATCCTGCGGAGTATGTACACCGAGAAAATTTCGCGAAAAACCGGTCAATGCTATAAGAACACCGCCCAATATGGCAAGCCACCTGCGTACGTCTTTTTGCCATAAAGTAATGGTTCCGTATACAGCCGTCGCCTCAGTAGTATGTCCACTGGGAAAGGAGTATCCCGTGGCGGCAACCTTGGAATCTCCCGCCGGTTCTATGAGATCGGAACGTATCCAGGGACGGTACGCACATACAGTCAGTTTGAGGATTCCATTCAAAAGTCCCGCCAAACCGAAGGTAGTGATAAACCTATATCCCCATTTCTTGTCAACACACCAGAAAATAAAAAACGGCAAAAACGGCATCAGATCCACCGCCACCTTTGAAATACCGTTAAAAAACTCATCAAACACTCCGCCGGAAGCATTTCTTAGTTCCTGAAGCCATAACAGATACTGTATATCCATTGATTTCCCTCCTTATAGATGGTCTTTTCTATGTGCTTACTTCGACAAATTTCCAAAAGATTATAAACATTTAATCATTGGAAAACCATCGGTGACGGTTCTCATCGGCGAGAACCGTCACCATTGGCACTACAATATGGTATAATCTAATTCAGTTATTAAGTTATTGTTTAAATAAAGGAGGGCTTCCATGAAAACCGACGTGATCACAGTAGACAACAAAGGTGATTCTCTTCAACTTGCACTGAACAGGATTGAAGGTCTTGCAAATGCCGTTACCAAATCAGATAAAAACGGTCATTACCTGAGACTCATGGCAGAAGAACTCTTTGGTATAGTAAGTGCAAATGCCGGCGATTTTACCGCCAAGTTCTGGGCAGAAAACCAAAACAGGGATTTCCGTATAGTACTTGAGGCTGATGCAAAAGAGCTCCCGGATGAAGCAAAAAAAGACCTCCTGTCTATTTCTTCCACCGGTGAGAACTCCGAAGACTCCGGCATCATGGACAAGATTGGTTCCCTCTTTTGTTTCTTTGCAAAAGGCGGCAATGCAGATAATGTCAAAACCTTCGACTACGGCTACATTGAGTCCTCCGGTGATATTTCCTGGTCCCTCAAAGACTACAAATCCACAATAAAAAACAAGAACCTTGACGCATCCCTTGAGGAATTGTCAAAGTCCGTAATCGCCAACATCGTAGATGACATCAAAGTCGGAGTGAAAGATAAAAAGGTTAAAATCGAAATCTTCAAAACATTTTGATTGATTAAAAAAGAGTGTTCATGTTAAGACATGAACACTCTTTTATTGCATCATCTCACGAGACAAGGCTTCTTATGATCGTATTTCCATCCGGGAATCAAATACTGCATTGACTTCGCATCATCTCTGTCATGGCTTGGAAGACTGTTGTACAGCTTGTTAGCCTCCATAACCCTCTCCATGTTGAGATGAACTCCGAGACCCGGTGCCTCAGGAACCTGAAGCTTACCGTCAACGATCTGCGGTGTATCATACAGGAGATTCTGGCCATCCTGCCAGATCCAGTGAGTATCCAGAGGAGCAGGTGCACCAACCGCTGCAGCACCAACCTGTGCAAATGCAGCAAGGGTGATATCAAAGTGATTGTTTGAATGAACACCCCATGTAAGTCCCCAGGAATCCAGAAGCTGTGACATACGGATAGCACCGTCAAAACCCCAGAAATGAGGATCCGCAAGGATGATGTCGCAGGCATTGAGACTTACGGTGTGATAGAACTGACGCCAGTCGGTAGCAATCATGTTCGTAGCCACCTGGAATTGTGTTGCATTCTTAAACTCACGCATGATCTCACGGCTTGAGTAACCTGCCTCAGGACCGCAAGGGTCTTCCATATAGGTGATGACATTATGCATATCCTTACAAAGGTCTATAGCCTCCTTAAGGCTCCATGCACCATTCGGGTCAATGTTTATACGTGCATTCGGAAAACGCTTCTTAAGTGCTCTGCAGGCCTCCATTTCATCAGCGCCTGCCAGAACTCCGCCCTTAAGCTTGAAGTTCTTGAAGCCATACTTCTCTGTAAGAGCTTCTGCCTCTTCAACGATTCTTTCGGGAGTAAGTATCTCTTCTCTTCTTAAACGGAACCAGGGATCCAGACTGCTGCTCTCATCAAGATACTGCATATCTCTTGCAGGAACCTTCTTCTTGTCGGAAACATAGAAAAGATATCCAAGCATCTCAACTTCCTTACGCTGCTGGCCTTCGCCCATAAGATCGCACATGGGGACATTGAGATACTGTCCCATAAGGTCAAGCATAGCACACTCGATGGCCCACTCACTCTTTACTACAAACTTAAGCTTTGAAATATCCAGTGTCTGTATGCCCTCTCCGTCATCAGCGGCAGAAGGATTTGCAGCCTTATGAATCTTCTGAAGTATCTGACGGTACTTTGCTATGGGCTGTCCCTCAACCAGCGGTCTTACAGCATTTAAACATTCACAGGTATAGTCACCTCCATGGATTTCGCCGATACCCTGATGTCCGGCATTATCCTCAAGGATAACCAGGTTTCTGGTAAAGCATGGAGCATGACATCCTGATAATGTCATCATCATGCTGTCATATCCCGCAACAGGAATCACCTGCATTTTGGTAATAATTGGTGAATCAGTCATTGTAATAGCCCCCTCTATAAACGCATTATTATCGTCGTTTATTTCTGAATAACATATGTAGAAATGGTCGGCTCCATGTATTGAGATCATCGATTCCTTTGAATATACTAATCTGAATACCGGTGCAGTTTTAGAATAAAAAAAACAAAACCCGATGTAAAACTCTTAATACTAATACATGATTAAGCAGTTCTTATATACGGGTTTTGTTTTAAATGATTTAACTCAGAATCCCGGTAAGTTCCAGAATCATTTTAAGTTCCGGATACGGATCAAAAGTTATGCTCTTTTCTGTAGGTGCGGCACTTGTAGATACTGCCATCGCAAGGAATCTGCTGCGAATGTAAACGTCCATAACATTACCACGTACACTTACAGCTGTATTACCGGGAGTATATTTGTCAAGATCTTCATATCTCACGATAAATTTTTCAGGAGGCATTTTTTCTGATTTTATCAATGTTGTTTCATCTTCTATAGCATTATTTTTATTGTCAGCATTATCTTCATCGGTATCTCCCACAGCTTTATCACAGCTTCCGACATACAGATAATAGTTTCCTGCAAGACCAACATCCCCGGAAGGTATCTTATTCAGATTATTCTGTTCTTCATAGAATTTCTGCTGCATAACAGTTGGTACGGCATTGTCTTCAAACAATCTAAAATTAAATCCGGTATCCTTCGGAAGCTCAATATGTGTCCAGCATCCGCAATTCTGGAATACTCTGTTCCTGCCCTTTGTACCGTTATCCTTTAGTTTAAAATCTTCGCTAATGACTACATCTGAAACAGTAACCTTCATTCCATGATATTCTCCATGTACCGATTCATAGAATGATACTCCGTCCTCTCTCTGAAGTACAGGAACAAGCTGTGCCTCTTCAAGCTCCTTTCTTGTCAGATGTTCAGTCCCTTTATTCTTTACCTCTTCGGTTCCCAGAAACCTCCCGACAGTAAAAAGAATATTGGCTTCATTTACGTTGGATATATACTGTTTTTCAAAGGGTCTTAAATAAAAAAGGTGATAAGCAACAGCTGCAACCAGAAGACCGAAGCTCACGTAGTATTTCTTTACTATTATGGCTATTACAGCGATAATGAGAATTCCGATAAGTCCGAAGGCTCTGAACTTAAAATTCCTATGCTGTTCCTGCAGATCTTTTACAGTATCCGTTAATGTTTCAAACTTTACTCTTTTCATTATTTCTCCTGATATCCCACCGGAAAACGGTTTTTTCTACTTTGAATGACATACTTTTGAATATATCAGCTTATCTGACAGTCACTTATCAATTATACTCATTAAAGTCTGCAATAAAACAACTTTTTGTTTCTTGTACGATTATTGATATAACAAATTCGTGACAATTCAACCAGTGGTACATTGGTGTGTTGGTAAAGGTAAGACGGGGCAGGGGCTCATGTATGTCTATAAAAAATCGGGGATACGCCCTAAGCGCATCCCCTAATTAATCAAAAGCATTTTTTAAATAATTGTATGCACTAAGGCATTATTTCAAATAGCCTGCAGTCCGCATTATCAGCCTGCTGCTTCAGCCTTTTTCCTTGCCTTCTGCTTACGGTCATCCATAACTGCATAAACGATGGATGCGATTATAAGTACCCAGATAACCCAGCCGATAGGTCTTGAGAAGAATACAAGAAGTGATCCCTTTGATGCGGATACTGCCTGGATGAAATAGTTCTCAAGGTCCTTACCAAGGATAAATCCGATAAGGAAGCAGGTCTTTGGAATACGGATCTTTCCGAAAAGATATCCTACAACACCGGCAAAGAGAAGTGACCATACATCAAACATTCTTCCGTTCTTTGCAGCATAAGCACCAACAACACAGATCATGATGATAACAGGATACAGTCTCTGTCTCGGGATATAAATAATCTTTGATATCCACTTGATAGGATAGAACATGCAAAGGAACATTATGATGTTGCAGAGAAGCATTGCAATAAGGATCTGATGCCATGTTTCTGTATTCTGTGTGATAAACAGAGGTCCAACCTGAATACCCTGAAGCATAAATGCTGAAATAAGGACAGCTGTTGTTGAGTCACCGGGGATACCAAGTGAAAGAAGCGGGATCATGGCTCCACCTGTAAGACCATTGTTTTAACTCTCAGATGCTACAAGTCCTTCAGCAACACCTGTACCCAGAAGCTCCGGATGCTTTGACCAGCTCTTAGCCTGTGAGTATGCAAGGATTGATGCTGCGGATCCTCCAACTCCGGGAAGTACTCCCATAAAGGTTCCAATCAGTGCAGAACGAACAACATTTACACCCTGTCCCTTGAAATCAGCCATTGAGAACTTTGTTCCGGAATTGTTTCCGTCAACTTTCTCAATCTTAAACCTCATGCCCTCTTCGGCTTCCTCAAATATCTGAGATATAGCAAAGAGTCCGATAAGAACAGGCAGGAGCTGAAAACCGTCTGACAGGTATGGCTTTAATGAAAGAGGAACCATACGATAATTGTTGTTTACGCTGAACATTCCAATGAGGGAAACAAGCACTCCCAAAAATCCCGAAAATACACCTCTCAGCATCTGTCCGTTTGAAAGAGCTGCGATAACTGTAAGTGCAAAAAGGATGATAAGGAACTTTTCAACTGCAGAAAACTTCAAAGCAGCGGCAGAAAGAAGCGGTGTGAAAAGAGCAAGAGCAAGAAGAGAAATGATTCCTCCGAAGAAGGATGAAACGATACCTACTTTAAGGGCTCTCTCACCTTCGCCACGTTTCGCCATAGGATATCCGTCAAATGTAGTTGTAATTGATGACGGAGTTCCCGGAATATTGATAAGGATAGCAGGTACAAGTCCGCCTGAGATACCGCCTACATAAAGACCTAAAAGAAGATATAAGGCAGGTACAAGGTCATAAGCATAAGTCATAGGCAGGAATACCGCTACCGCCATAGTTGCTGTCATACCCGGAATGGCACCAAAAATGATTCCGGCAATGACACCAAGTACTGCAAGTAAAATATTAGTAATCATTGTTTGCCACTCCTTTAGTAAATAGTGAATCCATAATCCACGAATGTTATCGTGAACATACCGTTTGGAAGAGTTATCTTGAAAAATACACCGAACGCAATGCTGACTATCAAAGAAGCCACTACCGCGATCAAAAGGCTGATTCCTATTGATTTAGGACTTGTTCCGGCATAAAGAATATTGAAAAGAAATACAAAAATTATACTGGTAAGTGTAAATCCGATGATATCAAGAGTAATGATATAACCTGCAAAAAGGATCAATGTACCAAATAGTTTTATAAAATCAGGATTTTCTTTAAAGAACTTCTTCGGCATTGTGAAAAATGCTTCACCCTTTGCCAGCCGCGCACGTCCTTCAGTTATAATGATAGCTGCAAGCAGAACGATCAGAATACCTATGACGATCCTTGGAACTATCCAGTGCTCGGTAGAATAAACTACATTTATCATATATTTTCCCCTTATATGTAAGTTGCCTTTTCACATATTTTATTTGCTGGTGAAAAGGCAACTCTGCAATATTTTATCTCATAGGTAACCGCGACTATAGCATTACCCAAATTTCAATTAAGCTGTGATTTCGTCAAGGTTTGGAGCCTGCGCGATGATCTCTGCACACATGTCACGCTTATCAAGGATGAACTGCTGTGAAGCCTCTAAGCCTACCTCATCCTCAGAAAGAACTGTGTAGTAAAGCTTCTTCATATCAGCCTGGAAATCAGGATCATTTACAACCTTCTTCATAGCTGCTTCGTACTCAGCAAGTACGTTTGCATCTGTATCCTTAGGGAAGTACATTGCAAAATCCTTAGGGAAGTCAAATGGCTTTCCGTTAAATTCAACACCGTCATCTGCCATAGACTGAATTTCAACGCCTTCTACAGTTGAACCTGAATCAAACATATTCATAGCAAGCTGTGCTTCAACACCGTCAAGTGTATACTGCTCAAATGCTGATGTATCGCCATAGATTACGTCTGCATTTCTGTCCCAAAGTCTCTGAAGCTTCTCAGCTGTTGTACCACCAACGATTGCCTTGATTCTGCTTGCAACCTCATCTCCCTCTTTTGCCTTAACATCAAGGTAGTAAGCTGCAAATGCAATATGTGATGTTCCACCTGCTTCAATATTGAAAGAAACAGTCTTGTCAGGATTTGCCTTAAGATACTCTGTTACATCCTTAAGTGATGTCCATCCGCTTTCCTTTGCTGCACCGAAACAAGCTCCCGGGTTACGACCGAAACGTGGTCCGATTGTCATATTCTCAAGAGAATATTTCTCATCAACTGCTCCGAAAAGAACTGACATATATGTCATATCATGGAACATCATAACAGTCTTTCCATCGCCCTTTGCTGTCTGCATCTCCTCAAGAGCTGCTGCATTTCCGATGGCATCAACTTTACCGTTGAAGCCCATATACTTTGAAAGATATCTTGTAACAACATCAGCCATCATGTATGAATCACCGGATGTAGATGTTGAACCGATAACTACTCTTACATTCTGTCCCTTTAATGATGATTCTCCATCTGCACTCGCTGCAGGAGCTGCTGACTCACCGGATCCTGCTGCCTGTGTTGCTGCTGCGGCTGCAGTGGTTTCTGTTGATGAAGATCCTCCACCAACCTGGATTCCACCGGATGATCCGCAACCGGCAAGAATGCTCATAGCCATAGCACCGGCCAATACTACTGATAATAATTTTTTAATCCTCCTTATAAACAAGACCTTGTACTCAGGTCAAAATATACTTTGTTTCCATTTGTCTTCAACGAAACAGATTTCCCAATCCAGCATCTGAGCTATTTCATTATGAATATTTAAATCCCCGATTATCTAACCATGCAGGGGCGCTTGTTGTCGAACTTCCATCCCGGAATGAGATACTGCATTCCGATGGCATCATCACGTGCTCCGAGGCAGTTATCAGTATAAAGCTTGTTTGCCTTCATGATCTGGTCACGATCAACCTCGATGCCGAGACCTACAGTCTTGTCGATATCGTTAATGCATCCGCCTACGATCTGCATAGGGTTCTTTGTAAGGCGCTCTCTGCCTTCCTGCCAGATCCAGTGAGTATCGATACCGTTAAGCTTGCCCGGAACTGCAGCTGCACACTGCGCTACCATTGCAAGTGAAATATCGAAGTGGTTGTTGGAGTGGCAGCCCCACATAAGACCGAAGTCGTTGCAAAGCTGACCTACACGTACAGATCCTTCCATGGTCCAGAAGTGAGGATCTGCAAGAGGGATGTCTACGCTTTTGAGCTGGATGCAGTGTCTCATCTGTCTCCAGTCTGTATCGATCATGTTTGTGGCAGTCGGCATACCTGTCTCCTGCTTGAACTCAGCCATGATCTCACGTCCTGAGAAACCGTTCTCGGCACCGCAGGGATCTTCGATATAAGCAAGAACCTTCTTGAGGGCAGGGGCTACACGTACTGCCTCTGCAAGGCTCCAGCAGCCATTAGGATCAAGATCTACTCTCGCATCAGGGAACGCTTCCTTGATGGCAGTTACAGCCTTAACTTCCTCATCCGGCTGAAGAACACCGCCCTTAAGCTTGAAATCTTCAAAGCCGTACTTCTCATGGGTTGCCTTTGCAAGAGCTACGATATGCTCGGGATCCATAGCCTCCTCATGACGGAGTCTGTACCAGTCACAGTCTGAATCAGGCTCTTCCTCATAAGGAAGGTCTGTCTTCTTTCTGTCTCCTACATAGAAAAGATATGAAAGGAATCTTACAGATGTTCTCTGGATTCCGTCACCCATAAGGGATGCTGCGGGAACCTCCAGGAACTTACCCATAAGATCAAGGAAAGGAGCTTCGATAGCAGTAACAACATGTACTCCTGTACGAAGATCGAAGGTCTGAAGACCTCTTACGTCATCCTTGATGTTTTCATCAAGCCATGCTCTTACCTTGTTAAGAGTGTTTTTGTAATCAGAAATCTTTGTTCCGATTACCAGATCCTTAACTGCCTCAAGAGCATTTGTGATCTTCTGTCCACCGGGAACCTCACCAACACCTTCAACACCATTTGAATCTGTAAGGATAACAATGTTTCTTGTAAAGTATGGTGCGTGAGCTCCTGAAAGATTAAGCTCCATACAATCGTGTCCTGCTACTGGAAATACTTCCATTTTTGTAATTGTTGGAATCATTTTTACTCTCCTTGTTTATCTATAAAACTCTGCGTTTGTTTCGCGCTTTCTTATTTATGATTGAAGTTTAACTTATGGATAAGTCTAAGTAAAACGGGAAAAACTGATAGTTCAATAAGCTATACTTATGGATAGTGTTTGTTCAATAAGTATTACTATTAGTTAATCTAATAACAATATTAGAAAAACTTAAATTTAACTCGATGACATTATTATTACTTATGTATTATTTAAAGCCTATTTGATTTTGACCATATAATGCTTAAATGATAAACTCAATTAAAGGATCCCGGTCTGTCAAATCAATAAACGTAACCGGGTTTTTATCGTACAGATTGACATCTGAATGACGGCTATAAACAGCGAAAAACCTGCATCAGTATAGAAGCCAATTAGCTCTGCAACTTTATGTCAGATATTAAAGCTCCCAAAAGCAGCATTAATAGAGGAGAATAGTATGGATTTCAGAATTTGCGAATATATTGTGGAAATCGAAAAAGAAGAGAATATTACAAGAGCTGCCAAGAATTTGTTCATTTCACAGTCAGCACTTAATCAGCAATTACTAAAGTTAGAAAAGGACCTTGGAACCCAGCTTTTCTTCCGTTCAAGGACTGACTGGCATCCTACAGAAGCCGGGAAGATTTATCTGGAGGGAGCCAAAAAGGCTTTACTGATAAAGCGGGAAACCTACAAAAAAATCCATGATATCACAAATGCCGGTGAATCCGACCTGAAAATAGGACTCACAACAGGAAGAGGTATCCGTATGTTTACCTCCATTTATCCTGAACTTCACTCAAAATTTTCAAATCTTATTTTTACCCCAATAGAAATGGGAGTATATAAACAAAGAGAAGCACTAAAGAACGGTGACATCGACATAGGCTTCGTGACACTCAGATACGATCAGCGTGGTAATTTTGATTATACATTAATTGGCAAAGAAGAAATGGTTGTTTTGGTTCCTTCTGTGCATCCTATATGTTACGATTACATATGCGTTGACGGGCAACTTCCTATCATTAATCTAAAATCCCTTGAGTACGAACCTTTTACTCTTATGTCTTCTAAATCCAGTAACCGTCAGATAGTGGATGACATTTTCAGTCGCAGCGGATTTATACCTTCCATAATGATGGAAACTAACAATACAGCCAGCATTACTTCCCTCGTTGAGACTTCACTATGCTGTGCTATCATTCCAAGGTATTATGCAGATACTGAGAGTGATAAATATAAATGCTTCGCTCTCCCAAGCCACCCCTCCTGGGATTTGTGTATAGCCACCCGTAAGGGTTCCTACCTTACAGATGCTGAGAAAGAATTCATTAAACTATCGAAGCAATATTGGAAAGAACATCTTATACCGATTCAGTCGAATTAATTTAATATAGTTAACTATACTCGATTTTACAATACCTGTCTCGGCTCCGTTTAAGCAAATACTTTACCCGAGTATCGATTTCAATACTAAAATAGCCCATCAATGCTTAGTACCTACCCCAAAATGTCAGACCAAAATCTAACAATTGGAGGTCGGCACATAAGCATCGATGGGCTTATATATTTTATAATCAGGTTATTGGAGCCGGATTGAATACGCAGAGGTCATTAGCAAAACCATACTGCTCGGTGTAAGGCTTCTTGATTCCTGATGCAACATCCAGGATGAAATCCAGGAGTTCTTCGCCCTGCTCTGCGATGGTCTTGTCACCAACTGCAGCGGGACCTGCATTGAAATCAATGATATCAAACCACTGATCCTTCATTTCATTTCTGGAGCAAAGCTTGATAACCGGTGCAGCAGCAAGACCGTAAGGTGTGCCGCGGCCTGTCATAAATACCTCAAGTCCCATTCCGGATGCAAGCTGTGAAGGACCGCATACGAGATCTGACGCAGGGGTAGCTGCAAAAATCTCACCATGCTTTGTGGGACGATCTCCGGGTGAAAGTACTTCAACGATAGGTGAAGAACCGGACTTGGCGATGGATCCCATGGACTTCTCGATGATATTGGAAAGACCACCCTTCTTGTTTCCCGGTGTGGTATTGGCCCCACGGTCAACTCCGCCGTTTCTCAGGTAGCTGTCGTACCACTTCATTTCCTCTACAAGTCTCTTGCCGACTTCTTCATTTATACATCTCTCAGCTATAAACTGAACTCCGTCTCTTACCTCAGTTACCTCTGAGAACATAACTGTTCCGCCGCCGGAAACTATGAGATCTGCTGCATAGCCGGCTGTAGGGTTTGCTGTGATTCCTGAGAATGCATCCGAACCTCCGCACTGCATACCAACCAGAAGATCTGACAGAGGAAGCTCCTCTCTCTTTCTTTCATTAAGGATCTTAAGCTTCTTTTCCGCCATTTCAATGATGGCATCCATCATAGCCTGATAACCTTTGTGTTCCTGGAGGACAACAACATTATCCTTATTGTTAAGCTCAGGCCACCACTCACAGAAACGGTCAACTGTGAACTTCTCGCAACCGAGACCTACAAGCATAAATACACCGCCGAAATTCGGGTGCATGGCAATGTTTCTGATAATCTTCTGTGGAATGTAGGCATCGGGTGCATCAATGGCAACACCGCAGCCGTAGGGATGATTGATAGCCACAACGTCGTCAACATTAGGATACTTGGGAAGGATCTCAGCCTTGATCTTTTTAATGGCAACGTTGAGAACTCCGGCAACGCACTGTACTGTGGTGTTGATGCCGAGAATGTTTCTGGTTCCGGCATAGAAACCGTTAGGATTCTTATATCCCATCCAGGTAGTTCTCTTGGGCTTCGGAAGATCTGTCCTTAGGTTTGTGGCAAACTTCATGCTGTCAAGATCCGGGGCCGGAGCCATAATGAGATTTTTCTCATTTACCCATCCGCCAACGGGTATATCCTCTGAGGTGGTTCCGAGGCAGACACCGTATCTTATAACCTCAGTGCCTTTCTTTAATTCCTTTAATGCTATTTTATGTGCCTGAGGAATATCAACCGCAGTTACAACACCCGGCATAACCTCTGTTCCCTTAGGCAGGTCATTAATTGCAATGGCAACATTATCCTTTTCTGTTATCTGGATACATAATCTTTTGGCCATATGAACCTCCGTATCTATTATCATTTACAAAACTTTTCGTTCCGTGTAGAATAAGTATAATTTCATCGATAAGATAAGTAAAATTAATTAATGTGAATCTTCTATAAGTTTTGCTAATTTGCAATCAGTGGCCGCTCTACCTGAAATCTGTATACCTGATATCAGGATATAACGGCTCTCATCGAGGAGATAATGGATACTAAATTAATTGAGTATATAATCAAGATAGCCGATGAAGGCTCCATAACAAAAGCGGCTGAGAAGCTTTTCATCACTCAGTCAGCATTATCGCAGCAGCTTCAGAAGCTGGAGAAGGAAGTCGGCACTCCCCTTTTTGTCAGAAGCAAAGCTGCCTGGGCACCAACCCCTGAAGGTCAGATATATTTGGATAATGCAAGGGAAATGCTTAGGATCAAGCAAAAGACCTACACCATCATTGCCGATATGGTTAATAAACACAATGGCTATCTCTCCGTAGGTATGACTCCGGGAAGAGGCTTCGATATGTTTTCCTATGTTTATCCCATATTCCATGATATGTACCCGGAATTTACTGTCGAGCCAAGGGAGCTTAGCGTTAAGCAGCAGCAGGATGCCGTTCATAAGGGAGAGCTGGATATCGGCTTCGTTACTCTGACCGATGGACAGAAAACCGGGGACGAATACATAGATCTGTTTAAGGAAGAAATATATCTCGCCTTACCTGCGGATTATCCGCTAAGTAAAGAGTATCTTCAGTCAGAGGAAAAGTATCCCACTGTTCCTCTCACAGCTCTGCAGTATGAACCTTTCGTTATGATGTACAAGGAATCCACCATCCGTAAGATGGTGGACCAGATATTCCGTGATGCGGGCTTTACACCAACGGTGCTTTTTGAGACTTCAAGTAATATGACTATACTTTCGATGATAAAGGCTCATCTCGCCTGTGGTCTCCTGCCTTACCATTACGTAAAACAAAAACCGGAGGGAGTGCGTTTTCTCAGATTGCCTTTCCGCCCTACCTGGAAGGTATGTGTGACCTATCATAAAAATGCATACCTCAGTAAAGCAGCAAAGGACTTTATTGACCTTGTAACGGAGTACTGGCAAAAGGAATAAACATCACTATAAACAATTCAAGTTATAGCAAGAGGGCATCCATTTAAAAAGGATGCCCTCTCTATATCAAAAAAATACCGGTTTAGATTTCACAGGCTCAGCCTTCACTTTTATCTGACTACCTCATAGTAGCGGATGCGAAGCCCTTCCTCTACTCTCATGCCTTCACCTATAAAGCGGTCTGCGTGAAGGTATGGTGCCAGCTTTTTGGAATCGGTTATGAATTTAGGCGTACTGATCCACGGCTTTGGTCTTTCCCCATTGGTGAACCAGGCATTGTTTTCAAGGTAGATATGACAGTCGTTGCCGTCGGCATCTTTTCCTGTCAGCATATATCTTGCAGACATATGTCTTACACCCGCCTGATTTGTGACCTGGGTATCTACACCGCAGGGCTCAATTATCCCGTTAAAGATATCACCCTTTACTGTGCCGCCGAAGGGTATCATCTTGACATGACCTATCTCGCTGTCAAGCTCCACAGTCTTTTCCGGAAATGTCTGAACCATAAGTTCCATTACAAGTTTGCCTTTTTCCATATTGCTTCTCACTTTCTAACCATAAAGGTTTAATTCTTAAAATACCTACAACTGATTATTCTAATGCCAAATATATCCCAAAGTAAAAGTGAAGAAACTACTGCAACAATTATTTTTTCTAATCAAAGAGAATCATTATCCGTAAGGACCAGATTTTTAAAGGCATAGACTTTCACCCATGCCTTTATTTTATATCATCACTTTATTTCCGAAAGTTCTTCAGATGTGGTTTCCCATATCTCGTACAGCTCTTCCAGTCTCGCATCGTTCTTCTCGTGCTCCTTGTGGAGTTCCATTAGTTTTCCTACATCCGCTGCGATATCCGGATTCTGGTATTCATCATCCAGCACCTGATTTCTTGCTTCCAGCCTCTGGATCTCATCCTCTGTAGATTTGAGTGTTCTCTCAAGTCTCTGAAGATTCTTTTTGAGCTCCTTCTGCTGAAGCCAGTCTGTTTTCTGCTCGGATTCCTGAACGGTCACAGGCTGAACCGGGACTGCACCCTTATTGTCGGCATTGTCAGTTCCTGCAGCTCCGTATCTTCTCACATCCTCTTTCTTTTCGAGGTAGTAGTCATAGTTTCCGATGTAATTGTCAAAGCGGTTCTCGAAAAGCTCCAGTATACGGCTTGAAGTTTTGTTTATGAAATATCGGTCATGCGATACGTAAAGTACCGTTCCCTCATAATTGTTTATGGCATCCTCCAGAACCTCTCTGCCCTGAATATCAAGATGGTTGGTAGGCTCGTCCAGTATCAGGAAATTGGCATTACTCAGCATAAGCTTTGCAAGTGATACACGTCCCTGCTCACCACCGCTGAGATCCCCTATACGCTTATATACGTCATCCCCACGGAACAGAAAAGCTGCAAGAACATTACGAACCTTTGTGTTATTGAGATACGGATACTCATCCTGAATTTCATCAAAGATGGTCTTATCCATATGAAGTACTGCATGTTCCTGATCGTAGTAACCGATCTCAACATTGGTGCCCAGCTTAAAGGAGCCTGTATCTGCATCCACCTGCTGGTTTAAAATTTTAAGCAGCGTTGTCTTTCCGGTTCCGTTGGCGCCGATCACAGCCACATGTTCCCCACGCTTTATCTCAAAAGAAATATTTGAGAACAATGTCTTATCATCAAATGCCTTGCTAAGATCCTTCACGGAAAGAACATCATTTCCTGACTGAACGCTTGGTGTAAGGGCAAGCCTCATCTCATTATCAAGCTCTTCAGGCTTATCAAGAAGTTCTACCTTGGCTAATGCCTTCTCCCTGGACTCTGCTCTCTTTATAGACTTTTCTCTGTTGAACTGTTTAAGCTTGTCTATAACCGCCTGCTGGTGCTGTATCTCCTGTTGCTGATTGAGGTAAGCCTTAAGCTCAGCATCACGGATCTGCTTTTTCTTAACGGCATGCTCTGAATAATTTCCCTTATACATGCGGGCTTTTCCGTTATCCAGGTCAATGATCTTGGTTACCACATGATCAAGGAAATATCGGTCGTGGGATACCAGGAGAACAGCTCCGTCATAACGCTTAAGCACTTTTTCCAGCCACTGTATGGATTCGATATCCAGATGGTTTGTGGGCTCATCCAGGATAAGAAGATCCGGCTTATCCTGAAGTATCTCTTCCAGTCTTTTTCTGGTTTTCTGACCTCCGGAAAGAGTATCGAAATCATCTACGCCGGTTTCTATGTCGGCATGCTGCTGTGCAAGATAACCTATCTTCTTGTCTTTAGAGAAGGCAATGACAGTTTCGGAATCGTCAGGTTCCTCCACTCCCAATATACAACGAATAAGCGTCGTCTTGCCGGAACCGTTGATTCCGACAATCGCCGCTTTTTCTTTGTCCTCAAGATGGAAGGTTACGCCTTTGAGGATCTGTTTTCCTATATAGGTTTTATTTAAATTGGCAATATTAAGTATCATATTATTTCTGCGGAACGCCCTTCATTGAAAGGGATATCTTTTTGCGGTCTTTGTCAACGGAAAGGACTTTTACATTTACGATGTCTCCGACTTTCACTACGTCAAGGGGGTGCTTGACGAATTTATCGGCGATCTGGGAGATATGTACGAGGCCGTCCTGATGAACTCCGATATCTACGAATGCTCCAAAGTCAATGACGTTACGGACTGTTCCGGCAAGTACCATGCCCGGGGTGAGGTCATCAAAATCAAGGACATCGGATCTTAATACAGGAGCCGGTACATCCTCACGGGGATCACGTCCAGGTTTTGCAAGTTCTTTTACTATATCCTGAAGTGTATATTCTCCGATACTCATCTTCTTTGCAAGCTCCGGTATGGATGCCTTTGCCTCTTTGAGTTTTTTCTCAATGTCTCTGGTATTACCGTTCTTAACGTCTTCGGCGGTAAATCCCAAAAGCTTCAAAAGTTCCCTGGCTGCTTCGTAACTCTCCGGATGTACCGAAGTCATATCAAGAACGTCCTCGCCGTCACGGATACGGAGGAAACCTGCACACTGCTCATAGGCTTTTGGTCCAAGCTTGGGAACCTTCAGAAGATCTTTTCTGGAGGTGAAAGCACCGTTCTCTTCACGATATGCAACGATATTCTTTGCGATATTCTTGTTTATACCTGAAACATATTCAAGGAGTGAGAATGAAGCTGTATTAACATCTACACCTACCTTGTTTACACAGTCTTCCACAACGTTTCCGAGCTGCTCTCCCAGCTTTGACTGGTTCATATCATGCTGATACTGGCCGACACCGATGGACTTGGGATCGATCTTAACAAGCTCTGCCAGAGGATCCTGTAAACGTCTAGCCATGGAGGTTGCGGATCTTTGTCCAACATCAAAATTCGGGAACTCCTCTGTAGCAAGCTTTGATGCGGAATAAACTGAGGCTCCGGCTTCGTTTACGATCACATATTTCACAGGCAGCTTACTCTTCTTTATGAAATCAGCTATAATCTGCTCTGATTCTCTGGAAGCTGTTCCGTTTCCCAGAGAAATGATGTCAACATTATACTTACGGATAAGTCCTTCGATAACGTGCATAGCCTCAGCCACCTTATTTTGTGGTGCTGTAGGGAATATAACTGTTGTGTCAAGCACCTTTCCGGTGGGATCAACAACAGAAATCTTACAGCCGGTTCTGAAAGCAGGATCCCATCCAAGAACAGTCTTTCCGATAATTGGCGGCTGCATGAGAAGCTGACCCAGATTCTCGCCAAATACCTTTATGGCTCCGTCCTCAGCCTTTTCGGTAAGATCATTTCGTATCTCTGTCTCAATTGACGGACTGATCAGTCTCTTATATGCATCTATGGCTGTCTCTTCAAGATAAGGTGTTGTTTCCTTATTCCTTCCGGCACCTATATGACGCTTCATGAAACTGATTATCTCCTCCTCCGGAGCCTCGATCTTAACTGTAAGGATCTTTTCACTTTCTCCTCTGTTAAGAGCAAGGATACGATGCCCCGGAATCTTTTTAATGGGTTCCTGATAATCATAATAGTTGTCATATACAGTTTTCTCTTCAGCCTGAGCCTTGGTCTTTGCGGCAGACACTATGAGACCTTCGGCATAGGTCTTTTTACGTATCCACTCTCTGAGACTTGCACTGTCTGCCAATGTCTCCGCGATGATATCTTCTGCACCTGCAATGGCCGTCTTAACATCAGGAACTTCCTTTTCTTCATTTACATACTTAAGAGCTTCCTCTGTAACAGAAACAGAGGATTTTCCTGAGAAAATGAATACAGCCAGGGGTTCGAGACCTCTTTCCTTAGCGATCATGGCTCTGGTGCGGCGCTTCGGTTTATAAGGACGATAGATATCCTCAAGCTTTACCGCAGTCTCAGCTTCGTCAATCTGCTTTCTCAATTCATCGGTAAGCTTACCCTGTTCTTCTATGGAAGCAAGGATAGTATTCTTTCTGTCCTCCAGGTTACGGAGATATTTTAAACGTTCATCAAAAGTACGGAGAACATCATCGTGCATTGCACCGGTTGCTTCCTTACGATAACGGGCTATGAACGGAATGGTATTCCCCTCATCTATAAGCTTGATCACAGCTTCAGTCTGTGTCTTTTTGATTCCAAGTTCTTTAGTAATGATTTCAACAATATCCATATAAATCTCCATATAAAAGCTTTTTAAAAAATCCCGTATATTATATCATGATAGAAGGCATAAAAGAAACATAAGAGTAAGGAGATAACCTATGGATACTATCGATATAAAAGAACGCCGCT
The DNA here is from genome assembly GCF_000701645.1 of Oribacterium sp. FC2011. Lineage (NCBI taxonomy): Bacteria > Bacillati > Bacillota > Clostridia > Lachnospirales > Lachnospiraceae > Oribacterium > Oribacterium sp. FC2011. The sequence continues at coordinate 159,746 of NZ_JNJM01000006.1, forward strand.
TTGCACCTGCCGTTGAAGCTATAAATGATCTTCTGAGTGATGAAGAATATATGGATGAAGAAGTAATCCTAATCGCCATAGATGGCCGTTCCGGCAGCGGAAAAACAAGACTATCTGCCTTCCTGGCCGGAAAGTATGATGCCAATGTCTTCCACATGGATGATTTCTTCCTGCAGGAATCCCAGCGAACACCTGAACGCATGTCTGAAATCGGCGGCAATGTAGACTACGAAAGATTCCGTGAAGAAGTCCTTATCCCCTTATGGTACGGCGATGATGTGGTCTACCGTCCGTTTAACTGCAGGACTATGAAAATCGAAAAAGAAAAAGAACAGGTCATAAAACATAAACGCATCAATATCGTAGAAGGTTCCTACAGCCTGCATCCCTACTTTGGAGAACCCTACCAGTTAAAAATCTTCTGCGACATCGATCCCGAAAGTCAGCTTACAAACATCTCAACACGTATAGGCGATAATCCCGAAATGCTGTCAAAATTCAAAGATATCTGGATCCCAAAAGAAAATGAATACTTTGAGAAAAATAAAACCTCCGAAAACTCCGATGTCTATATAGACTGGAATGATTGAAATTAACAAGTGATGTGCAAAGTGTATTGTTTCCTACACCAAGCGCATCACTTTTTTAATGTCTCTTATGAATAAAGCTTCTGCTCCACCAGCTTATATATACGTCTGTAATATCTCGCCCTGTGACGCTGACGTTCTATCTCCCTGTCAATCTGATAAAAAAGATAAACACTTCCAAGACTTATGCCATACCCAAGATATCGAACTTCCCTGAACTCACAAAGAGATGCTATAAGGCCCAGCACTAATAAAAATCCAACTACAAACTGAAATGTTCTGATATTGATTCTCATGTCATGATCCCCCTTTTGTTTTTTTAAACATCCGCCTTCAGTACCCACTCCCGAAAGCCTCCAATCTGCAAAACCCGATGCCATCCCTCTTACAACATCCACAGTATAACACTGTACAAACGTTTTGTAAACAGCCGTTCGCAAAATATTTGTTTTGTGAATACCCGTTCCGCAAATCATTGTTTGTTTTTACCTACACAAGAATAATAACCAATCACCACGACAAAAAAATGTACATATAAATCAAAACGTTTATTCGTTTCAATATTAAGTTATCGTAATGTGAAAACTTAACTTCCATTTTTTTTGACCGACAATCACCAAATGTAGAAGTTACTCTTGCACAGCCACTTTCTTATATGTAAGTTGATTAAGCCACCATGGACGCACTACACGGTACCGCTAATTGCAAAAATACCTCCAAAGTAGCCTTTGGTTATTCAACCCATCTACTTTGGAGGTATCATATCATTTGGTACGGCAGCCTCTTTGTAACGTATTTATAGATACATCATTTCAGAACGTTCTGAACTGATTTATGCATCTTGCCTGCAAATTAACCATCTGTCCGGACCGGTTGTTTAGATTGTATCAACAACACCTTCTTCTAAAATATTTCCATTTTCATCTACATAACAACCGTTTATTTCTGTATATACTACCATGTATCCATCAGACCCAAAATAACACTTTTCTTTTTTTCCGTCTCCATCAGTGTCAACCCATGTCCATAGATCTTTTAACGCTTCTCCGGTGTTATTATCTGTCCAGCATGTTCCAACAGAGTCATGCTTTAATGTTCCTTCACTTGGGTTGTTTCTTACACAGGCTGCAAATGTTGTAAGGCTCATTGCTGTGACTGCCACCATTGTAGCAATCAGTATTCTTATCTTATTCATATATCCCTCCTTGGCGTATTTATTATTTTTTCAACATCCAATCACAATATAATTATGCCACGAATTATTTGAAAAATATATAGTTTCAATAAATTTTCTGTTTTTAAGGGATTTTTTAAGAATACGTCCAATACCTGGGTACACATGTTTATAAAAATTTTATGGTACACGGTATACAGGTACCCGACCTCAGGTGTGAGTTTTATTACTTACTTTTAAAAATGAGGTGTTGAAAAAACTTTCAAGATGTGATAATTATATTATTAATTAAATTTGCAATCGAAAGGTTAATCTATATGTGTTTTTTTAAGTTTTTGAGAAAGTTCGCAGGTATCTTTACCGCTCTGCTTGCCGTTGGCAGCATTTCAACGATTACATCACTCGCAGACTGGGAGCAGACAGAAAATGGCTGGATGTATTTCGAGTCAACCACAGGAATGATGGCAACAGGCTGGAAACAGATCGACGGTAAATGGTACTGCTTAAATGATTCCGGTATTCTCTACACAAATTGTACAACACCTGACGGATACTATGTGGATGCTAATGGTGTATGGGTTGATAATGCCGGATACTCATCATATAACGCAGCATCAAACAGCGTAACAGCATGCTCTACTTCTGGTCAGAAGACACTGAATGAGCTCTATCAAGAGAATTTTGATAACGGCACATTCATCAATTATGGTGCTTCAACAACCTTCATCGATTATGGTTCAAGTGGTAACAGCTCTAATGATAGTGATGAGTCAGCAAAGTCTCTTGATGAGCTTTCAAATTCAGAAATCTACAAGCTGATCACAGGTTCATACAATTCAGCGTCTGACCCTACAAAGGGATTAAGCGATGATGAAGCTATCGATGCAGTGGTATATCTTGTAAATGTTCTTAGAGATAAGAAGGGTCTTGATCAAGTAGTTATCGACGATACCGTACAGGAAGCGGCCGAGATAAGAGCAGAAGAGGCAAGTGAGAAGTTCTCACATACAAGACCAGATGGGAGCGACTGTTTCACAGCCCTTGACGAGTTAGGATGGCCAATGGATACCCACGCGGCAGAGAACCTTGCTCAGGGACAGAAGACAGCCCTTCAGGTAGTTAATGCATGGTGGCATAGTTCTGGTCACAAGCATAACATGATGCACGAAAAGAACAACTACATCGGTGTTGGAATCTCCGGAAGCGGATATTCAAAAACATGGGCACAGATGTTCTCATCTTAACGAAACACAAAAATACCTCCAAAGTAGCCTTTGGTTATTCAACCCATCTACTTTGGAGGTATCATATTATTTGGTGCAGCAGCATCTTTGTAACGTATTAAAATATACATCATTCCAAAACGTTCTGAACTGATTTATTAATCTTTCCTGCAAATCAACCATCTGTCCGGACCGGTTGTTTAGATCGTATCAACAACACCTTCTTCTAAAATATTTCCATTTTCATCTACATAACAACCGTTTATTTCTGTATATACTACCATGTATCCATCAGACCCAAAATAACACTTTTCTTTTTTTCCGTCTCCATCAGTGTCAACCCATGTCCATAGATCTTTTAACGCTTCTCCGGTGTTATTATCTGTCCAGCATGTTCCAACAGAGTCATGCTTTAACGTTCCTTCACTTGGGTTGTTTCTTACACAGGCTGCAAATGTTGTAAGGCTCATTGCTGTGACTGCCACCATTGTAGCAACCAATATTCTTATCTTATTCATATATTCCTCCTTGGCGTATTTATTATTTTTTCAACATCCAATCACAATATAATTATGCCACGAATCATTTGAAAAATATATAGTTTCAATAAATTTTCTGTTTTTAAGGGTATTTTTAAGAGTTTAAGGAATGCTGCCTTAATACTTTACCCACGGCTGCATCCTTAAATAATTCTGTTCTTCTGTTGCCTCTGCTCATCAGAAGTTACTTTTGCAAAGTATAATTTAGCTGCTTTTTATAGTGGAATACTCCATTTCAAAAGCCCCCGAGAGTCATAACTCCCAGGGGCCCAATACCTAAATTCAGATTGTTATTATTCAACATCCTTCTTGAGGATTCCAAGAAGTGCACATGTTACTGCAGAACCTGCAAGCCATGCAACGATATACATTACAGGGTTACCAACAGTTGCGAAAACGAAGATTCCGCCGTGAGGAGCTCTGAGTGTGCATCCGAAGAGAGCTGAAAGAAGTCCGGCAACACCTGCACCTGCCATTGTTGCAGGGATAACATGTCCCGGATCAGCAGCTGCAAACGGGATAGCACCCTCTGTAATGAATGAAGCACCCATGATGATATTTGAGATCCATGATGACTTTTCTGCTGCTGTGAACTTCTTAGGGAAAAGCTTACATGCAAGTGCGATACCTACAGGAGGAACCATACCACCGGCCATAACTGCTGCCATGGAGATAAATGCTGCGCTCTCAAGTGAAGGATCAACAGCTGCCTGAGCAAGCATACCTGAACCGAAAACATATGCTGCCTTGTTGATAGGACCACCCATATCGATAGCCATCATCGCACCAAGGAGAAGACCTAAAAGCCAGATTTGACCGCTTGCATAGATACCATTAAGAGCTGCTGAAAGAGCTGTATTGATGAAACCGATGATAGGGTTGAAAATGAAGCACATCAGTACACCTACGATAAATACACCGCAAAGTGGATAGATGAGGATCGGACGGATACCAGCAAGTGACTGAGGAAGCTTCTCTGTTGACTTCTTAAGCCAGTTTACAACATAACCTGAAATGAAACCGATTACGATAGCACCAAGGAAACCTGATACAGTATTTACACCGTCTGCTGAAAATGCAAACTTTGAAATAAACTGACTGAATCCGTCACCATTGCTTCCGAGATTTGTCCAGGTATCCATATATCCGCCGATGGCTGCATTACCGGAAGCGGCAAGCATACCACCTGTGAAACCAACCGCAAGACCAGGACGATCAGCGATAGAGTAAGCTATGTAACCTGCAAGAACAGGGATCATGAGACCCATTGCCTGTCCGCCGACATACTTCAGGAATGCTGCAAGAGGTGTAGCCGAACCGAAGCTTCCGCGTGCTGTTGCTCCATATCCTGCAAGAGTATCCACAAGGAATGCGATAGCCACAAGGATACCGCCGCCGATAACGAACGGAAGCATGTGTGAAACACCGCTCATAAGATGCTTATAAGCCTGATGTCCTGCATTACCCTGTGCCTTATCTGAAGCCTCGTTCTCTGATGCGCCTGAACCCGAGAATACAGGAACTGTTCCACTGAGAGCCTTATTGATAAGCTCCTTAGGCTTATTGATTCCCTCTGCAACGTGAGCTTCAAGAACAGGCTTTCCTGCAAAACGGTCAACCGGAACCTTAGCGTCAGCCGCAATGATGATAGCCTTTGCTGCCTTTATCTCATCAGCTGTGACCACATTCTTAGCTCCGCCGCTGCCTCGTGTCTCAACCTTGATCTTAACACCCATTTCCTTGCCGGCCTTTTCAAGAGCCTCAGCTGCCATGTAGGTATGAGCAATACCTGTAGGGCAGGAAGTAACTGCAAGAATCTCATAGCCGTCGCTTGATGCAGATGCAGAAGCCTTTGCAGCTTCCTCTGCATCCTTGGCATCCTCAGCCTTTTCAATAATATTGAGGAACTCCTCAGGGCTCTTTGCAGCACGAAGATCGCTTACGAATTTCTCATCCATAAGTAATGTAGAAAGACGTGAAAGAACATCGAGGTGAACATTATCCTTAGTGTTTGGTGCAGCGATAAGGAAAATCAGATTAACAGGTTCTCCGTCAAGGGCATCATATTCAACTCCCTCAGGAAGAACCATTGCAGCAAGACCGGGTCTCTTAACAGAATCAGACTTGCAGTGAGGAATTGCGATACCTTCTCCGATACCTGTTGTAGACTCCTCTTCACGTGCGAAAACGCCTTTCTTGTAAACTTCCTTGTCAGAAAGATTCTGGCGTTTGTCCATAAGGTCAACCATCTTATCGATGGCATCTGTCTTGCTTGATGCTATTCCATTAAGATCAATGCATGACGGGGATAATAAATCTCTTACTCTCATTTTTACACTCCTTCTCCTTCAACTTATATATGACTCTTTGTTGAATTGCTTTAATAACTCTCTTACTTCTTCCTTTGTTGCCAGATTGTCGGAAAAAGCAGATGCGCTTCCGGTGCAGACACCCATGTAGAATGCCTCTTCATAGCTTCCGCTGTGGAGATAACCGGCCAGGAATCCGGCAACCATTGAATCTCCTGCTCCAACGGAATTTTTAACTTTACCCTTTGGCGGATTGCTTTCATAAATCTCTCCGGTCTCAGTTACAAGAACTGCGCCCTCTCCCGCCATGGAAATAAGAACATTTCTTGCACCCATTTCCTGTATCTTCTTAGCATAAGGAATGACTTCTTCCTTCTTGCTGAGAGTTACTCCAAATATCTCACCAAGCTCATGATTATTGGGTTTGATGAGGAACGGATGATACTTAAGAACATTAACAAGAAGATCTCTAGTTGCATCAACAACTATCTTCAGATTCTTTTCCTTTAAGTAATCCATGATATCGCTGTACATTGACTCCGGCATTACCGAAGGAATGCTTCCGGCGAGTACAAGGATGTCTCCCTCTGTAAGCTTATCCAGCTGCTTGTAAAGTTTGTCGATCTCATCCTTTCCGATGGCCGGTCCCATACCGTTTATCTCCGACTCTTCGTTGCTGCGGAGCTTAACATTGATTCTGGAAATACCGCTTGCTACCTCAATGAAATCGGACTTGACATTTTTAACTGCCAGAAGTCTCTCGATCTCACGACCTGTAAAGCCTGCCATAAATCCCAGGGCCATACTCTCAAGTCCCAGATTCTGAAGAACCATGGAAACATTGATGCCCTTGCCGCCCGGGAACATTAACTCGGTGTTGGTCCGGTTGGTCATTCCAACCTTGAAGTCCTCTACCGAAACTATGTAGTCCAGAGACGGATTAAAAGTAACCGTATAGATCACTGCTTATACCTCCATAACATTCTTTTTGTCTTTATATTTTTTCGGTGCATGATCGGTTATTACCGTTGCACTTTCAAAGGTTCCGAAGGTGATGGATGCAATGTTGTCAAATTTGCTTTTGTCACACAGTACATAGGATGTTCTGCACTGGCGCATGGCAGCACGTTTGACCATTGCTTCTTTCAGTTCCGGTGTTGTAAAGCCCTTGTCAAGGCTTACGCCATTGGCTCCGAAAAAACCTTTTGTAAAGTTGTACTTAAGAAGTGATTCGATGGCTTCCTCGCCAACTATCGCTTCAGTCAGGTTCTTGAACTCTCCTCCTAATATAGAGACTCTGAAACCATTTGCCGAAAGCTGCATCGCAAGAGGAAGTGAATTCGTTACATAAATGCTGCTCCGGTTAGCAAGATAAGGAAGCATTCTTGCAGTAGTTGTTCCTGCGTCAATGTAGACGAAATCATTGTCGGTGATTAGTGATGCAGCATAGGCTCCCACCTTTTGTTTGGCGTCAACATTAAGCTCCATTCTGTTGCTTACGCTGTCGTCATGGGTAAAAAGTGAACCCTTAAGACTGGTTGCACCTCCACGAACGCGTTTCAAAAGTCCGTCCTTGTCAAGCAGTGACAGATCTCTTTTGATGGTCGATTCTGACACGTTCAATTGTTCCATCAGTTCAGCAATAGTGGCTGTTCCCGCCGAATCCACCACGGAAAGAATCCTCACAAATCTTTCCTCGGCCAGCATTTTTTCACCTCCATTCTTATCCGAAAACCTGTAAATCTTTATTTATGTTATATGGATTTCAGGTCATCCGACTCTATACTGTTTGATTGATTTTCGTTCAACTTCGTTCAACTGAGGTTATTATAAATCACGCACTCGGTCATCATCAATCATTTTCGTTCAGTTCCGCTAACGAAAAATTGTACGTGTTTTTGTGCAATTTGACGAAAGATTAACAAAGTGGATTTAATGGGTGTTTGTACATTCACAATTTGTTTTTATTGCATTGAAAAAGGAGAGGCATTTGCCCCTCCTCGCAGGAATTAAATTCAACTGATATATTTTGAAATAAAGACAGTTGACTAAAGGTATTTCAAATCAACACCCTTTGTTTCTGTCATGCACGGTACCGACCAAATTATTTCTTTCCTCAGTCAGGAAGTCCCTGCATATATTTGTCCATATCTTCTGCAATCTGCTTTGATACATTTACTGCTGCAACTACTGTCTTCGCACCGGTAACAACATCGCCTGAAGCAAATACACCGGGCATCGTTGTCTCACCGTTCTCATCGGTCTGAAGAGTTCCCTTATCATTAAGCTTGAGTTCCTGATCTCTTGTTACCAGGCGATCCTTCGGAACCTGGGAAACAGAGATGATAACGAAATCACAGGGAACTTCAACAGCCTGATCTTCATGTACGGTACCCTTGCCCTCCTCATCATAGGTAACAGGAGCCATGACAATGCAATCATCCTTTATCTCGAGAGGTGACTGGCAGTACTCAAACTTAACTCCGTCAAGCTTTGCATACTCAAGCTCCTTGGGTGATGCAGAAGCTGTATCTCTTCTTACATATACAGTTACATTTCTTGCGCCCTTGCGGATGGCTGTTCGGGCTGCATCCATAGCTGCATTACCGGCACCGATGATGGCAACAGTCTCTCCGATGTAGTAAACATCAGGATTGTTGAGGTAATTGATAGCGTAGGCTACATTACCAAAGGACTCACCGGGAATACGAAGGTGCTTGGGACGCCATGCACCGGTTCCGATAAATACCGACTTATATCCATCAGCAAAAAGATCCTTTATGCTGGTTGAGCCACCGATGTTGTAGTTGGGACGGAACAGAATTCCGAGCTCATGAAGTCTCTTTGCATATCTGTCAAGTATTGTTCTAGGAAGACGGAACTCAGGAATACCGTATCTCATGACACCACCGAGCTTCTCACGACCCTCGAAGATAGTGATCTTATAACCCTTCTGTGCCAGAAGAACTGCGATGGTGATTCCTGCAGGGCCTCCACCGATAACTGCAACCTTCTTGCCGTTGTATGGCTTCTTCTCAAGCTTGATGCGCTCGAAGCAGGAGTCTGAAATGTAATTCTCTATAGCGGAGATATGAACCGGAGTTTCCTTGATTCCGCGAACACAGTGACCTTCGCACTGTTTCTCATGATCGCATACCAGTGAACATACGATTGAAAGCGGATTGTTATTGAAAAGCATTACCGCAGCGTCCATCATCTGCTCTTCCTTGAGAAGTCTGATCATCTCCGGAATATTTGTGTTGATAGGGCAACCGGTACGACAACGTGGGTTCTTGCACTGAAGGCAACGCTTAGCTTCGTCTAAAACATGTACAGCCATAAATATCTCCTCCCTTTACATTAAACGTTAAATCTTTTCTACTTTTTTATGTTCGTAGATAACCTTAATCACAAAGGGAGTCATAGTCAACAAAAGTTAATTTATTGACATTGATTTTTGGTTTTAATACAAGGCGGGCCAAGCAGGCGGCAGAGTAGATGATGATCTATTCATATTTGAAATAAATCTGTGATGGATCAAAATCAGACTAGAACAAGCCGGCAGGCATTCATTTTGAAAAGAGACACCGTGGCGAAAAAATCACATCTTAACCCCTAAAAGGCTCTGGGTTTTCTATTTTAGTCTGCAAATTTGACCCAGATTATTGATTATAAAATTATGAATCATTCTGATAAACTCGACGTATGACTCCACAGAGGATATCTTGAAATGAGGTCAACAATATCTAGCTCCGAGTTTGACTCTTATAAGTTATTACCTGGTTTGAAGTCAAAAACATTACCATCCGGGTTTGACCCATATCGGTCATTACTGGGTTTGAAGTCAACAACATTACCATCCGGGCTTGACCCATATCGGTCATTACTGGATTTAAAGTCAACAATATTAAGCTCCGGGCTTGACCCATATCAGTCATTACCGGGTTTGAAGTCAAAAACATTACCATCCGGGCTTGACCCATATCGGTCATTACTGGATTTAAAGTCAACAATATTAAGCTCCGGGCTTGACTCATATCGGATATTATCGGATATGAAGTCAAGCCCGGAGCTCGATATTTTTGACTTATGAAGAAAAACTCTTGTCCTGTTGATCTTTTGTGCAATAAATAACACCTTGGCTCTTTGATGATCCTGTGTGATGCAGTTCATATCCTTTCCGGCTAAAATTTTTAATTCTATCTATCTTCTCTGCTGTCAATCTTTCCCCCGGAACTATAATGGGTATACCCGGCGGGTAGCAATAAACATATTCCGCTGAAATTCTGTTTACGGCGTTTGGAAATGAAATCTCCTCAGATTCTGCCTCAGTTGCTTGTTGCAGGGTGATGACCTGTTCTGATACTGTAAGCCAGGAAAATTCTGAGTTCGATTCAGAAACTGTCGGACAAAAGGTAGAAGGATCTTCATGTGAACATGTCGGTAAACAGGTAGAAGAATCCTCATGAGACCCCGTCAGCAAACAGGTTGAAGAATTTGCTTCAGAATCCGATATACTACCATGTTTATAACTATATTCATTTTCTATTCCGCCTTTTTGGTTTAATTCATAATGTTTCTGCTTACATTCATTTTCGATCCTTTTTCTGCGTTCATGTTTTAAACCATGAAATTTCTGCCTGAAATCGTCTTCTTCCCTATCCAGTTCTTTTAATGCTTTCGCAAGTCGAATAAGGGCAGCTTCTTCGTCGCCGGGGCCCGTCATGGCGAGAAGGCTTTTACCTTGCTGCATTTCGAATTCAAAATGATACTTCTTTCGCAAAAGTTCTGTAAGGCTGTCTCCGGAAAAATGTGTGTCACTAAAATTTATGAGTATCTTGCTTTTATCGAAAGAAAAGAAATCATGATCGTTCAACCGGTCATCTCTGTGACAAAGAGCTTTGATATGTCTGAGTTTTTCATCTCCGTGGCAAAGTACTTTGAAATGTCTAAGTCCTTTTATGCCTTCATCAAAAGCGGCCAGCATTCGTGACCATCCGGAGAATACTTCTTCACCTTTTTCAAGAATCATTTCCGTGCAGGCATCCAGGGACAACATCAGGATGTATGAAGGCGAAGAGGTTTCGAATATATCAAGATTTCTTTCGATGGTTTTGGGATTTATGAGTTCACCTTTCAGATGAAGTAATGCTGTCTGATTAAGTCCTATGAGTGTTTTGTGCGCTGACTGAACCACCAAATCTGCGCCGCATCTTATGGCGCTGTCCGGAAAACCCGCTGACTCCACAAGTCCCAAATGAGCTCCGTGGGCTTCGTCCACAAAGAGTGGAACTCCGTGGGTGTGGCAGATTTCCGCTATGGCTTTGATGTCTGACACAACGCCCTCATAGGTGGGGCTGGTAATTACTACTCCGCGGCTTTCGGGGTACTTTTCTAAAAGTTCTTTCACAGAATCAGGGGCAATATCTGTGAGTATCCCAAATTCCTTATCAAACTTTGGATAGACCCAGTGTGGCGTAATGTTTCTAAGCTCTAATGCATGAAAAACTGACCTATGGCAATTTCTCGCCACGATCAGTTCTCCGTTCAAAGGGCAAATGCTGCCTATGCCCGCAAGGTTTCCGCAGGTACTGCCGTTTACCATATACCAGGTTCTGTCTGCACCGAAAACCCGGGCTGTACGCTCCATGGATGCCTTCAGGATGCCTTCAGGATGATGGAGATCATCAGTCCCCTGCACTTCGGTCAGATCAAAAGAAATCGGATTTCTTCCGAAATCCGATAGTTCTTCTTTACGCTTACCCGATGTGATTCCCAGGATGTCTGAAACTGTATTATTCTCTGTTCGAACACGAGAATTAAAGGTTTCCTGATCAGACACCTTGACGACCCGGTCAAGCTCCGTATCCTTCACGGAAACCCCGGGTATCTCCACATTCCTCTTGTGCCCGGGCATATGAAAGGGATACAACCCCTTTTCAAGATATTGACATAGATCCTTATACAGATTCTGCCTCTTCTCCATTCTTCTGCTCCTGCATCATCTCTGCTTCAGCAATCTTCAGCATAAGTGCACATTCCATACGCTTACGGAACAGCTTGCAGCCGTACTCGTATACACCCTTAATATCTCCTGTTGCGTGGAGCGCATTTGCGGAACATCCGCCTGCACAGTACATTCTTGCCCAGCACTTTCTGCATTCGGGGCGGGAATAAACATTGCACTCCTTAAATACACTTACAAGGTCCTGACGATCTACGCCGTCGAAGACATTACCAAGCTTGTACTCAGGATCGTTTACAAACTGGTGGCATGGATAAAGATCGCCCCAGGCAGTTACAGCCATATACTCTGTTCCTGAACCGCAGCCGGATACTCTCTTGTAGATACATGGGCCGTGCTCAAGGTCTATCATATAGTGGTAGAATGTTATCGGCTTGCCATCCTTCTCTCTGCGGATCATATCCTTTGCAAGAAGCTCGTACTGCTCGTAAAGAACCGGAAGATCTTCCTCTGTAAGAGCACTTGGGCTTGAAGGATCCGTAACAACAGGCTCCATGGAAAGCTCAGTGAAACCAAGGTCATCTGCCATGTGGAAGATGTCATTGGTAAAATCTGTATTGAAGTGAGAGAAGGTGCCTCTCATGTAGTAGTTCTTGTCACCTCTTGCCTTAACAAACTTCTGGAAGTTCGGAACGATGCGGTCATAGGAGCCCTTTCCGGCAAGGTTCACGCGGAATCTGTCATTAACCTCCTTGCGGCCGTCGAGAGAAAGTACCACGTTGTAGCACTCCTTGTTGGCCCACTCGATAACCTCGTCAGTAACATTGACACCGTTGGTTGTAAGAGTGAAACGGAAATTCTTGTTGTGCTGCTTCTCGATGGATCTTGCATACTCAACAGTCTTCTTGCAGACATCGAAGTTCACAAGAGGCTCTCCGCCGAAGAAGTCAACCTCAAGGTTACGACGCTTTCCTGAATTCTCAACAAGGAAATCAATCGCCCTCTTGGCTGTCTCGAAACTCATAAGCCCTTCATCGCCCTTAAACTTTCCCTGGGAAGCGAAGCAATAGCTGCAGTTAAGGTTACAGGTATGTGCCACCAGAAGACAAAGTGCTTTTACAACCGTTGTCTGCTTTTTCAAATAGCCGGCAGCCTTTTCATAAACATCCTCAGTGAAAAGCTTGCCGTTGTCCTTTAACTCCCGGATATCTGAAAAAGTATCATCGATGTCTTCCTCAGAAGCTAACTGATGCATGGTCTTAAGCGAAGCTCTGGCTTCATCTTCAGACTTACCTTCATCCAAAAGCTTGATGGCATCATATGCAAGATCATCGGTTACATGTACGCTTGCGCTGTAAATATCAAGGACAATGTTGTAACCGTTCATTTTATACTGGTGAATCATTAATTTCTAAATCTCCTATAAATACTGTGTTTGGAACAATATCATCTGACATTCAGGCTCAGATCTATATAGTTCCTTCATCATAAGACTACAAACACCGGCTTATTCTATGCATAGCATTGTCAGAATCTGCAAGTGTTCAGTTTGCAAATGCTTTTATCCGGGCTTTATACATCAAAAGAGCCGGGGCTTCAATCGCCCCGGCTTTGCGAATCTGAAAATTAAGCGTTCTCGTTCTCGCACTGCTGGTTAGCAATACCGCAGCTTGTCTTGCAAGCTGACTGGCAGGATGTCTGGCACTCACCGCATCCGCCCTTCTCTTCTGATCTCTTCATGTCTCTGGTATCTAATGTCATGATATGCTTCATATTAACACCTCTTTCTTAAGTGATTACTTATAATAAAGTATATAGAAAAATATTACTAGTCAAACTATACCTTTGTCAAGGAAAACACATTTCATCAATGTATTATTTCATGAAAAATGGTTCTACTCCCTTGATTGCCTTAGGTGCGATAGGTGCCTTTGCTGAAAGGAGTGCCACACTTCTTCCATGTGAATGTGCCTTACAAACCTCCATGATCTGAGGGAAGGTTACATCCATAGGTCCGATATGGTCAATGATAAGAACATAATCAAGATGTCCCTTTCTGATCATATCTCTGAAGAAAACCTTTATGATATTATGGTTTTTCTTGCAGGCTTCTGTAAGTGCAGCCTTAAGTTCCGCTGTTACCTCATCCTCACGAACATCCTGGAATGTTACATCCTCGTCTTCCCTGGACTTCTCGCCCTCAAGGTCGAATGCCTTGCCGTTCAGCTTTGAAAGAAGCTCTGAAATAACCGAACGTGCAATGATGAAATTATCGCTGCCGGGATTTACTACAAATCCGAAAATTCTTGGATCCCCAAAAGCCTTGTTTGCAGCTTCCTCAAAGTTATGGGTAACTGTCTTTATCTTTCTGCCTTCTTTGTTCCACTCTTTAAGCTTCTGTCTGCTTGTGAACATCATGTAGTAAGGCTGCTTGTCCTTCATGGAAACAACTCCGTAAAGAAGCTTTCTTTCCTTCTCCGGCTCATCTGTGATCATTACCGGCATAAGGAACTGCGCTGTCCCATCCAAAAGCATGTCTGTTACAGCCTGATTTGCTTCTTTATCTTCGCCCTGTGATTCTTTGATCTTAGTGATAGCCTCAACGAACTTTTCATTGGCTCTCTCTGCATAATCTGCCATATATAAAACCTCCTGGTTTAGGCGAATGCTTACATCCTGCACTCCGCATCCGCTAGTTTTTGCATAAGATACCGAGGTATTTTACCATAGATTGAGTTTGCTGTCGATAAGGGATTGGGAGCCAGAAAGGCCGCTACATTTTATTACTCAATGATTTAGAGAGTTATATCAATTCAGTCCTTTATTTAATTATATTTCCCCGATTTGTGCTCAAATTTAAGCATATCTCACAATTATTCCTCTATTATCGCGATATAATTGTTGATTTTTTCCACAAAACTCATATATTGATATTTAGGGTTTACGTCTTATGGCGTAAAAAGTTCGTAGAATAAAAAACTTTATATGGAGGTTTTACTTTGAAAAGAAGAAACTTATGTAACACAAAGAAAGTGGTGGCTGTCATTCTTGCAGCCTCTATGGTTATGAGCTCGGGCGTGACAGCTTTGGCCGAAGAAGGTTATCATTTAGATGAGGGTTATGTAGAATCCGAAAAGTCAGAAATAATAGCCGTAGAAGCCCACAACGAAACCAAAACTGAAGATAATGCAAAAGCAGAAAACGATAAAGGCAGCGCCACCAGTGTTTATGCCGAATCACATGATGAAGGCTCTACAAAAGTCACTATCACTAATGATGTTTCCGCAAATGTAACAAATAGTGAACCCTGGGAAGATACATCTACGGGTGTTGTTGCTAAAGCATCTGGAAACTCCAAAACTGAGGTAAATGTCAAAAACGATCTGTCTGTTTCTTCCGATGGAGAATCAATAGGTATTGATGTTAAAGTTGGTGATTACAGAAATCAAACAGATAATTCATCTGTAAATGTTAAAGTAGGCGGTGATGTTTCCGTAAACGCAGATACAAACACAACGGACGAAGGAAGTGGTGTTTATGCTGCCGGTGTTAATATAAATGCCTATAACTCTAATACTACAAAGGCCGAAGTGAATATAGACGGCGACCTTAATGTTTCCTCGGAATTCAATACCACAGGTATCCAAACCGGTTCTAATGGTAAAGTTACTGTAGGTGGTGATTTAAATGTAGACGTCAATATCGACAAGGATAATAAAATAGAATACGAAAAGGCGGAAGCTCTCGGCATCCACGCAAGCGGTAACTCCGAAGTCGTTATTGACGGTGATATAAATGTAGAAGGAACCAAAGAAAACGAGTACTGGTATGAAGAAGTCACCGGAATAAATGCATATACTCAGAGTAACGATTCATCAGTAAATATCACTGTTGGCGGTGATGTAAATGTTAGTTCACCGGATGATGGTTATGGTATCTATGGTCATGGTGCAGGCAATATTAACATAGATATCGGAGGAAGTGTAAATGTAACGGACAATGGAGAAGAAGGATATGCAATCGGTCTCAGTGATGATTGGGAAAAAACCTCCTCACTTACCGTTAAAGTAGCAGAAAACGTAACTGCCTCCAATACTGCAGTTTTCATATCCAAAATGTTTGATGAGAATTCTGTTGACCTTGTTGTCGGAGGTACCCTCTCCGGCGGTGAGCATGCTATAGTGCTTACAGAAACCGACTCTTCTTCAGCTTCATATTTGGGGTCTACAAAATCGTCAACTGAAAATCTGAACATTACTGTTTGGAAGATTGAGCCTGTAAAGGAATCAGGTAATATAGTAGAAACCCAGAAATATAATTCCAAAACAGAGAAGACAACTTATACAGAAAACAAGGAAGCTGAAAAGAACATCAACTACATTATCAAAGTAGACCCGGTTAAGACTTCCGGTGGTAACTTAGCTGTTTCAGGCACAACCGAGAGCCACGGCTACCAGACTGCTCATGAAGGTGACAAGGTTTATCTCGAAGTAACCGTACCTAGTGGCTACACAGTTGACAGCTTCTATAATGTAGCCGGAGCAGCTGAATGTAAGTTCATTACAGACGGCGATAAGCATTACTTAGAAGTTCCACGAGGCGGTGGTGTATTTGTAGGTGTTAATCTGAAGAAGATTACTTCTTCAGACGTAGATAATTCAAAGAAGCATGAGTCTGATGGCTCTTCAGGAACTACAGGCACTCAAAACCAGTCAGCTACAAGCAATACATACAATAGTGCAAGCGGTATTTTCGAAACTACACCTGCAGTAATGGCTATGCAGATCCAGGCACCGACACTCGCAGGAACAAATGCTATAGTAAATGTTGCTGATATCCTTACCCCTGTTGATATGCTTACGGCAATCAACAACTTCTCTGCAGCAGGCTTAAGCAATATGGATACCGATAACATTATGGGAACCGGCATTGTAAGCTTCAACAACATGTTCGCTACAGCTATTTCCGATACCATCGATGTTCCTGTAGCAGCAGGTGTTAAGGCAAATCAGTCCTACACCGTATATTTCAGTGACAATACAAGTATTAACGTTCTTTGTACTGCAGACGGAATACTCACCATCCCGTTCAACAAGAACGCTGAAGGTCTTACTTACATAATCTATGGCACGCAGCTTGATCCGAGCATGTTCATAGGAACTCAGCTTGATCAAAACATGTTTTCAGGAATGCCAATAGGCGGATGGACATATTAATTGCATATTAAGTCTAAAAAATCCCCGGTCACATCACTGACCGGGGATTAATATTATTATCATATTTTAGAATAACATTACCTGTTACGCTCCGCATAAAGTGTAATAATCGCCTTCCAATGTTTTATGTACACATAGATTTTACACTTTTTCAGACCTTGAACAGTGGGTATATAACATTTTTTAAGACCTGAATTCAGGTTATAACAACATTTTTTAAGGGCTTGATTATCAGAACTTCTCCACTTCCGGAGCTGCTGTAAATGAGCAGTAGGTTGCTGTTGCATCCTTGAGGTAGAGTACCTCTGTGTTGTCATCATCAGCTGAATACATGCCCTGAAGTGAGGGATATGCATCAAGCATTGCCTGCTTTGCCTCACGTCTGTCATCAGAAACAAGCTCGCCGGCTATTCTAAGCCAGGTGCCATCCTTGAAGGCACAAAGCTCAACCTTTGGATTGATGTGAATCTGTTTTGAAACGTCCTTCTTCTTTCCTGTCTGGATGTACAGCTTTCCATCGAAAATGTTTGCTGTTCCGAAGGGTCTTACTCTTGGCTGATCTCCCTCAACAGTTGCAAGATAATAGGTTCCCGCTTCCTTTAAAAACTTTTCTGCTCTCTGCATATTTTTCCTTTCCGTTAGTCACGTTTTTCCGTAACATACTTTTTCACATTTGAACGAAGAACTCTCAACCGGTCAGTCAACCTTTATTCTTTGTTCATTAACTTACTCCATTATACAACTCTTTGGTCACAAAAAAGCAACGGAATAAGGATTTTTCCCTAATCCCATTGCTTTTCAATCCTGGACGCACTATCTCAGTCACTTAAAGTCGCATCACCTAATGCACCGCATAAGGCATTGTCTTATCACACCTCATGTACCGCCTGAGCCAGCTCCTTAACAAATGCTCCAACCTTTTCAGGAGCTTCTTTTCCATGCTCAGCGATTATCTTTACGATGGCGGATCCCACGATGGCGCCGTCACTTACCTTTGCCATTGCCTCCGCCTGGTCGGCATTGGAAATACCGAAGCCCACAGCGCAAGGGATGTCTGTACATTCCTTTACAAGCTTCACCATGGATCCTATATCTGTGGTAATGCTTGATCTTGAACCTGTAACTCCAAGGGAGGAAACCACGTATATATATCCCTTTGCATCCTTAGCAATCATCTTGATTCTGTCCTGGGAAGTAGGTGCTATCATGGAAATAAACTCCACCTCATATTTATCGCAGACCTCCTCAAATTCTCCCCTCTCCTCATAGGGCACATCCGGAAGGATAATGCCGCTGACACCTGAATCGGAAGCCTTCTTTATGAATTTTTCGATGCCGTAGGAGAAGACAACATTGGCATAAGTCATATAGATGAAGGGCACCTCTGTTTCCTTGCGAAGTTCCTTTGTGAATTCAAAAATCTTATCAGTAGTAGCTCCGCCTGAAAGTGCCCTGTTGTCTGCCTCCATGATCACCGGTCCCTCCGCTGTAGGATCCGAAAAGGGAATTCCAAGCTCGATGATATCTGCTCCGTTTTTCACCATCTCAAGTACGCATCTTCTTGTGGTCTCCAGATCCGGATCCCCGCAGGTAATAAACGGTATGAATGCTTTGTGATTTTTGAATGCATCTGTGATCCTGCTCATTCTGAAATTACCTCCCCTCTGTAGCGTGCGATAGCCGCGCAGTCCTTGTCGCCTCTTCCGGAAACAGTTACAACTATGATCTGATCCTTTGACATCGTTGGCGCCAGCTTCTTAACATATGCCAGAGCATGAGATGACTCGATGGCAGGTATGATCCCCTCCAGCTTTGAAAGATATTCAAATGCCTCCACCGCTTCGTCATCCGTAATCGCCACATACTGTGCTCTTCCGATATCATGAAGATAAGCGTGCTCAGGTCCTATTCCCGGATAATCAAGTCCTGCGGAAATAGAATAAACCGGTGCGATCTGACCGTACTCATTCTGGCAGAAATAGGACTTCATTCCGTGGAAGATACCGAGTCGTCCGGTATTGATGGTGGCTGCTGTTTCAAAGGTGTCAATGCCTCTGCCCGCAGCTTCACAGCCTATAAGCTTTACATCTTTGTCATCGATAAAATGATAGAAAGTACCGATGGCATTGGAACCTCCTCCGACGCAGGCTACAACCGCATCCGGAAGTCTTCCTTCCTTTTCAAGCATCTGCTCTTTTATCTCTCTTGAGATAACCGCCTGGAAATCACGAACTATAGTCGGGAAGGGATGAGGTCCCATTACGGATCCGAGACAATAGTGTGTATCCTCAATTCTTGAAGTCCACTCTCTCATGGCCTGTGAAACCGCATCCTTGAGAGTTCCTGTACCTGTTGTCACCGGAACAACCTCTGAACCGAGAAGGCGCATTTTGTAAACATTAAGCGCCTGTCTCTCCATATCCTCTTTTCCCATAAATACCACACACTCCATATCGAGTAGTGCCGCAACAGTAGCGGTTGCCACACCATGCTGGCCTGCACCGGTTTCAGCGATAAGGCGGGTCTTTCCCATCTTCTTTGCAAGAAGCGCCTGGCCGAGACAGTTGTTGATTTTGTGGGCACCGGTATGGTTGAGATCCTCTCTCTTTAAGTAAATCTTCGCACCGCCCAGATCCTCGGTCATTCGCTTTGCGTAGTAAAGTCTCGACGGACGGTTTGCATACTCATTGTAAAGCTCGATAAGCTCCCTGTTAAACTCAGGGTCGTCCTTATATTTGTTGTAGGCTTCCTCAAGTTCTATTACTGCGTTCATTAGTGTCTCAGGTATATACTGACCACCGTGAACGCCAAATCTTCCATTGTTCTGATTCATTTTATCTCCTCTTTTTTTATTAACCGGTACATGCCCAATTATTTCTGATTGATTCTTCAATACTCAATTTGAGTTTTCTATATAATCAACATGATTTGGCTTCCTGTTTTCTTATAGGTCATCTTTTGGTTTGATTAAACTCAATGCTTCCTGACATTATCTATAAATGCCCTGATCTTTTCAGCATCCTTAAAGCCATCAGTTTCCACTCCGGAGCTGACATCCACTGCATAGGGCTGCAGCTTTTCTATGGCTTTCGAAACATTTTCCGGATTAAGTCCACCGGCCAGGAAATACGGTCTTTTCAGTTCTCTGAGCAAATGCCATTCAAACGTTTCTCCATCCCCCATGCCTTTATCAAGAAGTATAAAATCCGCCGATGACTTCTCAGCTTTTTTCACATCACTTTCATCTCTGACAATGAAAGCTTTTATTATTTTTCCTTCAGTATGAAAAGGTTTACCATCCGGAAAAATCCCCGGTCTTTTCAGTTCTTCCTTAAGTTTATTTATATACTCTGCAGACTCGTCACCATGAAGCTGCGCGATAGATATTATCCCTTTCCTCATAAGTCTGAGTACAATGTCTATTTCCTCCGAAACAAACACTCCCACGGCTTCTATGGAAGGCAAAAGCATACTGCAAAGCTTTTCAGCCTCCTCTTCCGTCACATAGCGTTTGCTCTTTTTATAAAATACGAAGCCCACGTATTCGGGAAGGTATTTATTTACTGCCTCTATGTCTTCAGGCCTTCTGAGACCACAGATCTTGATTTTTGTCATTGCATCTCCATTACTCCAAAACGGGGATAAATTAAGCATTACTTGCGATGATATACTCTTCCAGCTTCTTCAAAGCAGCCCCACTGTCAATAAGCTCTGCAGCCTTCTTTACACCCTCTTCGATGCTGTCTGCTTTACCGCCGAGATAGATCGAAGCTCCGGCATTAAGCAGTATTGCATTTCTCTTGGTTCCCTGTATATCTCCGCTCAGAATCTTTCTAGTGATCAATGCATTTTCAGATGGAGTTCCTCCAACCAGTTCGTCCTTGGTACCTCTTGTCAGCCCGAAATCCTCCGGCTTAATAACAGTGGTTCTGTAGTAACC
Source organism: Oribacterium sp. FC2011 (assembly GCF_000701645.1). Taxonomy (NCBI): domain Bacteria; kingdom Bacillati; phylum Bacillota; class Clostridia; order Lachnospirales; family Lachnospiraceae; genus Oribacterium; species Oribacterium sp. FC2011. Next base: position 180,699 of record NZ_JNJM01000006.1, read on the forward strand.
GTTCTTAAGCTCGCAAAGTGTTGTTGGTGCTGATGCGGAAATCTCATCCATCTTGTCCTGTCCGTATACTACGAATGCTCTCTTAACCCCAAGCTTATCCAGAACCTTTGCAACCGGCTCAACCAGATACTCATCATAAACACCAAGCAGGAACATATCCGGGTTCGCAGGATTTGTGAGAGGTCCCAGAATATTGAAAACCGTACGGAATCCAAGCTCTTTTCTGATTGGACCCACATATTTCATAGCCGAGTGATACTTCTGTGCAAAGAGGAAGCAAATGCCTACATCCTTCAAAAGCTCCTGCGCCTTTTCCACATCCTGCTGGATATTTACTCCCAATGCCTCCTGGCAGTCAGCTGTTCCGGAAAGTGAGGATGCCGCTCTGTTTCCATGCTTTGCAACCTTGATTCCGGCTGTGGCTATGACCATTGCTGCTGTGGTGGAAATATTAAAACTATGAGCTCCGTCTCCGCCGGTTCCAACTATCTCAAGTACCTCCATGCCGGGATGAGGAACCTTAGTTGCCTGCTCTCTCATTGCAGCCGCACAGCCTGAAATCTCATCTATTGTCTCAGCCTTAGTGGACTTGGTTGAAAGTGCAGCTAAAAATGCCGCGTTCTGTGTAGGTGTTGTCTGGCCTGTCATGATCTCAGTCATGACTTCATAAGCCTCCTCATAAGTCAGGTCACCCTTCAATGTTGCGATTTTGTCGATTGCATTTCTGATCATTTTGTTCTCCTTCCGAGGTTTTTCCTCTTTTGAAAATCCTGATCTCACGCTGCGCTTATTGTCTTCCGTAAATAAGAAAAGTCCCCGGCAGAACCATAATAAAATATGGTTCTGCCAGGGACGAAATATTCGCGGTGCCACCCTGTTTCACGACATGACTCGTGCGCTTTGCGAGATACCTTCATATCTCCGACAACTAACGTATGTCTCACGTCACAGGATACTCAGCATCTTAACCATCGATGCTTTTCATTGTGCCCTTAGCGGTCCATTTGCCATGCTGTTTTCTGCCGGATTCTCACCATCGCCGACTCTCTGTGGGAGCATACATAGTTTAATCTCCGCCTCAACGGTTTAATTTATTAACTTTAGATTTACGATAAATCTTTTGACACCAAATGTCAATTCTTATCAGGCAACTTAAAAATACCGAAAAATTATAACTAAAATAACTTAAATATCAGTTTTCAAATCTTCAGTATTACTTCAAAAAGATATCCAGCCATATACAACACATTTTAGCACTTAACAGACTAATCAGACTGCCTGCTCCCGAAGTATACCGAATCTGAGTTCGTCCAGCATAGCCTTCTTGTCGGCCGCCCTCATGAGTGTTTCGCCGATAAGCACGCCGTTAACATTACCCTCTTCCAGCTCAAGGATATCTTCATGACAGGTTATACCGCTCTCGGCAATAAAAAGTATATCCTCCGGCACACATTTTCTAAGGTTAATGCTGTTGTGAATGTCTACTGTGAAGTCCTTCAGGTTTCTGTTATTAACTCCGATTATTCTTGCTCCGGCATTCACAGCCTTCCGGATCTCCTGCTCATCATGAGCTTCAACGATAGCAGATAATCCCAGGCTGTCAGCAATCTCAATGTAGGATTTTAGTTTCTCCTCATCAAGCAATGCACATATGAGAAGAACAACCTTTGCCCCCAGAACTTTCGCCTCATAGATCATGTAAGGATCGATCACAAAATCCTTCCTGAGACAAGGAAGCTTCACGGTCTCTGCAATCTGTCTGAGATACTCATTGCTGCCCTTAAACCATTTAGGCTCCGTAAGTACCGAGATTGCAGCAGCTCCTGCCTTTTCATACTCGTATGCAATCTTGAGATACGGAAAATCCATTGCAATGATTCCTTTTGAAGGTGACGCTTTTTTGCATTCACATATGAAACTCATTCCGGGTTCCCTTAATATCTTTTCAAAAGGAAAACCGGTATTGGGATCCATAGCCTCCGCTCTTCTTTTCATTTCCTCCAACGACACTAACCTTTTTGCCTTATCCACTCGCTTATAAGTGTAGGCAGCAATATCCTCCAGAATATTAGTCATTTTCGTTCTCTCCCCTATATAGTCATAACTATACATAATTCCACTACTCACATCGTATCACAGGGAGTTATGCTTGTAATCTATCAAAAATGACTAGCAGATATAACAAAAAATCCTCATTCAGGCACAAAAAAGGGAGCAGAATGACTGCTTCTTTAGTCGGTATCTAAAAAAGGGATAGTTTTTTATCAGAAAACAGAATCAAAAAAACCGACCGACACTCGTGTGTCGATCGGTTCATATGACATCAGTCGATTTCTTCTTATGCTTGTGCCTTCTGCTTTTTGGTCTGCATCACATCAACAGCCATGATAACAGCGATGGTTCCGATACCGATAACATCGGTCAGGGTTCCGGGATAAAGCATCATAAGACCTGCAACGGCAAGCAATATACGTACTACCATGTTGATAGGCTTAACAGTGTAACCCTCAAGCGATGCAGAAATCGCGAACATTCCGAGGAAGCTGGTGATAACGATCATCACAACTCCTATGGCATCTGTGTCGATAAGCAGCATTGCCGGGTTAAGTGAAAAGATATACGGAACAAGGAAAGCTCCAATTGCAAGTCTCGTCGCATTGATAGCTGTCTTCATAGGATCAGCCTTTGCGATAGCGGAACCCGCATAAGCTGCAAGTGCAACCGGCGGTGTGATATCCGCAACGATACCAAAGTAGAATACAAACATGTTTGCGCTCAATGCATTAAGTCCCATACCTGTGGTTAGGATCGGTGCACAGGTTGTTGCCATGATGATGTAGGTTGCTGTTGTAGGCACACCCATTCCCAGGATGATACAGCAGATCATGGTAAGGAAAAGGGCTATCAGAAGGTTTCCGTGTGATACTCCCACTATGGCTGTGATGAAAACCTGGCCAAGTCCTGTCATGGTAACGACTCCGGCGATGATTCCGGCGATACCGCAGGCTGCCGCAATTGACAATGTATTCTTCGCACCTGTTACAAGAGCATTGAACATATCCTTGGGAGACATACGATGATCCTTGTCAAACATACTTACAACAACGCAAAGTATGGTGGCAATGATGGCTGCACGGCTCATGGTATATCCGGCACAGATAAGATAGATCAGCGCAATGATAGGTATCAGAAGGTAAATTCTTGGGAGAAGCACCTTCCACTTAGGAAGATCTTCCTTTGGAATTCCCTTGAGACCAAGTCTCTTGGCACGGAGATGAACCATAAGGAAGATACCGGTGAAGTAAAGTATCGCAGGAAGAATGGCTCTCACAACGATATTGGAATACGGCACACCGATCATCTCTGCCATAAGGAATGCAGCTGCACCCATGATAGGCGGCATGATCTGTCCTCCTGTTGAGGAAGCTGCCTCAACCGCACCTGCGAACTCTCCCGGGAATCCGGTTTCTTTCATCATAGGGATGGTAACTGAACCTGTGGTAACTGTATTACCAACAGAAGATCCTGAAACCATACCACAAAGAGCACTTGAAATAACGGATACCTTTGCGGGACCGCCGGTTGCTGAACCGGCCAAAGCATTGGCACACTGGATAAAGAACTCGGAAATACCTGTTGCTTCAAGGAATGCACCGAATATGATAAACAGTACGATGTAGGTACTGCATACTCCTATAGGAGTTCCTATAACACCTGTAGTAGTGTAGAACAGGTTGTAAACTATCTTACGTAAGGAAGCTCCTGTACTGAATGCATAAACCACAAAAAGCGCGGCTACAACAACGATAGGAATACCTGTAACTCTTCGACAGCACTCGGCAAGAACTATGATTCCGATAACACCGAGGATGATTTCTGTCTGGTTGATACGGGTCGCATGATTGATAATCTCGCGATTGTTAATTACAAAATAGAAAAAGCTGAAGGAACCTGCCACCGCAAGGATCAGATCATAAAACGGTATGTGGTTCTGCTTCTGTGGCTTCAGATGGTTTTTACCTGAAGGATACAGTATGAAAATGAATAAGATAACTATACCAACGAATAAAGGACGTCTGATACGCTCATCCCACACCGCAAAAAGATTCATGTAGATCATAAAAAGAGAGAATGCTGCAAGAAGCCCCTTGATGACCTTGTCGTAAACGCCCTTCCAGGGTCTTACATTTGACTCACGGTCATACTTTTTCATGATCTCATCGACAACTGCCTGCGCCTCGGCAGATTGTCCGCCCTGCGGGATACTGTTCACACCCGCATCTTTTGTTGTGTTGTTTGTTTTTTCTTCCAAAGTTGTGTCCTCCATTCCCATCGGTTTAAAAAAACTTCCACTTCATATATGAAAATCTGACCCGTGAATTTCTGCCGCAAAGATCCCTCAGGCTAATGTCTTTTCCTTCATTGATCCTCAATGTATGATCAGATACCGTTCCCACAAAATAAGTGAGATCGGGTATCTTCTTATCAAAGCCTGAAACTATCATACTTCCATCCTGCCCGTATTCAAGTTTCTCCCCTTCGGAAAGCTCTGTCTGAACCCCGGCACCAAAACCGTAATAAACGGTTTTCTCCACGTATATTCCGTCAGCCTTTATTTCATAATAATCAATGAGCGGGCTCTTGTTTACAGAATGGATAAATCCAATGCTGAAGGTATCTCCAACCCTTACCGGATACATTCCGTAAACTTTGCCATCCGATGCATCGGAAACAGCCAGAACTCCGATTCCCACCAATTGAATATAAATAACAACGGTAGCGGTAACCGCTAATAAAGCAATCACCGCCACTAAGATCTTCTTATGATTTATAAACTGATTTTTCATCAGTCAACTGTGATACCCTGCTCTTCATAATACTTCTTAGCACCCGGATGGAATGGGATTGTGATTCCCTTTGTTGCATCTTCAAGATTAAGAAGCTCGAACTTTGCATGACCTGCAGCAAGAGCATCCTTATTGTCGAACATAGTCTTGAGCATCTCGTAAACAACATCCTCAGAAAGCTTTGTTGAAGCAATGATTGTTGCTCTTACGGAAACTGTCTTGGCATCTGCATCAACACCTGTGTATGTGCCGCCGGGAATTGTAGTCGGTGTATAGAAGCTATACTTGTCCTGAAGTGTCTTGATATGATCGTCATCAAGCTCTACAAGGTGTACTGCCTTTGTTGTTGAAAGATCAACAACTGCTGTTGTAGGAGCACCTGCAACGATAAATGCTGCATCGATCTTCTCATCCTTAAGGGAATCAGCTGAATCACCGAAGGAAGCATTAACAACCTTGATGTCGTCAAAGCTGATGTCGTAAGCATCAAGGATCTGACGTGCGTTGAACTCAACACCTGAACCTGCATCACCAACAGAAACTGTCTTGCCCTTAAGATCTGCTACTGTCTTGATATCATCGCTGCATGTGATGATCTGTACTGTCTCGTCGTAAAGACCTGCAACAGGTGCGAATGTCTCATAAGCGCCTTCGTCAGCGAAAAGGTCTGTTCCTTCGTGAGCATAAGACATAACGTCGTTCTGAACGATTGCGAGGTTTGCATCACCGTCATCGATAAGCTGGATGTTTGCCTTTGAAGCACCGGTTGATGTAACAGTGAGATGAGAATTCTGCATAAGAGGATTCAGAACTGTTGCCATAACACCACCAACTGCATAGTAGGTACCTGTTGTTCCACCTGTACCGAATACAACCTCTTCTCCGGAGTTTCCGGTTGAAGCTGCGCCGGCAGCGGCACTCTCTGCAGAAGCTGCAGCAGCTGCAGCAGTAGTCTCACCACCTGCGGCCTGAGTTCCTGCTGTAGAACCTGAAGAACCACACGCTGTTAAAGCACTGACTGCGAGAACACCTGTCATTACTAAAGATAATAACTTCTTCATAATAATTTCTCCCTCTCTGAAGGCAAACTATATATTGTGTGTTATGAAATACAGATTTTTCATAACCTTTGCCTTAGGTATTGATTAAAATGATAAAACCCGCAATGTGTTTTGTCAACCTGTTTTTATTTGCATAAAAAATGCATATATTTCACGCATTTCTTGCATAAATCGTATTTCTATGCATTAATCGTGAATATATGCATGTTTATGAGCATTTTAATTAAAGGACGCATGTCCATATGTCCTTTAATTCCCTCATTCAACCCCTTTGTTTATCTCTGAGTACAAACTATATTGATGTTCCCCTAAACAGTTAATACCATCCGGAAATCAAAACCGTGATTAACCGCTATATTGATACATTTTATCATATTTTCAGGCTTATTACATTCAAAATTATGGGTAAAATAAAAAGTTCTTATACTACAGAAACGTAATACAAGAACTTTTTTTGATTTAAGTCTTTCGGTTTGGTTATGTCTGATATTCCCTGTGTTTCACCATCCCTCATATGTGCTGATCTTATACTTCTGCAGCTTATACTCATAATTCTCGGGATGATTTCTCCATTCATGTGTAGTCATTCCCACAAATTTCATGAAATTTCTCTGGAAAGTCGACATGGAAGTAAAGCCTGTTTCATAGGCCACTGTCCTTATAGGTTTATCAGAGGTTCTGAGCTCTTTACAAGCCTCATGAATACGTATGGAATTTACGTATTCAAGGGGAGAAAGATGCAGATTATCATTAAAGAGACGTCTGAAATGAGTTTCTGACAAGGCACACAGATCCGCAAGCTTTCCGATGTATATCTCTTCCATGAAATGCGCCTTAATGTAATCTATGGCAGGCTTAAGCCTGTCCATATCACCTGGCTCTTCCTTAAATGCGTCTTTTTCTATCTGTTCCGATTCTGTGGATACCTCGTTCATACGTATGATATTTATAAGGAGATTCACAAGATAAGCATCACTCTTTTGTTTATAAAGGTTTTTTCTCTCATTTTGTTCATCAAATATCGAAGTGATATCCTTCATGAGAAAATCGCCGTCGCCGGACTTAAAGAAATAAGGTCTCCTGTAAAGTTCGTCCAGGGCTGCCCGTGCTTTATCTTCATTTTTTGAAAACATAAGCTTGATCAGTCCTTCACAGTCAACAAAAAGATATTCCCAAAAGCCCAGTGTACCCGGATCGGAATTGGTGGTATGCGGATAATTCGGAGGTATCAGCGTAAAACACCCGGGTTCAAAACGGTAAACGGTATTTTCATATACCATCTCTCCCGTTCCCTTATGGCATACTCCGATCTCAAGGTAATTATGAAAGTGGAGATAAGGAATTCCGTCTCCGTATTTTCTCACCCAGGACTGACCCGTAAGCGCAAGTACATAGGAGTCCTCAGGCATTTCATAATATCTGTATTGCATTTCCTGTTTCTTCTTTGACATACAGGATATTTCCTTTCTGTAATCATATAATTCAGGATATTTAAACTTTGTACATTACCGGAGTCCATACCTGAAAAATCTCTGATCATTATTAATCGAATCAAATCCAGAAAAAGGGCAGGTTTCCACTAAAGAAACCTGCCCTTAAAACCCGGATGATATCCGTCAAATACCTTTGAATTCGAAGCTGAATGTCAATGGATTCTTATTGTCAAGCAGGAACTCCTCATGGGTCATTGCTCCCCATGAATCATCTCCTGCGATACCCATCTGCTTCATTGAGCATCTTACCACAGTATTCATAACTCTCGGGAGCTCATAGGGATGTCTTGCCTCCTCCAACTGCTCCGGTGTGAATGGAATTGCAGAAAACTCCATACCATCAAGGTCCATTGAACGGAAGCTCATTCCTCTTCCTGATCTGTCAGTCACTGCAGCCCATCTCACGGCTGTATGATTTCCGGTTTCCTGAGGAACAAGATATGGTGCCATGGAATCCCCGGCAGTAGTTCTATACACTCCCAGTCTTGAGCCTGCATTTCTGTCACAGTAGTTTTCTTCCGGACCGTTTCCATAGAAACAGATTTTATCATAATCTGCATCAAGTTTCATCATGAAACCGAACTCAGGCATCGGCGGAAGCTCCTTCGCAGCGGAAGGCTCATAGCTCATTGTCACTCTGCATGTTCCGTCTCCGAATACACTGTAGCTTACAGTCACAAAACAATCCTTCTCCAACGGGAAGAGCCAATGTTTAAATGTTACATTAACACGATCCTCAAGCTCCTCCACCTTCGGATAACCCATAACCTCTGTCATCCAGTCTTCATCCCCACCTAAATTCTTTGGTGTTGTGGTCTGATATAGACTTGCCAGTTTCCATACTCCATATCTACCAGGCATCTGATTACCCTCATCATTGGCAGTTGGTGCTCTCCAGAAATTTGGTCTCGGAACAACACCTATCATTTCCTTCCCGCCGTAACGATAGGAAGTGATACCACCTTTAAGAGTTGAGATAAGAATGTCAAAGTTCTCACCCTTTACTCCTACATTCACCGATCCTCTGATAACCTTAAATGGTTTCTTAAGCGACAGCTCATGCTGTTTTTCAATTTCTTCAGCATTAATCCTTACTACTCCCTGACCATAAGCAACTTCATGCCCCCTCTTTGCATAAAGTGTATCGTCCTTCAGAGTAAATGAAACATCCACTGTGTACTCTCCGGCTTCTTCCGGAATAGCAAAAGGCAGATCAAAGCTCTTTTCGGTAAGCGGCTGAACAGTCACTGCCATATCTTTTCTTATAAGCTCTTCGCCGTATTTACTCAAAGTCACATGACAGTCAAATGCATCTGCGTCAGTGAAAAGATTTCTGTTGAAGACATTGATCTTTCCATCCTGAATCTTGATTCTCAGAGTCTGGAAGTTGAAACGCACTTCCTGCATCTTGCCCTTATATTCATGACGGGTTCCGTCCATGATACCGTTACCGCTGAACTCATAGTCATTAGGTCTTTCGCCGCAGTCACCGCCATATGCCTGATACTCTTCACCAAAGCGGTTTTTGCGTCTCAGAGACTGGTCAACATAATCCCAGATAAAACCGCCCTGATATCTCGGCTCCCTGTCGGAAAGCTCGATATACTTAAACATGTCTCCGTTGGAATTACCCATGGAATGTGTATACTCGCAAAGAATGAACGGCTTATCTGTATGAGTCTTCAGGAACTTTTCAATGTTTTCTGCCGAAGTATACATCTGACTGTACATATCCGTAGTTTCCGGATATCTCGGGTCATGATCCACGCCTTCATAATGCACAAGTCTTTCATGATCCAGTGCCCTGAACTGATCAGCCATCTTTAACGGTACTCTTCCACCGAAGGACTCATTACCGATGGACCAGATAAGAACCGACGGATGGTTCTTGTCAAGCTGGTAGGTACTGTTTATACGGTCTGTAAGCATAGGAACATACTCTTCTCTGTTTCCGGGAAGTGCATACTCCAAAGGCTTCTGGTCTCTTGCGATCATATCCCATACACCGTGAGTCTCCATATTGTTCTCAGCGATCATGTAAAGACCATACTCATCACAAAGGCCGTAAATATATGAAGCATTCTGATAATGTGAAGTTCTTACGGCATTGATATTATTACGCTTCATGGCGATAACATCTTCTCTTACATCTTCAAGAGTGACACCGGCTCTGCCCTTATCTGTGTAGAACTCATGCCTGTTGACGCCGTTAAATACGATGCGCTTTCCGTTCAGCATCATGATGCCGTTCACCATTTCAAAACGGCGGAATCCTACTGCCTGCTCGATAACCTCGTTTATATTTCCGTTGTCATCCTTAAGTATCAGCTTAAGCCTGTAAAGTGCAGGATTCTCGGCTGACCACAATGCAGGAGCCGCAACATTTCCATTGATCTGAAGATTTCCGGCAGCATTTTTCACTGCTCCCTTAAGTACATCCTCTCCCTTATAGGAAAGAACATACTCTGTTGAACCTCCTGCTTTACCAAGGTCTAATGTGATCTCCAGTGTTCCTTTGGTGAAAGAATCGTCCAGAAGTGCCCTTACCTTAAGATCATATACATGAACTTCAGGCACTGTGTAAAGATAAACATCCCTGTAAATTCCGGAGAAGCGATAAAAATCCTGATCCTCCAGCCAGCTTGAAGCGGTCCATTTAAACACCTGTACAGAAAGCTTGTTTTCGCCCTCCTTTATGTATGGTGTAAGCTCAAAATCGCTTGCAGTAAAACTGTCTTCACTGTAGCCAACGAATTTTCCATTAAGCCAAAGGGCAAAGCCTGATTCTACTCCCTGAAATGATATGTAGAGAGGCTTTCCTTTAAAACCATCAGGCACTGTAAAGTACTTTACATAACTTCCAACAGGATTGAATGCCTCAGGAATTTCTCCGGGATCGATTTCTTCTCTTCCGTCCCATGGATACTGGGTGTTTACATAGGCCGGAATATCATATCCTTCCATCTGGATATGTGCGGGAACGCGTATATCGTCCCAGCTTTTTGCATCATAATCCTCCTCGAAAAATCCCGGAATGGTACTTCCGTAATTTTTGGCGTAGGAAAACTTCCATAATCCGTTAAGGGAATGTCTGAACCCGGACTCTTTTCTTTTAAGTTCTTCTTCTGTTCTGTAAGCTACATGGTCTGATGCAGCCGGGAGAACATTTATCTTAAATATCTTTGGATCCTTTACGATGTCGTAATTGAATTTTTCCATATACTTATGTCCTCTTTATATGTCTGAGTCCTCCTACCGGAGAACCCTGACATTTAATTTATAAGTCCCATACTCAAAGACTGCATCCTTGTGCATGGTCTTACATATAAGTTCTTTCTTACTAAATACTTATTTAACAGATCCTGTGATACCCTCTGCAAACTGCTTCTGCAGAATGAAGAAAATGATCATAGTCGGTACTGAACAGAAAAGAACGCCCATCATGAGAGTACCGTAGTCAACTGTATAACCGGCTGCAAGGTTAGCTATAAGCATCGGCATATTCATGGCACTTGTATCGGTATTCATAACTACCTTTGGCCACATATATGAGTTCCATGCATTCATAAAGCTGATAACTGCAGCTGCGGCATAGGTTGATTTCATTACCGGAAGATACATGCGGAAGAAAATAGCAAACTCTGACAATCCATCCAGTCTTGCAGCCTCCATGATATCTACCGGGAAGTTTCTTGAGTTCTGTCTGAACATCATGATCATAAACGGTGTTGAGATAGAAGGAAGTATGAAAGCCCATACTGTGTTAAGGAGGTGAGCATCAGATACCATACGGAAAAGAGGTATCATGGTTGCTACCTGAGGTACCATCATCGCAAGAAGCAGTATTCCGAAAAGCTTATCCTTTGCCTTGTCGTGGTAAAGCTCAAAACCATAGCCTGCCAGTGAACAGATAAAGAGGCAGAGTACTGTCTGAACTATAGAATATTTAAAGGAATTGGCAAGGGACTTAAAGAGCGGCTCTGCAGCAAGAAGATTCTTAAAGTTTGTTGCCGCGTATGTTCCGAACACAATCTTACCTCTTGCAACCTCGATGGAGGCATTGGTGGCAGCAGTGATCATCCAGTAAAGAGGAAACACTGAGAAAAGGCACCAAAAGACAAGAAAGATATATGTTGGTATCAGACGTTTCTGTATAGCAGAAGAATTTGCTTTTATTAATTTAGTATCAGTCACGTTTGTCACCTACTTTCAGATTGATAAATGCAAGAACAGCAACCATTATAAATACTATGAAGCTCAATGCTGAGGAATAACCGAAGTTACCTACACCCTGACCAAAGGAGTTATTGTAAATATAATGTGACATGGTAATAGTGGAGTTTGCAGGTCCGCCTCCGGTAAGGTTCATAGACTCATCGAAGAGCTGCAGTGTACCGTTGATGGACATGATAAATGTCATTACGATGACAGGTCTCAAAAGAGGAACCGTGATGCCCCAGAAGGTTTCCCATCCGTTGGCGCCGTCAATCTTCGCAGCTTCATAAACCGAATACTCGATATTCTGAAGACCTGCCAGATAGAAAACCATGTTGTATCCGGTCCATCTCCAGATAAGCGCGATGATGATAACCATCTTTGCTGACCAGGGAGTTCCCAGGAAGTTGAAGTTCTCCTTGAAGATACCTAAGTTTACAAGAACCGAATTGATTAGTCCCTGAGTGGCAAATAGAGATTTAAAAATCAATGCATATGAAACAAGTGATGTTGCACAAGGCAGGAATACCATCGTACGGAAAAGTCCACGGAATTTTAAATCCTTATTATTCAAAAGCTGTGCAAGCAGTATTGCAAGTACCAGCATGATAGGGACCTGTATCAGAAGATAAAGAAAGGTATTACCTACTGAACGGATAAACAGCTTATCCTGCAGCATACGGGTATAGTTATTGAAAATCGGTGTCGTCCACTGTAATGCGGCCGGAGATCCCTTCTTTAAAGAAATGATGAAAGCCTGGAACATCGGATAAAAATTCAATACGAAGATCAGTATCGTTGCCGGAAGCAGGAAAAACCATCCTGCTCTATGCTGCTTGGCAAGAACACTGGTTTCTTTACTGTTTGTGTTCATAAAAGTACTCCTTTTTTTGATAAAATAAGGGCGGGGAGGTATCATTTCTCCCCGCCCAATAAGGGATTAACCCTGCATTGCAAATCTAACCTGATCTTCAGCATCCTTTATTGAAGCATCTGCATCAGCACCATTGATGATGTTCTGGATAGCAGCTGCAACCTGTGTACGTGTAGGATAGTGATAATCACTCTGCTCTACTACAGGAACATTAGCGCTCATCTTAACGATCTCTGCATAAACAGGTGTGTTGTTGAAGTACTCAATTCCTTCATTGTAAACTGCAGACTGACCGGCCTTAGCTGAACATGTGATAACACCACCGTTCTTAAGAGCTGCATCATAGGTTTCTGTAGAACCTGCACCGAAGGTCTTTCCAAGGAAGTCCTGAGCAAGCTCGAGGTTCTGGCAGTTTGATGTGATGTAAAGTGAAGAACCACCGTTTGAAGCGAAGCCCTCTTTGCCGTTTCCTTCAAGAGTAGGCATGCTTGTGATCTCCCACTTTCCGCTGTTATCGCCTACCTGCTCAATTGTAGGGATGATCCAGTTACCATTCATAACACCGGCAACCATGTCTCCAACGATTGTCTGATCTGTGTAATCTGACCAGTCGTTTGCAAGGTAGATGACATTCTCCTTAGCACCTCTCACGATAACATCTATTATCTTCTTGAAAGTCTCATTCTCTGAAAGGTTAATGTCTCCATCCTTGAACTGTGAAACACCTTCAGCCTGGAGCATCATGTAAGGGAGATCGTTTCCGTCACCATCCATGGAAAGAAGATACTTGCCTGTTGTGTCGTAAACCTTCTTACCAATCTCGATCCACTCATCCCATGAGATGCCCTTCATATCATCGATTGTATATCCTGCCTGCTCAAGAAGATCTGTTCTGTAAGCGAATATAACTGTTCCGTTGTCTACAGGCATACCGTAATGAACGCCGTCGATGGTTGAATATGAAAGCTTCTCTGCTCCAAAATCATCCCAGTTAATATCTGCGCCTTCAAAGCTTGCCCATGCCTCAGGGAAATCAGTTACATACTTCTTGAAGTAGTGATCCTGGAAAAGAACGATATCAGGAAGTGTGCTGTAGTCTCCGGCTGAACCTGCAAGTGTTACTGCATTTTCAACATCAGATGACTGTGACTGCTCAACGATGTTAAGCTTGAAATCAGGATTTACATTCTTCTGATAATCAGCCTCAGCTGCCTTAAGTGCAGGGATGTTGAAGTTCTTGTCCCATGCGTAAACTGTAAGTGTATTGGCATCCTCTGATGCAGCTTCAGTAGCCTGTGTTTCAGCGGCAGCCTGTGTCTCAGCGGCAGCTTTTGTTTCACCGGCAGCTTTTGTCTCAGCAGATGTTGCAGGTGCCTCAGGTGATGGACTGCAGGCTGCAAGTGAAGCAACCATTGTTCCGGCCATAATAGCAGATACTATTCTCTTCTTCATAAATATTTTCCTCCAATTTGTGCAATCTTTATTGTTTTTTGGGGTCGATTGCTTTAACTATGTGTATTTTAACAGTAAACAATGCAGAAATGTTCACGATTTTGCCTATAATATATTCATTTTCGACCATGATTTAGGTGATAGTTGAAAAAGCTGTTTTTTGACGTCTGTACTAATAAACAGAAAGTTGTTATTGATGCATTTTTAACAAAATACGATGCATTTTTAAGCCGGTTCCTCGCTTTAAAGCATTAAAAAAGCTGCCCTTTTCAGGACAGCTTATGGTTATAGTCATTTTTGAATGTTATGTGGTTGTTTTTGACTATTTATGCAGTTTTTACTGCATGAACCTTTTCATTCTTCTTAATGATAGGAAGAATTACGCCAAGTGCTGTAAGTACGCAAGGTGTGATGATATTAAGAGCCATTGTAAATGGATCTGTGTCATAAACACCGAGTAAGCAGCAGGCTGCTGTTACGAAGAAGCACCATCCACCCGCAACAAGTGCGAGAGTGTTGTTCTTGACAAAACGATATTCAGGATTGTACTTTGCTCCCGCCTTGCGAAGGGCAATGTATGCAGCAAATACCCAAAGGTATCTCATAGGCATACATACAGAATTAAGCTTTGTAAGCTGTTTAAGAACTGCGGCAGCACCCGGAACGAAAGACTGAATAAGAATGATAGCACCTGAAAGAACAGCTACCATCTTGATACCATTGATATATGCGCCTGCATCATTCTTCTTAAGAAGAGCTGTAGGGATAAACTCCTTAGCATCTTCATTATCAAGAAGCATACGAAGCGGTGCATCGATACTGATAACAAGTGTTGAAAGCTGGCCTACCATGTTACATACAGCATAGATGATGAGAAGTGAATCACCGATACCATAGTAAGCACCAAGCTTCTGGAATGCCCAGTAAGAACCGTTTGAAACATATGCATTGAAGTTCTCATTGATTGCTACAGGATCAAACATCATACCCATAGCGATGGTTCCAAGGATAGCACAAACCACAACCATGATGGCAAGTGTGATCATTGCTCTCGGGAAGCCCTTGCTTGGGTTCTCAACCTTATTTACATAAGGAGAAATCTTCTCGCATCCGCCAACTGCGAATACAAGGATAGAAAGTGATGTGAAATACTTTACATCAAACTGAGGAATAAGGTTCTTCATGCTGAAATCCATAGATACATAATCAGCACCCGGATTGATTGCACGTGCAGTGAAGATCATGATGATGTAAAGGATAGACATTACAAACATACTTGTTCCTGCGATTGTTGCAAGCTTCTTTAACGGGTTAAGACCACGGCTGGCAACCCAGCAGAAGAAAATAAGTACTGCAAATGTTACAAGCTGAACACCGATGGTCGGGAATGTGTCGTAGGTCTCGGCATTACGGAATACTGCCCAGCTGAGAGCCTTAAGTCCGCCTGAAGACTTGCTGGCAATATATGTGATGTGACATGCCCAGTATGTCCAGCCTGCATAGTAAGCAAGCTTAGGACCTGTGGTCTTGAGAATCCATGAGCTGACTCCGCCGCCGGACTCTTTGAAGGCTGAACCAAGTTCACCAACCATAAGTGCATAAGGGATGAAGTAAAGTGCGAACATGAGAATCCAGCTGAAAATAACCTGGATACCATTGAAGTAGACGAAACCATTCAGAACGTTTCCAAATCCCCATACTGTTGAAAACGCCATGAATGCGAGAGTCGTCCAAGTGATACGTTTTGAATCCATAATAAACTCTCCTTTTCATAGCCGCAAAGCTGATTCATACTTTGCTTTTTATTTTTATTTTTCCAAACATGATATGTTTGGAAAATCAAGATGCCCTGACTCCGGATCACATCCCCTTCTGTAAGTTCACCGAAACATGAACATCTCTTGATTCATGGTTTTTCGATTAAGTAACCTATTCCCCCAACGAAAAACCGTGTCTCCAATCAGAATTCAAACCTATAGTCCCTGTCTACCGTTCCTTCCATGGTCGAAGAGAACAGAACTTCGGCTGCTTTAGTCAGAATAAAAGCCTGTACTTTCCGTCACCGGTTCCTTCCATTGTCGATGAAAACAGAACTCTTGCAGCTTCTATAAGATATGCTGTATCCTTTGCGCCTGCAGTCTCGTAAGGTGAATGCATGGCAAGCTGGGGAAGTCCTATATCAACTGTATTTAATGCAACCTGGCTCTGGGAAATGTTTCCGAGTGTGGAACCCCCAAGCATGTCGGAACGGTTTGTAAATATCTGGAAAGGAACCTTCGCCTCATTACAGATAGCACGCATTACCGCACCCGAAACCGCATCTGTTGTGTATTTCTGATTTGCGCTGTACTTAATAACAATTCCCTTATTGAGGTAAGGACGATTTGTCGGATCTGACTTTTCAGGGTGATTGGGATGCACGGCATGAGCATTATCAGCTGATACAAGGAAGCTTGAAGCGATACTCATGAGATACTCCTCTTCTGATTTACCGCATGAACTGTTAATGCGGCGAAGCGTATCTTTAAGGAAGGTTCCGGCTGCGCCCTGTTTGGTTCCTGAACCAACTTCTTCGTTATCATATACACAGTGAACCGCAACAGAATCTTTAGGTTCTGCCTTAAGGAAGCCCTGAAGTGAGGCGTAAGCACACTGAAGATCATCAAGTCTGCCGCTTGCCACGAACTCGTTGTTAAGTCCCAGCATCGTGCCCTTCATGCGGTTGTACAGGAAAAGGTCTGTATCAAGAATATCTTCGGCTTTTACCCCTGCCTCTTCTGCTATCATTTTAATGAATACATCCGACTCCTCGCCTTTCTCGCAGAAAAGCGGAAGCATATCAACCTGAGCATTAAATTTGTATCCATCATTTACCTCGCGATTCATGTGGATGGCAAGATTAGGAATGATCATGAGATCACGATCAATGTTTACAAGTCTGGTCTCGATGCCCTCTTCTGTGCGGACAATTATGCGGCCCGCAACAGAAAGCGGTCTGTCCAGCCAGGGTGCGCATATCATTCCGCCGTACTTTTCGACATTGAGCTTCACATACTGCTTATCTATGGCGATCTCAGCATTGGTCTTGATCTTAAACACCGGTGAATCACAGTGACTTGCCATCATCTGAAAACCCGTGTAATCCTTCTTTGGAATGCGGAATGCAATTACAGCTGAATCATTTCTTGTTACGTAGTAGCCTTTTCCTGCCTCAAGCTCCCATGGTTTTCCTTCATATAAACGTATGAGTCCGGCATCCTCAAGAGTCTTACACATATTGCTTACTGCATAAAAAGCATTTGGACTGCTATCAAGGAAAGCTATGAGCTCTTTATTCACATTTTCAAAATTCATTTGTTTCTCCTCATCTATTAACGTAGGTTTTCAGCCGTTTATATCTGACACACTGATGTCAATCTGATCAGCTCATATATAAACACATGCGCTTTGCCGTTTTATCCGAAAAACAGATATACAAATCTGAGCGACTTCTGAAATTGAACCTATAAAGATATTTCAAATATTAATTTAATATAATTTATGTCAATATTTAGCATGCCCGCAGATTATACCATTTCGTTAAATGTTCCTCAACCGATTGCAATCATAATGTTTCCGGCAATTCATAAACCTTTTTAATACATTTGATAACCTTTCATTATGTCTTTTATTCTTTCGGAGAATACATCTGTCCGCGTAAAAAAGACACCCGTCAATCAACGCTTTAAATCGGTGATAAACATTATCACCAAAAAAGTATTGATTAACGGGTGTTTTTTTAACCTTCTGTATACAATATCAGACGTCTGTAATGTCCTTTGGTTTTTTTAACTATTTTGAAAGAACTTTTGTGACAGTGAGCTGTGCCATGGTCTTCTCAGGATAAACTATCTCATCTGCACCTATTTTCTTAAGCACCTTACCCATGCGCTCGGAACCTGCTTTTGCTATAACCTTATGTACTCCCTGCTCTTTGGCCACCATGATACACATTATGCTTGGGTCCATACTACTTCCCATACACACTATTACAACATCCATGTTGCCGAGACCCAGCTTTTCAACTGCATCCGGATCCGAAAGATCACAGGCAACAGCTACCTCAGCTATATCCGACAGCTGGTTAACCACATCTTCACTTTTATCGGCAATAAGAAGCTCCGCACCATTTTCAAAAAGCTCCTTAGCTGTAAATTTTCCAAATCTTCCAAGCCCCAGTACCGCAACCGAAAGTGTTTTTTTCTCTGACATATATTCCTCCTTTTGTTATCCCATGTAGTATTTTCCTTCTGCACTGATCAGAAGATTCTTCTTAGCCTTTTGTCCTCTGAAGAACATAACGAGAGATATAGGTCCGATTCTTCCGAGGTACATTGCCATGATTATGATCATCCTTCCCACCGGTGTCAGGCTCGATGTGAGATTTCTGGAAAGTCCCACAGTCGCAGTAGCACTGAAGGTTTCAAAAAGCGCATCCGTCATGAGAATACTGTGATCGGTGAACATTAGCATAATGCTCAGAAGTGAAGTCACAAGAAAACTTATAAGTATGATTGCAACCGCTTTACGTATAGTTTCTATAGGAAACGCTCTGTTAAAGACCACCGGCTTTTCCCTGTCACGGAGAAAACTTATGGCATAAAGCATAAGTGCAAAGAATGTCACAGTCTTTACGCCGCCCGCGGTTCCCATAGGTGATCCTCCGATGAACATATACATCAGTCCAAAAAGAGCCGTAACCTCTCTGAGCCCTTTCTGGGAAACCGTCATAAAACCCGCAGTTCTGAAAGTCACGGACTGGAAGAAGCTGTTCCAGATCTTTGCTCCCAGGCTCATACTCTGCATCGTCGCCGGATTATCCATTTCTGCCAGAAATGTAAGCATTGCCCCACTCACAATAAGCACCGCCGTCAATGCAAGCACCAGCTTAGTCTGTTCATGAAGCCTGAATCGCTTCCTTCCCTCAGCCTTTGAGAAAAATGCACCCACAGCATTGGCTACATCAAACCAAACCACAAAGCCAAGTCCACCGAGAACAATCAGCATCATGGTGACAAACAAAATAAAATAATTCCCCGAATATCTGCACAAACTGTCAGGCCCTATAACATCGATACCCGCATTACAGAAGGCAGAAATCGAATGAAAAATCGAGACATATATGCCCTTGGTATTGCCAAATTCCGGTACGAACACAAACGCCGACAAAATCGCTCCGATGCCCTCAACGATAAATATATCTCTAACCACTCTCTGACAAAAACCCGCAACACCCTTTATAGAGTCAAGATTAAAGGAATCCATCATCAGCACCCTGGTCTTAAGTGACAGCCTCTTATGAATAAGAATCAAAAGTACCGCCGAAAGACACACAACACCAATGCCACCCACCTGTATCAGCAGCATGATCACAATATGCCCAAACAGTGTCCAGTGAGAAAATGTATCAACCACAACAAGCCCCGTAACACAAACAGAAGTAGTAGCAGTAAACAGCGCCGTGAGAAAATCCGTCTCTTCTCCCGGCACCGTTGAGCATGGAAGCATCAAAAGCGCCGCCCCCACCAGAATCGCCGACAAAAAACTCAGCGAAATCATCTGCGTCGTACTAAGTTCCGGTTTCCTGCCCTTCTTTCCCTTCTTTTTCATAAAATCGCTTACACTTTTATTCCCCTCATTCATTTCCTTCATACCCACAACATACCCACAATCATAAAATTACTCGCGCTGATCAGTCATTGACTCATTAATTATAACATCAGTCAGGATCAGTTTTAACTATATAACGCAAAGAGACAACCATATTCTCTGTGCAGTCACAGAATAACATGGTTGTCTTTTTCGTTTTATTTTACTCTTGTTATGAACATATACTGAATGATTCATAATAATACTGCAATTTTCGAATGTTCAATTCCCAGTATTATTTCACTGACATCATACTATTCTGTACTTCCTTGATAAGCTTCATGGGATACTTGCAGAAAGATGCTATCTCTTCCGGAGTTTTGCCATCCTGAAGCATTTCTGCAATCTTCTCACGATCTCTTCGCTTAGCCCCCATCGCTTGTTGTTCTAAATCTCTCATGTTGATAACCATATATTCTCTCCTCCATTTCTTGTTTTGTCTTGCCTTTTGCACTGCTTCATCAAGTTTTTTCACATATTCATCTTCTACCGCATTTCCTGCAACATAACTGAGAAATGCCTTTAACTTCGGACTTATATCATCCTTTGTTCCGGTTGCATTTAGAACTATCCTGGTAGTTCCATCGCCCATTTCCAGTTCCGGATTTTCTTTGCAGCGGTTGGTAAATGTATACATATGTCTGCCTTCACCGTAAAGATCAAACAGGCAGATCATCACTACATAGGACTCCACAAGTTCATCATACACTACGCCTTTCTCCAACATCTGCATGTCTGCAATGGAGCCATAGTAACGTATCCTTTTCGGAAGATTTCCGGTATTAAGAACCTGCAGCTCGATGTCCACTATCCTCCCGTCTTCCATAGTTGCAAAGACATCAAACCTTACACCATGTATATCCGGGCCTATCTCAATCGTCTTCTGACCATCTATCTTTAGATCCGTAAACTTTAAATCCGGCAATATACGTCTGATGAGTTCAGAAAGAAGTTCTTTATCCTGCATGACCTTACAGAATACAAAGTCATTGCTGATACCGATATTTTTCCACTGCTCATTTAGCCTTTTCTTTTCATTGAGTATCAGCTGACTGTCCAACAGTCCTTTATTCATTTTTTCGTTTTTCATTTATGATCCTTCATATGGTTTTAGTATAGCATCAAAATCAAAAGCGTTTATTAAAAGATTGTTTAATAAACTCCTGATCAAAAAAATAAAATTAGGGATATCTTTAAAGATATAAATATAGATAATTGTAACTAAGATAGTTCAAATCTTTTCGCCCATAGATATGGGGCTTTTGAATATTCGCGTGAAATCATACATGTTATATTAATTTCTGTCAATACTATAGCAAAAATTCATACTGGATTATTATTGCAAAAATGTAAGTGTTCAGACACTGTCGGACATTTTTCTCGGAGTGTACTTTCAACGCCGTGAGCCGTTGGCATGAAGACGCATTATTTCGTCCGGTAGCCAATATGTTCCGTTAACATGAGGACACATTTTTTCTTCCGGGAAACACAAAAAGCGCCAGGGACATACCCCCGGCGCGAAAATGCGTAACTTTATATATACTACTGTCTGTGATTGTTAATCCTAGCCTGAACTGCAGCAAAATAGCTGTTATATCTCCTTAAAATCCACTTCACTCCCATTCAGTTCCGAAACTATAACTCCGGCGTATGATTCCCCGGGATACTCATATATACAGTGTTCAAGAGTCAGCTTCGCTCCTGATGTGCCGGATTCCAACTCAGGTGTATGGGCAAGTATGGCTCCCATTCTCCAATAGCTGCCGAACTTTGCCGTTGCTCTGTTGATAAAATGACAGTCTTTAAATATCATTTCACTGTCATAGGTAAGTCCCATACCTACGGCAGAAGCTTGATAAGAAATAAATGTACAGTCAGAAAATACAGTATGCTGGGAGCCGTAGTCCGCATGTACGGCATAAGCACCCTTGTCCTCTACATTAAGCTCTCCATCAGGATGGCTTGCTATAAATCGAATATTTTCCACTCTACCATTTAGCCTTAGATCTGCAGCAGGATTTTTATAAAGCCCGCTTTCACTGAGAATCTCCACGCCATCCGAAAGACCTATAAAGCTTATGTATCGTTCCGGCATTCCCATTGAAGATATGGCCGAAAAAGGTTTATAGATTCCGGAATGCATATATATGATCACCTTATTTTGTTCGCTGTCATTACAGGAATCGATAATCTCCTGTAGATCCGACTCTGGTGTAACCTGATATATGGTATCTGCTTTTGCTATAAAATCAAACATCAGCATGAACATAAACAGGAAAAATAATGTTTTTGCAGTTCTTATATATTTATCAGATAAAAATCCAACCATTCTAAACTCCTATAAATTGAGCAGGAAGATTAATTTTTCCTCTCACAATGCAGGACTCTATCGGCATCCTTCAAAAATATCACTCACAAAGCCCCTGCGATATCACAACCACCCGTCAAACGGGTGGTTTGCTCTGAGGCTATAAGCCTCTGATTACTCAGCCGGCGTCTCAAGGCGCTGGCTTTCACTTTGCTCAAGCCACTATGCGTTTGACTCGTCGCTACCGCTAAAGCGGTGTTTGTACTACCAACTACCCTTTAAAAGGGTCTTCGTATTCCTTAACACTTAGCTTATCCATTGCTATATCGTATTTCTCTTAATCTTGGATATATTTTTTGATTGTTGCTTCGTTAAGTCCTACTGTTGACACATAGTAACCTTCTGACCAAAAGTGTCTGTTTCCAAATTTATATTTCAGATTTGCGTGTTTATCAAACATCATCAATGCAGATTTACCTTTCAGATAC